>CANQSU010000110.1 GCA_947626585.1 uncultured Oscillospiraceae bacterium
GCGGGGCAAGCTGGAGGGCACCAGGGTGGTCACCACCGTCATGAGCAACCTGGGGCTGTACAAGGCCCTGGACGAGTCCGGCATCGGCTATGAGATTACCGATGTGGGCGACAAGTACGTCTGGGAGAACATGCGCCGGACCGGCAACCGCATCGGCGGCGAGCAGTCGGGGCACATCATCTTCGCCAAATACGCCACCACCGGCGACGGTGTCCTGACGGCCATCAAGCTCATGCAGGCGATGCTGGATAAGAAGATCCCCCTCTCAAAGCTTGCCGAGCCCGTGAAGATCTACCCCCAGGTGCTGAGAAACGTGAAGGTGGCGGACAAAACCGCCGCGCTGGCGGACCCTGACGTTCGCCAGGCCGAGCAAAGCGCCAGGGAGGCGCTTGGAAGCAACGGGCGGGTGCTGCTCCGGGCCAGCGGGACCGAGCCGCTGGTTCGTGTCATGGTGGAGGCGCCCACGGAGGACGAGTGCAACCGGGCCATCGATATCATCGTCGGGGCCATGGAGAAAAAGGGGTATATCGAAAATGTATAAAACTTCGGAGCTTCTGGACCTGAGCCATTCCATGGCGGGGGGGCGCCTTGCCGGGTGCGAATACCCCTGGCAGGCCCTGGACAGCATAGGTAAATGGTGCGTGGAGTTGGGGGAGAGCCTTCCCGCGGAGGAGTATGAAAAGCGCGGGGAGAATATATGGATCGCCCGTGACGCCCTAGTCTATCCCACGGCGTGGATCGCCGGGCCCTGCATCATCGGACATAAGACAGAGGTGCGCCACTGCGCCTTCATCCGGGGAAACGCCATCGTGGGGGACAACTGCGTGGTGGGAAACTCCGTGGAGCTGAAAAACGTCATTCTCTTCGACAACGTCCAGACCCCCCACTACAACTACGTGGGCGACTCCATCCTGGGCTACAGGTCCCACATGGGCGCCGGGTCCATCACCTCCAATGTGAAGTCCGACAAGACCCCCGTGGCGGTGAAGAACGGGGACGAGCGGATCGAGACGGGCCGGAAGAAATTCGGCGCCGTCCTGGGCGACTTCGTGGAGGTGGGCTGCAACAGCGTCCTGAATCCCGGCACGGTGCTGGGGAGGGGCGTCTCCGTCTATCCCACGAGCTGTGTCCGGGGCGTGGTGCCGGAGGGGCACATCTGGAAGGACAGGGACCACATCGTACCGAGAAAATAAAGACCCGGGCCGGACACGCGCCGGCCCCCTTTTGAAGTCGAAAGATTTAGAAAGATAGTTCAATAAAGAGGGAATACAGTATGAGAATCGTTGTCAAGGTGGGCTCGTCCACGCTCTCATACCCCACCGGAAGAATGAACCTGCGGCGGGTGGAGACGCTGGTACGGGTACTCAGCGACCTTAAAAACGCGGGGCACGAGGTGATCTTCGTCTCCTCCGGGGCCATCGCCATGGGCGTGGGGAAGCTGGGGCTTTCAAAGCGCCCGGACGACATTCCCGGCAAGCAGGCGGCCGCGGCGGTGGGCCAGTGTGAGCTGATGTACACCTACGACAAGCTCTTTTCCGAATACTCCCACACCGTGGCCCAGATCTTACTGACGGCGGCGGATATCGAGGATGAGCGGCGGCATGAGAATTTCAAAAACACTATGCTCCGGCTCCTGGAGATCGGCGCCGTGCCCGTGGTCAACGAGAACGATACCGTGGCCACGGAGGAGATCGTTATCGGCGACAACGACACCCTGGCCGCAGTGGTGGCCACCAGCGTGGAGGCGGACCTGCTCATCCTCCTGAGCGACATCGACGGCCTCTATACCGCCGACCCACGCAGGGACGAACGGGCCGAGATCATCGAAACGGTCCGGGAGCTGACCCCGGCTGTCTATGAGCTGGCCGGCGGCTCCGGCAGCGCTCTGGGCACCGGCGGCATGAAAACCAAGCTCCACGCGGCATTCCTGGCAACGGAGGCGGGCGTTGACATGATCATCATGAACGGCAGCAGACCCGAGCGGCTCTACGACGCCGTGGAGGGCCGCGGCGTGGGGACACGATTCATAGGGAGGCATATATGACTACACTGGATATTCTGAAGCGGGCAAAGGCGGCGGCACCGTCGCTCTCCGGCCTGTCCACGGAGCGGAAAAACGGGGCCATCGAGGCGATGGCGAAGGAATTGGAGACTTCTGCGGAGGCGATCCTGGAGGCCAACGCCAGGGATATGGACGCCGCGAAAGGCCATATCTCCGAGGTGATGCTGGACAGGCTCCGGCTGAGCGGGGACCGGATCAGAGCTATGGCGAAGGGGATGCGGGACGTGGCGAAGCTGCCCGACCCGGTGGGGTGCGTGCTGGAAAGCGTGACGCGGCCCAACGGGCTGAAGATCGAGAAGGTTTCCGTGCCCCTGGGCGTCATCGCCATCATCTACGAGTCCCGGCCCAACGTGACCAGCGACGCGGCCGTGCTGGCCTTCAAGTCCGGCAACGTCTGCGTCCTCCGCTCCGGCAAGGAGGCCTGGCGCAGCGCCGACGCGGTGACCTCCGCCCTGCGCCGCGGCCTGAGGCGGGTGGGCCTTTGTGAAGATTATGTAAACTTGGTGGAGGATACGACCCGCGCTTCCGCGAATGAATTGATGACGGCGACGGGTTATGTGGACCTGCTCATCCCACGGGGCGGCGCGGGGCTCATCCGGGCCTGCGTGGAGAACGCCACGGTGCCCTGCCTGGAGACGGGCACGGGCATCTGTCACGTCTATGTGGACGAGTTTGCCGACCTTGAGAAGGCCGTGAGGATCATCGTCAACGCCAAGACCAGCCGGCCCTCTGTGTGCAACGCGGAGGAGGTGTGCCTGGTGCATCAGGCGGTGGCCGCGCGATTCCTTCCAATGCTGAAAAAGGCCCTTGTGGACGACCGGGCCTCGGGGGGCAGGCGGCCGGTGGAGCTGAGGCTGGATCCCCGCGCGGCCGGGATCATCCCCGGAAAGGCGGCGGGGGAGCGGGACTTTGACACGGAGTTTCTGGACTACATTCTGGCGGTGGGCGTGGTGGACAGCGTGGAGGAAGCCGTCGCCCACATCGCCGCCCACTCCACTCGCCACTCCGAGGCCATCGTTTCGGAAAACGCGGAGAATCAGGAGAAGTTCGTCCGAGGGGTGGACAGCGCGGCGGTGTACGTCAACGCCTCCACGCGCTTTACCGACGGCGGGGAGTTTGGCCTGGGGTGCGAGATGGGCATCTCCACCCAGAAGCTCCACGCCCGGGGCCCGGTGGGCCTGCGGGAGCTGACCACGTACAAATATGTCGTCCGGGGAGACGGACAAGTGAGATAAGGAGATTGCAAATGGTACGAATCATCGCGGATTCCGGCTGTGATATGACGCGGGAGGAGGCGGGGCGGCTCAATGTGGAGCTTTTGCCCATAACCGTGACCTTCGGGAGCGAGGAGTATATCGACGGCGTGGACCTGACCCCTCGGGAGTTTTACCTGAAGCTCATCGAGTCCGACGAGCTGCCCCACACCAGCCAGATCACGCCCTACACCTACGGCGAGGTGTTCAGAAACGCCGTGGAGGCCGGGGACGAGGCGGTATGCGTGGTCATCGGCTCCAAGTTTTCCGGTTCTTACCAGAACGCCCTGGCCGCGGCGGAGGAGTTCGGGGACAAGGTGGCCGTGGCGGACACCCAAAACGTCAGCATGGGTGAGCTGGTGCTGGTGAAGCTGGCGCTGCGTCTGCGGGAGCGGGGCCTGAGCGCCGCTCAGATCGGGAAGATCCTCAATGACGAGGCGAAAAACGTCCACGTTCTGGCGCTGTTGGATACTCTCGAATATCTCAAAAAAGGCGGACGGATCTCGCCCACGGTGGCCTTCGCGGGGGAGCTTTTGTCCATCAAGCCCGTGGTCAGCGTCATTGACGGCGAGGTGACGTTGGTCGGCAAGGCCAGAGGGTCGAAAAACGGGAACAACCTTTTGCGTAAGCTCATGGAAAAGACCGGCGGCGTCAACTTCGACATGCCCTACGCCATAGGCTACACGGGGCTCAACGACGATATCCTGAGAAAATACATGGCCGACAACGCCGATATATACGCGGGGCGCGAGCTGCCCGTCAGCGCCATCGGCGCCACCATCGGCACCCATGTGGGACCCAACTGTGTGTGTATCGCGTTCTTTTGAGGGAAAAGGGCCGGTACCCCACGGGATACGGCGAGGAATCTGACGGGCTGACGCAGGGGCCGGACACCGGCCGGCCCGCGCCGTGCGGATCGGATCAGAAAACCTCCCGGCTGCTTTTGACGGCGGCCGGGAGGTTTTCGGGTTCATACGCGTTTTCTGAAGGCGCGGGACAGGATCAGGCAGACGGCGATGGCCAGGGCATAGGGGATGACGATAAGGAAGGCGGTCCAGGCGGGGGCGCTGTAGCCGCCGTATCGGACTCCCCAGAGCATGTCCGCGTAGTCGTAGCCCACCACAAAGCACATGGCACAGGCGAGGAATACGGCGAGGATGAGGAATACGTTCGATAGATTTTTCATGTTGACCTCCTTACTTTTTTCCGTGATCCCGGAGCAGGAGAACGGCGCCGGCGATCAGTGCCGCCGCGCAGAGGAGGAGCAGGATCCCGTGGCCGTCGATGGTGATGGCCGAGGAATCGCCTAGCCGGTTTGAGGCGGCGGGGGAAAGGACGGTGACAAGGCCCCAGAGGATGATACCGGCGACGCCCGCAAGGCAGATGATAAGGCCGGCGAGGGCGCGGGGATGTGACGTTTTCCCTTCGGGAGAGTCCGCCGGGGACGGCTCGACTGACGTCCCATTGATAAGGTGATCGACGGTGACATTAAAATACCGGCTTATGGCGATGAGCTTTTCGCTCTCGGGGGTGGACGCGCCGGATTCCCACTTGGATACCGCCTGACGGGACACGCCCAGCTTTTCGGCCAGCTGCTCCTGGGACAGGCCGCTCCTGCGGCGGAGTGTGTAGAGCTGTTCTGACAGTGACATATTTCCTCCTTTCACCCCGAGGATAACACAACCGGGGGTGGAACACCATACACACGGCGTGACGGTCGCGCAACGGGAGGTTGCGTTTGGTTGCGCCGGGTGGTTTACCGCCTGTTCGGTGCAGGCGGGCGGCTCGACGCCTTTATTATAGCACCGGGATCGTCTCGGCGCGATAGCCTGAAAAAATTTTTTGACCGAAAAGCGACCGGGACGGCGGATGTCAAACCCGCGGTTGATTGATTTTTTGCCGATCGGGTCGTATAATATCCGCGAATCGTTTTTTTAAGAGGAGGACAGATCAATGGAACACAGAGGTACAAAGGTCCTGGAGACGGAGCGGCTCATATTGAGGCCGTGGAGGGAGACGGACGCGGAGGAGGCCTTTGAAAACTGGATGAACGACCCGGAGGTGACAAAATATCTGACCTGGAGGCCCCACGGGGATATCGCGGTGACCCGTATGCTCCTGTCCGCCTGGACGGAGGAGGCCGGGGAGATCAACAACTATCACTGGGCCATCGTGCTGAAAGAGGGCCGTGTCCTGATCGGGGATATCAGCGTCATGCACGTGGACGAGTACCAGGAGACCGGGAACGTGGGCTACTGCATGGGCAGGTGCTGGTGGGGCCGGGGCCTTATGACCGAGGCCTTCCGGGAGGTGCTGCGGTACTGCTTCAAGGAGGTGGGTTTTTACCGCGTGAGCGGCAGCCACGCCGCAGATAATATCGGATCGGCCAGGGTCATGGAGAAGTGCGGGCTGAAAACAGAGGGGACGCGCAGGCGCGCCTTCCGCCTGCTCCTGTCCGGCGAGCGTGTGGATATCGTGGACCGGGGAATCCTGAGGGAGGAATATCGCGGATGACAGGCGGGCGTGAGCCCGCCGTCTTTCTTATACTAATATCTAATTAAAATAAGACATTTGCGCCGGTCTTTTTCGCGCCATGCTGCGTCAGCCGCCTTGGGAATACATACAGTATTCCCTGCGCCATCTTCCTTGCCTGACACGAAAAATCCTCGCCGCTCGGTGTCTCCTTTTAAATAGATATTAGTATTATTTTGCGCGAAAAAACCTTGCCGCCCGGTTTTAAATAAATATTGGTATGAACATGGGTTTGCCCCTTTCCTTTTTCGGGAATATATGTTATTCTTTTGACAGAACGGCAAAAAAACGCGCGGAGGCATGGTATGAGAACATATTTGCGCAGGGTCAACTACTACGAGACGGACAAGATGGGGGTGGTGCATCACTCCAATTACATCCGTTACTTTGAGGAGGCCCGCACCTGGTTCATGGAGCAGGTGGGTTACCCCTATGAGCGGTTGGAGCGGGAAGGGATCATGAGCCCGGTCATCGGGATCGGCTGCGAGTACAAAAAGCCGGTCCGTTACCCGGACACGGTGGCCATCGACGTGCATCTTGTGAGCATGGGGAAGTTCCGCTGCGCCTTCCGTTATGAGGTCAGGGACGCCGAAACCGGGGAATTGCGGGCCACGGGGACGAGCCAGCACTGTTATCTCACGGAAAAGGGCGGGATCGTCAACATGGAGAAGGCGGATCCCGCGTTTCTGGCGGCCTTCGCGCCCGAGTGCGAGGGCGGGGAGAAGAAATAGACCCGAAAGCAGATAAAGGGGTGAGGATATGGGAAAAAAGAGGTTGGCGATCCTCGCGCTCGCCATGCTCCTGACGTTGACGGGGTGTTCCGCGGCCATGGAGAAGAAGGCGCTCGAGCGGTCCGGGATATACGAAAACGAGGATTACATCCGTTACAAGGCGGCGCTGGAGGCGGGCACGGTGGTGCCGGACGGGGAATACCGCGGATATTCCAGCGACGCGGCGGAGCTTCTGGAGGAAGCGGACAAGCCCGCGGGCAAGACGGAGGGCGTGAAGGTCGCGCTGGGGGAAAACTCCAGGCTGACGGTGCGCCTTTATTCCGACAAGGAAAAGACGAAACCCGTGGCGGGCGACGGGTCCGTCATCCCCGACGGTACGGCGATTTACGCCGACGTGGCGGTCAGGGGAGAACAGTCCGGGGGGAAATACGTCTTTGACGGCTTTCGCATCCGCGCGATCGGGGCGGACGGAACGGTGGAGGTGAGCGAACAGAGGGCAACCTCCGACGGACTCGTGTGCGTTGTGCCGTCTGACGGTATCAGGGCCCTGTCCATCCTGCCCCTTGGCAGGTATGAGGACCGGGTGCTTACGCTCTCCGCCCAGAGGTTCACCTCCTCCGGGAAAAAGGAGGCCATGAGCGGGCAATGGCTCGTAAACGGGGACCGGGTCGATACGGCGCGGGTGAAGATCGGTTCCGCCTCCGGCTACGAGGTGAGATACGATTACAGTACCGTGGCGGAGTCCTATTATCCCGACAGGACGAACTCGTCCCCGGAGATCTCGGAAGACGAGGCCGGCGTCGTGTCCTTTCGGCGGCAGGAGCCGAAGGACGGGGCGGAGAGCTTCTCCCTGGTTTTCAGGCAGTATGTCAAGCTGACGCTGACGAACGAGGAATACATCTGGCTTATCCGGGACGGCATCGTCAAGTCGATTACGGTCAACGGCGATCCGCTGGAGAAGGTGGACAAAAAGACCGTGGAGCTGGGGGACAGCTTCAGGGTAGGGGACAAGATCGTCATCCGGGTCAAGTCGGCCTATCGGGTCACGGCCGGAGATCTGCAGGTGACGGGGCCCGTGGAGACGGACAACGGCAGGACGGCGGAATATACCGTCACAGTGCCGGCCGGGTACTATGGCACGGATACCAAGATCGGGATCGTCAAGAGCGGGAATAAGTGAGGTGAGCGGGATGAATATCGGAAAGAATCTGAAAGCGCTTGTCGCCGCCGCCGTCTGTTCGCTTCTGCTCATCGGCGGGATCGCGCTGGTGTGGCTCTCCGTGTCGGGCGCGGAGGAGATGAAGGAGAACATCACCGCAGCGGCCCAGGGGGCCGGAAACGCCGCCGGTTTCTTCGCCGGATCCGTGGAGGGCGTGCCCTATTACAGGGAAAAATACGGCGAGGGAAAGGAAAAGGGCCTCTCCGCCGGGGAGACGGAGGTCACAGGACTTACGGGGGCGCAGTTGGGAGACGGAAAGCTCCAGGTGCTTGCCGCCACTGTGTCGCTGGCGGTGGATAACCAGGTGGGAAAGAATTTTGCCGCGTTGGCTCTGCTCAGAGGGAATATCGTCTTTTCCGTGGATCTGGGAAAGGCCGAGATCAGGGACGATACCGTCACGCTCCCGGATGTGGAGACGCGGTTCGTTATCGACCACCGTCAGACGGAGATCATAGACGAATACCAGAACAGCTTTTTCAACGGCAGTACCGAGGACGGGTACGATGAATTCATCAATTCCGTCAAGGAGATCGAAAGCGGTGTGGAGAGATATGTGGAGAACTACGGCGCGCTTCGGGAGGAGGCGCGCAAGGCCGCCGTGGAGATGGTGAAGACCGTTGCGGGCAATGTCAGCGGGAAGCGGTACGACGTGGTGATCGGGGGCGTGAGCGATGACGAAAAAGAATAAGCGGGCCGTGAAGAAGGCCGGAGAAGGCACTCTCGTGAAGGAACCGGCCGGGGAGAACCGGGTTGAAAAAGGGGAAGGAATCAAGCTCCGGCATATCCTGACCGGACTTGCCGTCCTCTTTGGCGTGGCCGCCCTGGTTCTGACGGGAGTCAGTGTCGCCATACGGCTCAACGCCATCTCCGAGGCCGCCGACGACGCCGTGGGGTCGTTTTCCGCGGGCTTTTCGGAAAAATCCGATGAGGTCCGGGAGGCTATGGGAGCGAAAGGATATAATAACGGCTTTGAGGATTTTCGCACTGTCAACGACGTGACCATTCATCTGGAGGACGTGCGGAGGACGGCGAAGCTGGAGGTGATGAAGGTCTCGTCGGTGGTCTACATACACGATACCGGTACGCTGGAGGGCAAGGTGATCGCCTGGCTGAAGGTGTCCGGCACCGGCGTGTATACCGTGGACATGACGGCGGGGGAGTATGTGGTGGACAATGAGAACAGGTACGTTCTCGTCCGGGTGCCTGAACCGGAGCTGAGCCAGGTGGAGGTCAAGGATAAGGAGAAGAAGCTCTACAAGGACAGGCGTTGGCTTACCAACGGCGATCCCGGTCAGGGCGTGGACCTGGCCATCGCGCAGCTGGCGCAGGCCCAGACGGAGCTTACGGAGGACATCAGGAACAACCGGTACGCCAATGAGTCGTTGGAGGGAAACGCCAGACTGATGATCGAGAGCCTTGTCCGCTCGCTCAATTCCGATATCCCCGACCTGACCGTTGAGGTGGAGTTCTTCTGATATTGATTTTATATGATCGGAAAAATTAACAAAAATACCGCCTGTCCGTTGTTGGAACAGGCGGTATTTCAGACTGTAGACAAAGCCTCTCAGAGTTTCGCGCCCGCAGGCGCGAAAAAATAAATGCAAATTTCTTCCGTTGACAAAGGCTTTGCCTTTGTCAACGGGTTAACCTCCCCTTCATAAGGGGAGGTGGCCCCGCGGGGCCGGTAGGGTCGAG
>CANQSU010000111.1 GCA_947626585.1 uncultured Oscillospiraceae bacterium
GCCCGGATCTCCGCCGGCGTCTCGTACTGGGGCCCCGGAGAGAACCAGTAGACGCCCTCGTGGACGGTGAGGGGCGATCTCTCCGCAAGCCCAAGCGCCAGTCTTCGGAGGGACGGTGTGTATGCCGAGCCCATGTCGAAAAACCTCGGGCCGAACTCGTCCACGTTGGGGCCGCGCATGGGCGAGCCCAATGTGAGCTTGATGTGGTCGGAAATGACCATGATATCTCCCGGCTTATAGCTCAGGTTCACCGCGCCGGCGGCGTTGGTCAGCAGGAGCGCGCGCACCCCCAGGAGCTTCAGGACCCTGACGGGTATGCTGAGCTGTTCAAAATCGTAGCCCTCGTAATAGTGGAACCGCCCGGACATGCAGACCACCTTGCGCCCTTCAACGGTGCCGAAGATCATCTGTCCGGCGTGGCCAATGGCCGTGGAGAGCAGAAAATTCGGGATATCCGCGTAGGGCACGGCGATCGGGTTTTTCAGCTGCGCGGCGAAATGGCCCAGCCCCGAGCCGAGAATGACGCCGATCTCGGGGGTGTCTCCGAATCTGTCGAGAAGATAATCGGCGGATCGTCTGTAGTAAGCGTAAGTGTAGGACATTTTATTCTCCTTTCGGCCTCCGTGCGGCCTCGTCCCCTGAGCGGTCAACAGCGGGGACCCTTTTCATCTCTTTCCCTCCGAGAAGACATACGCCTCTCCGATCCACGCCATCAGCTCATCGTCGATCTCACCAGGATCTCCCACCAGAACATGGTGCGTCCAGCGGTTGGGCTGTGCCTCGACGGCGGCGGCGACGCGCTTATCGTAGACCGGGTGATCGAGGCCGAAGGTGACGGTCAGGTACGGCTCCGGCCTCTCCGCCTTACGCTTTGCCTGCAGGAAGGAGGCGCAGGCAAAAATGCGGCGGTTTTTGAAGGTGATCTGGGTCTTTTGGACAAGGATCTTCGTGTTCGGGAACCCGGCGAGCAGCCGTTTTTCCAGCGCCTCGTAGATGGGCAGAGCCGGCATATGGCCGGAGAAAAACAGAAGCACGTCGTCGGACACGGTATCGCCTCCTCATCTCGTATATATTGTACATCGTTTTCTGTGTAAAGGCAACAAGAAGTCTTTACTTGCGGCCAAATCCGTGATAAAATGGCACAAACAACGACTTTCGGAGGTTTCCTATGAGCGAAATCAGAGACATTTCCCTGGCCCCCTCCGGGGAGAAGAAGATAGCCTGGGCCAAGCGGTACATGCCGCTTCTGGGCTCCATCGAGGAGGATTTCAAAAGGGAAAAGCCCTTCAAGGGGCTGAAAATGGCGGCTTCCCTGCATCTGGAGGCCAAGTCGGCGGTGCTTTGCCGGGTGCTGATGGAGGGGGGCGCGGATCTGCGGATCACCGGGTGCAACCCCCTGTCCACCCAGGACGACGTGGTCGCCGCGCTGGTGTCAAAGGGCGCGGAGGTTTTCTCCTGGTATAACTGCACCTCCGGGGAGTATGACAGGCACCTGATGAAGGCGCTGGAATCTGGCCCCAACATCATAATTGACGACGGCGGCGATCTTGTGAGCATGCTCCACAGCCATATGCCGGAGCTTCTACCCGGCGTCATCGGCGGCTGCGAGGAGACCACCACCGGCATCATCCGGCTGCGTGCCATGGAGCGCGAGGGCGCGCTGAAATTCCCCATGCTGACGGTCAACGACGCCCGGTGCAAGCACTTTTTCGACAACCGCTACGGCACCGGCCAGTCGGTGTGGGACGGCATCAACCGGGCCACCAACCTGGTGGTGGCAGGTAAGAACGTGGTCGTGGCCGGCTACGGCTGGTGCGGACGGGGCATCGCCATGAGAGCCAAAGGGCTGGGCGCCAGGGTCACGGTGACGGAGGTGGACCCTGTCAAGGCCCTGGAGGCCATGATGGACGGCTATGAGGTCCGGACCATGGACGAGGCCGCCGAATACGGCGATGTGTTTGTAACCTCCACCGGCTGCTGCAAGGTCATCACCGGACGGCACTTCATGAAGATGCGTGACGGCGCCATCCTGTGCAACGCCGGCCACTTCAACGTGGAGGTGGACATGGACTGGCTGGACCGCGGCGCCGTCTCCACCTCCGAGGGCCGCACCTCCGTCACGAAGGGGTACACGCTCCAAAACGGCAGGACCCTGTTTGTCCTCGCCGAGGGCAGACTGGTCAATCTTGCCTCCGGCGACGGTCACCCGGTGGAGATCATGGACATGAGCTTCGCCATCCAGGCCCTGGCGGCCAAATATATCGCGGACAACAGGGACAGTCTGCCCTGTGCCGTCATCGAGATACCCGACGAGATAGATTACGACGTAGCTCGCCGGAAGCTCCGGGCCAGCGGTATGGCCATTGACACGCTCACCGAAGAGCAGGAAAAATATCTGGGCTCCTGGGCGATATAACCCCCAACACCGCTGACATACGAAAAGCGGCGAACAGGGGCTGTCGTTCAGGCACGAATCGGACTGTATGGAGGCGCATATTATGTTGGCCTATTCTATCATCACGTTTTTGATGGCGGCGCTTTTCCTCGGCCTCGGCATCGCTATCTATAAGGGCAGGACCGATCTGATCCATGACTACCACCAGAAAAAGGTCACGGATAAAGCCGCTTACGGGAGGGCCTTTGGCAAAGCCCTGTTCGTTTGCGCCCTGGCTTCTCTGCTCAGCGGCGTCATCGGCCTCTTCGCCGCGTCCCGCCCGCTCGTAATCGCCGCGGCGGCGGCGCTTTTCCTCGGCCTCGGCATCGGGATATGCTGTATTGTCGCGGTGCAAAGGAAATACAACAAGGGCGTTTTCTGATGAGTGATAGATTTCTTTACATTTGAGTGGTATTATGTAAAATATTGGGTATGTGACTATTCGACTAATCGTGAGTTATCGGAGGCTTTGTATTTGATGATTATTTGGATAAATGGTCCTTATGGTGTCGGAAAAAGTGCCTTGGCGAAGGAATTACTTGAACATGGGCCAAAAGGTTTCTTGTTTGATGCTGAGGAAGTAGGAAATGCTGTCAGAGACAATATGCCCAAAGAACTGTTCAATGGATATCTTTTTGAGAATTATCCTCTTTGGTTTGATATGTGTACAACTCTGCTGAAAGATATTTCTAACCGTTATGACGGGCTTATTTATGTCCCGATGACATTGACTTTACCGGATTCTTTTGAGAAATTTGCACAGCCGCTAAAGGAAAACGGAATAGTGGTCAAACATATTCTTCTTGAATCGACTTTTGAAATTGTTCACGATAGAATTCTTGCAAGAGGAGAGGAAGAGGACTGTTGGTGTATGCAGCATATTGATTTTTGTCTTGAACAGCAAAGGACATTTGAAAATGCGGTAAGGATTCAATCTGTGGGAGAGACGGTAAGTGCGTTAGCCGTTTCCGTTCGAAAAGCACTGAATATCTGACAACACCTCCCATCTGTCGGAATGTTGCAACCCCTTTGAAACTAAAGGGCACACTTCTATACATAGTCTCTGGCCTTGTATCGCGCGCCCGGAAATCCCTCTATGACAGCAGAAAGCCAACCTCCGAGAGGTTTCGTCGCTTCACGACCTCAAGAGGGCAGCGCCCCTTGCACGCTCGCGCGGCTATCCCCTACCCGATAAATTTGATCTAAATTGAAACTCTGAATATGAGAAAGGGAGACATTGTGGAAAAGTCGCTTTTGGATTTATTAAAGAACCTTCCAAGGGATACTTGGTCGTCTGAAACCGTCAGCATCAGAATAATTGAAAATGACGACGACCTTTGGTACGCCGTTGTGGAGTGCAAGGTTTTTCCGGAACAGGAGGAGTTTGTCAATCCCGCCGGTTTTTCCATAGGCAGAGCGTATCTTGCTCCCAACGATCATGTGCCGTGCGTAATCTGTAAAACCGATGGTGAACGGATCGGGTATATTGTTTTAAGAAAGTGGCTGGGCGTCGATCAGGGATTTAATTGGAGCTATTGTATCGACCAAAAATTTCAGGGCATGGGTTACGGAAAGGCGTCCGCGGAGCTTGCGGTAAAAATATTGAGAGCCGCCGACCCCGAAACGCCGATAAAGCTTTCTACGGAGGCATCCAATACCAAGGCTCAAAAGCTGTATCGATCCATTGGATTTACAAAATCAGATGAGCTTGATGGCGATGACTTAGTTTTTATACTTCATTGAGAGAATAATGTCGTTTGCAGAGGGAGACAGCGGAGAGATGATAAACGATTTACAGTTATATATCCCTCATCCGGAGGATGGCTGGTTTTATGTGAAAATGATGTCCGACCCGGAGACGATGGCCTATAACGCGCCCTGGTTTCCGCCGGACGGGTGCATTCCCGCGCCGGAATCCGAGTGGCTGGAAATGCAAAAGTCTTTTATCGGGAAGGAGCCGGAGCGGTTCTACGCTTTTCTGCGACGGAAATGTGACGGGGCTTTTGTTGGAGATGTGAATTTTCACTATAATCCGGAGCGGAACTGGTGGGATATGGGGATCGTGATCTATGCCCCGGAGAGGGGAAAGGGATACGGCAAGCAGGGGCTTCGCCTGTTACTGGACCGCGCGTTCAAAGTGGATGGGATTTCCCGTTTGCACAACGATTTTGAGACGACTCGTGATGCCGCATACCACATCCACAAGGCGGTTGGTTTTCGGGAAACCGGTATGTTTGACGGAATCATCCAGCTGGAATTGACGAGAGAGGAATATTTGCAAGACAGCTCGCCGAAATCGATCAAATCGTAATGGAGAAATCGAAAGTACAGACTCTGATTGAATACTGATACAAAATGACGGGCCGCCTACTTCGACGGCTCGTCATTTTTCGTTGGAATAAGTGGTTAAAACTCCCATAACAACAAAACGCGAGCCCAGTGTAGCGGGTCGCGTTTTGGGAGGAGGAGCGAAGTCAGCGAGTGAGAAAAGAGGCGGGAGCCTTTGGCTTCTGCCTCTTTTCGAGCCATCGCGACTTTAAGCGACGACGTTGGTGCGGGCAACAGGATTCGAACCTGCACGGATCTCTCCAGTGGCTCCTAAGACCACCGTGGCTGCCATTACACCATGCCCGCATATTCCGTTTTAACTTATACTCCTCAAAAATCTTTCGCCAAGGTAACAGCACCTGATCCATCGTGTATACCCAATTTCACTGCGGGTGCGTTTTAAATCCGTATCGCATAAACGGCGAAAGTCCTGTTTCCCCGATAGGAGACGCTTCAGGGAAACGGAAATCAAATTACATGTATTTTATCATTCCGGCCGGCCGGTGTCAAGCCGGCCGGCCGCATTTTGTCAGTTCAAGCATTGATTATGGCGGGGAAATGAGATATAATTGTGGAAAAAGTCACGGAGGCGGGAATATGAGTTGGGACAATGAATATCCGAGGCCCATGATGCGGCGGGAAAGCTTTTTGCCGCTTGCGGAGGGCTGGACGCTGAACGGGAAGCCCATCCGGGTCCCATTCCCGCCGGAGGCGGAGCTGTCGGGCTTTTCCGGCTCTCTCACGGGCGGGCTCGACTATCGGGTGAGCTTTACGCTCCCCGAGGGATTTTTACCGGACGGGCACAGGCTCGTCCTTCACTTCGGCGCCGTGGACCAGGTGGCGGACGTGCTTGTCAACGGAACGCAGGTCGCACGGCACGAGGGAGGATATCTCCCCTTTTTCGCGGATATCACAAAGGTCGTCCGGGACGGCGCAAACGAGCTTCGCGTTCTTGCCCGGGACAGCCTCTCCCCCGCCTATCCCTACGGCAAGCAATCGAAGAAGCCCCACGGCATGTGGTACACGCCCGTGTCCGGCATCTGGCAGACGGTGTGGATGGAGGCGGTTCCGGAAACCGGCGCGATCCGCGCGGTAAGCTCCGTCCCCGACCTTGGCGGCGTGACCATCGCCGTGGATACAGACGTGCCCGTCACCGTCACCGTTCTCGCCGCGAATATCCGCGTTGAAGGCGTAGAAAAATCAGTACGCATCGATATCCCCGCCCCTCGCCTGTGGACTACCGACGACCCGTATCTCTACGATTTCACCGTGGAGTCGGCCACGGACCGGGTGGAGAGCCGCTTCGCCCTGCGCACGGTGAGTCTGCGGGAGGTGACTGGTCACACACGCCTTTGTCTCAACGGCGAGCCGGTTTTCCTCCACGCGGTGTTGGACCAGGGGTATTTTCAGGACGGGCTCTTTCTGCCCTCCGGCCCCGAGGGGTACGAGCGGGACATCCTCAGGATGAAGGAGCTGGGCTTCAACTGCCTTCGCAAGCACGTGAAGCTGGAGCCGGAGGCGTTCTACGCCGCCTGCGACCGGCTGGGGATGCTGGTGCTGCAGGACATGGTCAACGCCGGGGAGTACCACTATTTCAGGGATACCGTTCTGCCCAACATGGGCTTTACCCATCGCAGCGATAGGCGGGCGGTGGTGACAAAAAAGCAGACCGAGCAGTTTGAGGCCAACGTTCGGGGGACCATCCGCCGGCTCTACTCCCACCCCTGCGTCATCGGCTACACCATTTTCAACGAGGGCTGGGGCCAGTACGACTCCGACAGGCTCTATCGCGCGTGCAAAAAGGCTGATCCCACGCGCTTCTTCATCTCCGCCTCCGGGTGGTTCGCCCAGAAGGAGTCGGACGCCAGAAGCTGTCACGTCTACCTCAAGACGAAGGTATTGAAGCCGGCAAAGCCGGGACAGTTTCTCATGCTCTCCGAGTGCGGGGGCTTCCCGCGCCGTGTACGCGGTCACGTCATGAAGGGGAGGCGCAGCTACGGTTACGGACGCCGCCAGGAGTCCGAGGAGGAGCTGACGGGGAAGATCGCGGACATGTATGACCGCATGGTCCTCCCCTCCATGGACAACGGCCTTTGCGGGTGCGTGTATACCCAGCTTTCCGACGTGGAGGGCGAGACCAACGGGCTGTACACCTACGACCGCGAGGTCTGCAAGGTCACCAGGTCCTCCATGCTGGAGATCGCCAAGCAGCTGAAAATCCGGTTTGACGATCTGGTGGGGAGGAAGATGTACTGAACCTCGGGGGGATAAGCTATGTTTGAACAGGATTACATCATGCGGCAGATCCATGACATGATAAGAGCCATTCTGAAGCTCTTTTTCAACGTTGACACGGAGTCCCCGGCAGTGGAGCGGTTGGAGGAGCGGAAGGAGAACGAGGCTTTGGAGCCCCTTCTGGAGCTGATAGACGAGGGCCGGATCGACGAGGCGGAAAACAGACTGTTTGAGGTGACGGGAGACGGGAGCAAAGAGGATCTGAAGCTCGCGCTGCTGTTTTATTCCCATCTGAACGATAAAACGGATGGATTTTTAGAGGAGCATGATTTCAGCCGCGAGGAGATCAAGTCGGGCTTGCGGGATATGATGAAAAGATGCGGAGTCGAGGGATTTTCCGATATATTCTTTTGAAAAAACCGGGGCTGTGAAAAAGAGCGGTTATTTTTCACAGCCCCAATAGTTTCATACTAATATCTATTTAAAAGGAGACACCGAGCGGCGAGGATTTTTCGTGTCAGGCGAGGAAGACGCCGCAGGGAATACTGTATGTATTCCCAAGGCGGCTGACGCAGCATGGCGCGAAAAAGACCGGCGCGAATGGCTTGTTTTAATTAGATATTAGTATCACTCCCCGAACACCTCAGCCGCGATCCGTGCCGACTCCTGGGCGTCCCTGGAATAATAGTCCGCGCCCACAAGTCTGCCGTACTCCGGATTCAGCACGGCGCCGCCCACCATCACCTTGCAGTCCGCCCCGGCCGCGCGGAGCTTCTCGATGGTCTCCGCCATAGCCTTCACCGTGGTGGTCATCAGCGCCGACAGGCCCACGAGCCTGATATGCTCCCTCAGCGTCACCTCTACGATCAGCTCCGGGGCCACGTCCCGCCCCAGATCCACGATCTCATAGCCATAGTTTGAAAGGAGCATTTTAACGATGTTCTTCCCGATGTCGTGGATGTCGCCTTTGACCGTGGCCAGCAGGATCTTCCCCTTGCTCACGACCTCGCCCGACCCGGCCGTATCGCGGATCACGTCGAAGCCCAGCTTCACCGTCTCCGCCGACGCCATCAGCTGCGGCAGGAAAAACTGCCCCTTCTCAAACCTGTCCCCGGCGGCGTTGATGGCGGGGATCAAAAGCTCATTGATCACCTCCATGGGGCTTCTCTCTTTCAAAGCCTCCCTCACCGCGTCCTGGATGAACATCTTCCGCCCGGACAGCACCATTTGTGTTATGTCAGCTTCGCTGTCTGTTGACATAGCATTGTTAGTCGACACACTTTTTTCAGTGGATTTGTTTACATAACTCCTGTATTCCGTCGTTTGGTTTACATAAGTCTCAATATATCTGGCCGAAGCCTCGTCCTCGCCGCTGAGTACCCGCCAGGCGGCCACCACGTCCATGTACCGCCTGGACATGGGATTGAGTATGGGCAGCGTCAGCCCCTGGGCAAAGGCGTTTGCCAGGAACGTGGCGTTCAAAAGCTCCCGGTTGGGAAGCCCGAAGGATATGTTGCTGACGCCCAGCACCGTCCTGACGCCCAGCTTCTCCGTCACCAGCCGCACGGCCTTCAAGGTCTCCCGCGCCAGCTTCTGGTTTGTGGACACCGTCATCGTCAGGCAGTCGATCAGCACGTCCTCCCTCGGGATCCCGTACTCCCCCGCCCTTTTTACGATCCTCCCGGCGATCTCCAGCCTGTCCTCGGCCCTCTCCGGTATCCCGGCCTCGTCCAGGGTAAGCCCCACCACCGCCGCGCCGTACCTTTTGGCGACGGGCAGGATCGCGGAAAGGCTCTCCTCCTTGCCGTTGACGGAGTTGATGATGGGCTTTCCGGCGTACACCCGGCAGGCCCTGTCGATGGCCTCGGGGTCCGAGCTGTCGATCTGCAGCGGCAGCGGCGTCACCGCCTGAAGGGCCGTCACCAGACGGGACAGCGTCCCCGGCTCGTCGATCTCGGGAAGTCCCGCGTTCACGTCGAGTATCTCCGCCCCGGCCTCCTCCTGGGAGATGGCCTCGCTCAGGATATAGTCGAAGCTCTGGGCCCGCAGGGCCTCCTTGATCTTCTTTTTCCCCGTGGGATTGATCCTCTCGCCGATGACGGCGATGCCCTCGTCCACGCACACCAGCCTCTGGGCGCTTGTAAAGGCGGTACGGCGCCTGACCTCCCGCTCCACCGGCGTCCTCCTGTCCATCTCGGCCCGCAGGAGCCTTATATGCTCCGGCGTGGTGCCGCAGCACCCGCCCGCGATGGTGACACCCGCGTCCAGCATCCGCCCCACGGCATCGGCGAACCGCTCCGGCCCCACGTGGTAGACCGTGGTGCCGGAGGACGCGTCGGGAAGCCCCGCGTTGGGCTGTACCACCACCGGCACCGTGGCGTATTCCAGCATCTCCCTAGCAAAGGGTATGATCTCCTCCGGCCCCAGCCCCGCGCGGCTCAGGGCCATCCTCCGCTCAAGCACCGGGACGGCGTGGGCGAAGTAGCGCTTAAGG
>CANQSU010000112.1 GCA_947626585.1 uncultured Oscillospiraceae bacterium
CCAAGCGAAAAGAGACGATAGAGCGCGTGTTCGCGGACGCGAAGGAAAAGCACGCGATGAGATATACGCACCACCGAGGCCTGGCCCGCGTAGAACGCTGGGTGAGGCTCAAGTTCGCTGCGATGAATCTAAAAAAGCTGGCGAATTGGAGTTGGAAGAACTCCGCTTCACCAGCCAGACCAGCCATATTTTGCGTATTCAGCTATCCGTACCCGCACTTATGCTGGGCGTGAGGTGGTTTTTTGACAGACTGGATCGTAGGGGCGGGTTCTAAACCCGCCCCTACGAGGTTATACGATAGGTTATTTGTGATTCGGGGGACGGGCCGCCGGGGACGGCGGCCCCTACTTCCGCTCCGCGATATACCCGATCCCAAACCTGTCTAAATCCCGGATCCCTATTCTCCCCGCCTCCAGCGCGGCGGTGACGTTCTCCGTCATGCCGTCGGCGTAGGCGACGGTGACATGGGCGCTGCGTATGTCGGGAAAGTAATACCGGTAAACCCCGTCCTCGTAGAACAGCTCCATCATCGTGTCGCAGGGGATATTCTTCCGCTCCGCCCAATCCACGATCTCCGTGATCTCCGCGCCCGCGCCTTTGCCCGCGCCGTAGGGATCCTTCCTTACAAACACCGCCCCGTCCTCCAGCGTGGACGCGTAGATCAGCCCGTCGGACTGGCTTTTGATATACGCCAGCCCCTCCGGAACCACACGAAAGCGGTTTGTGACCTCGGCCTCCTCTCCGCCCACGCCGGATCCGGTTCCCTTCAGCGCGTAAGCGGTATTTTTCAGAGTGATAACGTCCCCCTCCTGTGTCCAGGCGCCCGCCCAGGCGGTGCTGGCGAGGATGCCTCCGCTGTAGTTGAAGGTGCCGTCGGGGTTGAGGATAATGGTCCGGCTGCCGTCCAGGGGATCGCCGCTGCGGTAGACAAATTCACAGCCGTCCTCCAGATTCAGCGCCGTCTCCCCGGCGGCCGTCGTGCCGTCCGTGACCGGACTCTGGGAGTCAAACCGCCCGGCGGGCTTATCCGTGACCTTAAAAAGCTCCCCATCCCGCACGTCGGTATAGGTGAACCTGTCCGACCCCTCCTTGACAAACCGCAGGCCCTCCTCCGACCAGCGGAAGATAAAGGTTCGCTCCGTGCCGCCGGCGGTGTCCGTCAGGGTCAGGACGCCGCCCTTTTCCACCCAGGTGCCCATGCCGATGTAGCTGCTGGCCGGCCCCTCCATATAGGAGAAGGTGCCGTCCTCCCGGAGGGAGATGCCAAAGGGCTCCAGCAGGGGATCCGGCGCCTGCCCGGTGTAGACGTAGTCCCCCGCGTATCGCGGGGCCTCGGGGTCGGTGAGAAAGCACGCCGCCAGCGCCGCGCACAGCAGCAGTGACAGGGCCGTCACCCACAGCGCCGGCTTTTTCCACCGGAGGACGTTTTTCACCCGGCCCTTCAGCCTCCCCTCCCCGAAGGCCACCGGGCAGGCCGCCACATGCCGGTGAAAGGTCACAGCCTCCAAAAGCGCCTGGGAGTAGGGCTTTTTGGCCCCGGGCCCCAATTCCGAGAGTACCTTTTCGTCGCAGGCCAGCTCGATGTCCCGGCACAGAAGGATATAAGCCAGCCATATGAGCGGGTTGAACCAGTAGACCGCCAGCACTAAAAAAGCCAGGGGCTTTATAAGGTAGTCCCGCCGTTTGATATGCGCCCGCTCGTGGGCCAGGACGTACCCCCGGCTCTCCCCGTCCATCCCCGTGGGGAGGTAAATAACGGGGCGCATAAAGCCGAACACAAAGGGCGAGGGGACGACGGACGCCTCCCGGACGCCCCTCTCCGTCTCCACGGCCCCGGCCACCCGGCGGCGCAGCGAGAGGGCGGAGAAGAGAAAATAGCCCAGCATCACCGCCATCCCCGCCAGCCACACAAACCCCGCTATGGTGCAGTACACCTGAAGCGGGTTGACGGAGACCGCCGCCGGCGCGGGGGCGAAGGCCTGGGAGAAGCCGGGATTCACCGCGCCGTCCAGGAACGGGACCCCCGTGTGGAGGGTGGGAGCCGGGTCATACCGCACCGTCCGGGTGTCGATGATCTCTTTGGCGGGCATCAGACTGATGACGCTCTCCAGGGAGAAGGGAAAGAGAAGCCGCAAGCCCACCAGGCCCCACAGGACGCACCGCAGGGACTTGGGCGCGCGGGTGCGGGAGAGTATCAGGCGGATCGCCAGCACCGCCAGCACGATCCACCCGGCCTGCACCGACAGGTTCAGGAGCTTCAAAAAAACCTCGTCCATTTACTCCCCCTCCTCCTCAAATTCGTCGATGAGCCGGCGTACCTCCTCCAACTCCTTCTTTGTCACGCCCTTCCGCCGGGCAAACGCCGCCACGAAGGCCGGGAGCGACCCCTCGAAGGTCCGCTCCACAAGCTCGTCCAGCCGCGCGGATTGGGCCTCCTCCCGGGAGACGAGACTGGTCACCGTGGCGTTCTCGTTTTTAATGACGCCCCGCTCCGAAAGCCGGCGGATCACCGTGTAGGTGGTGGCCTTTGACCACCCCAGCCGCTCCCTGCACAGCCTCACAAGCTCGGTGGAGTTGATGGGCTCCGCCTCCCACAGGATCAGGCAGAACCTGTACTCGCTTTCAAATATCTTGGGTGCCTCCATAGGGACTTAGCCTCCTTAGGTTTAATCTGTTAGACCAAGTTTAACACGTTAAACCTACCCTGTCAAGCCCCGGATGGAGATTATTTTGTTTTTTATTTCCGCGCGGGCTGTAATATAAGAGCCGTGGCCCTTGCCTGCCCGTCGGCCGCACTTTATGTTCACAAAACATTAATTAAATTTAATTAAAATTATCTTGACGTTTTGCCAAAGATGTGGTATAATCCAAACTACAGAAATCAGGTGAGCTTCATGATAACAGAGCTTCTCTCCCCGGCGGGGGACAGGGAGAGCCTTGAGGCCGCGCTGCGCTTCGGCGCGGACGCGGTGTATATCGGCGGCGAGACGTTGCAGCTTCGGGCAAAATCCGCCGGGTTTGACCGGGAAACGATCGTTGAGGCCGTGAAGCTGGCGCACGGCGCCGGAAAAAGGCTCTATGTGACCATGAATTCCCTGGCGAAAAACGGGGAGATCCCCCTGGCGGGGGAGTACGCCCGCTTTTTGAAGGACGCCGGGGTGGACGCGGTCATTGTATCCGACATCGGCGTTTTGGCGGCGGTGCGCGAAGGCGCGCCCGACCTGGAGCTTCATCTGTCCACCCAGGCCAGCTGCATGAACTACGCCGCCGCCCGGGTCTACCACCGCATGGGCGTCAAGAGGATCGTACTGGCCAGAGAGATGAGTATTGACGACATAGCCGAGCTGCGCGCCAAAACGCCCGCGTCCCTGGAGCTTGAGGCTTTCGTCCACGGGGCCATGTGTATGGCCTACTCGGGCCGGTGCGTCATAAGCTCCTATCTCACGGGACGGAGCGGCAACCGTGGCGAGTGCGCCCAGCCCTGCCGGTGGAGCTATGCCCTTCTGGAGGAGAAGCGCCCCGGCGAATACTTCCCCGTGGAGCAGGAGGGCGGCGTGACGGCCATTTTAAGCTCTCACGACCTCAACTGTATCCGCATCCTGGACGAGCTGAAGGCCGCCGGGGTAACGTCCTTCAAGATCGAGGGCCGGATGAAGACCGCTTTCTACGCGGCCTCCGTCACGCGGGCCTACCGCATGGCGCTGGACGGCACGGACACAATAGACAGCTGCGCCGCCGAGCTGGAGCTGGTGAAGCACCGGCCATACTCCGAGGGCTTCTACCACGGATATTTAAAGGAGAACCACTTCAATTCCGGCCGCTACAACCACGGGGCCGTGTTCGTGGGAAATGTCCTTGATCAGAAGGACGGTATGCTCAGGGTGCGCCAGCGGAACAACTTCAAGGTGGGGCAGGTGTTGGAGATCCTGTCGCCGGGGCGTGAAACCGCCGCCTTTCCGGTAACCGACATCATGACCGAGTCCGGCGAACACCGGGACGCCGCGCCCCACCCCAACGAGATCCTGTATATCCCCTGTCCGGTGAGAGCCGAGCCGGGCGACTTTCTGCGAAGGAGGGAGAGCGGTGAGACCTGAGATCCTGGCCCCGGCGGGCGGCATGGAACAGCTCATCGCCGCCGTACGATGCGGCGCCGACGCGGTGTATCTCGGTGCCGGCGGCTTCAACGCCCGCCGGAGCGCCCAAAACTTTGGGGAGGGACGGCTGGCCGGGGCCGTCTCCTATGCCCATGTGCGGGGCGTGAAGATCCACGTCACCGTGAACACCCTGGTCATGGATCAGGAGCTGCCCGCCCTGGATGACACGGTGCGGGAGATCGCCGCGTCCGGCGCGGACGCGGTGATCGTTCAGGACCTGGCGGTCAACGCCCGGTTCCGGGACCTGTGCCCCGATCTGCCCCGCCACGCCTCCACCCAGATGACCGTCCATAACCTGGATGGGGCCAGGCTGGCCGCCGACCTGGGCTTTTCCCGGGTGGTACTGGCCAGGGAGCTGACCCTTCGTGAGATCGAGTATATCGCCGCCCGGTGCGGGATCGAGACGGAGGTCTTTATCCACGGGGCGCTGTGCATGTGCGCCTCGGGTCAGTGCTGCTTAAGCTCCATGCTTGGCGGCCGGAGCGGCAACCGGGGGTACTGCGCCCAGCCCTGCCGGCTGGATTTTCACAACGCCGAGAGGGGATACGCCCTGAGTCTCAAGGATATGTCCCATCTGAGGTACGTCAAAGAATTGGCGGATGTCGGAGTTTCCTCCTTTAAGATCGAGGGGCGCATGAAGCGGCCGGAGTACGTGGCCGCCGCCGTCACCGCCGCCCGGGCGGCGCTGGACGGGGAGGCCTATGACGAGGAGTCCCTGCGGGCGGTATTCTCCCGGAGCGGCTTCACCGACGGGTATCTCACCGGGAAGCGGGATGTCACCATGTTCGGATACCGGGAAAAGGAGGACGTGACAGCCGCCTCGGGCGTCCTCGGGAAGCTCGCCAACCTTTACCGCGCCGAGCGTCAGAGCGTGCCGGTGGACATGGAGCTGAAAATGACCCCCTCTGAGACCACCCTCCGGGTGGGGTGCGACCCCCTTGCCGCCACGGTCCGTGGCCCCTCCCCCCAGCCCGCCAGGACCCTCCCGACCACCCCCCAAATCGCCGAAAACGCCCTCTCCAAAACAGGCGGAACACCATATTTTGTAAGATCCTTTGCCGCGGAGATCGCCCCCGGCCTGATGCTCCCCGTCTCCGCCCTCAACGCCATGAGAAGGGAGGCGCTGGAAAAGCTCACCGATCTGCGCGGAGAGGCAAAACCCTATAAAATCCTTGAAAATCCTGTGAAAATCGACGCGCATACCGGGCCCGAAACCCCTCAGATCTGGGCGAGATTTGAAAAAGCGTCCCAGATCCGGGGCAATTTTGACCGAATCATTCTCCCACTGTCGGAGGTTGAGAAACGGCCCCAGATTGTGGAAAATTATGGGGATAAGTTGACCGTAGAGCTTCCTTCACTGTTTTTCGACACAAATAAGACGGAAATTGTGGAAAAGTTGGTTGATTTGGGGATAAATGATGTACTTTGTGAGAATCTTTACGCTGTCGGAATCGCCCGAAAAATGGGCGTTGCCGCCCGGGGCGGCGCGGGACTGAACGCCCTCAATTCGCTGACCTTATCCGAGCTTGAGAAGCTGGGCCTTGTCTCCGCCACCGTGTCCTTTGAGCTTGCCATGAACAGGATCGCGGCCCTGAATGGCGCGCTGCCCAGGGGGATCATCGCCTACGGGCGCCTGCCTTTGATGCGTTTCCGGGCCTGCCCCGTCAAGGGGAAAAACGGCTGCGGGCGGTGCGCCGGGGTATCCAGGCTCACGGACCGCAGGGGCGTGGAGTTCCCGGTGCTGTGCCACGACCGAGAGTACGGCACGCTTTTGAACTCCGTGCCGCTCCACATAGCGGAGAAAAACCTGCCTAAGCTGGACTTTTTGACCCTCTGGTTCACCCTGGAGACTCCGGAGGAGGTGGAGCGGGTGGAAAATGAGTACAGAGATCACCTGGCGTCGGACAGGGCGAGGACGGGCGGCCTGTATTACCGGCAGATAAAGTGAACTTTCATACTGATCACCAATTTAAATTTTTCATTAGTATACCCCGCGCCGCCTTCCTCGCCTGACACGATAAATCCTCGTCCCTCGGTTAAAGCTTTCAAATGGTGATCGGATAAATTTGCGCGGATTTATTGACAATTCTTTTCATATGCGTTATATTTAGGGGTAAGCGTTTTATTTGGGGAAAGAGTATGCGCAAGGGGTACGGTTTTTTAAAAAGCATAGTGTGGCTGACACAGCTGGGACTTTCCATCGCCGCGCCGCTTGTGCTGTGCGTTCTCGGCTCGGTGTGGCTCAGAAACCGCTTCGGGCTGGGCGGCTGGGCGGTGGCCTTGGGCGCCGTTCTCGGCGTGGGGGCGTCCTTCATCTCCCTCTGGCAGAGCCTGAAGGCTATGGAGCGGCAGATGGGGGAGGACGACTCGGATCACGGCGCCAATTTCAACGATCACAGGTGAGAAGATGCTTCACAACGACGCCGCCATACGGCAGTTTATAAAGATATCGCTGGGCGTCGCCGTGTTGACGGCGGTGGAGCTGGCGGTTTACGCGCTCCTGGGCCGATTCAGTGTTGATGTGTTTCTGGGCGCGCTCTTCGGCATGGCGGCCTCCTGCCTCAATTTTCTCGCGCTGACCGTCACCGTCTCCCGGGCCGCCGACAGGGCGGAGGGAGGCGACCCCGCCAGGGCAAAGACGGCGGTGCAGGGCTCGTCGGTGGTCCGGCTGCTCGTTTTACTGGCCGTGTACATCGTGGTACTCAAGTCCACATCGCTGGACCCCCTTGCGGCGGTCTTGCCGCTGGTGTTTGTTCAGATCAGCATATATCTTGCCGAGTTTTTCCGCAGGGAAGGTGGGAAAAAGTGAACGGTCCGAAAATCTATTTACAGATAAACGGCATGAACATCATCACCCAGACGACGGTGTCCTCCTTCGTGGTGATGGTGCTTCTGTGCGTCGCCGGGTATTTTTTGGGCAGGAACCTGAAAAAGCGGCCCGGAAGGATGCAGGTGATGACCGAGAAGGGAGTCACCATGATCTATAACCTGGTGGAGGAGACCATGGGCAAGCACAACGCCTACTGGACGCCCTACATCGCCGCGCTGTTTTTAAGCTCCATCTGCGGCTCCCTCATTGGTATGACGGGTATTCTGAGGTCCACCACCTCAGATATCTCCACCACGCTGACCTGGGCGCTGATGACAAGCTTCCTGGTCTGGGGCTGTACCATCAAAAACAGCGGTCTCAAGGCCTTCCTGAAGGGGTACATAAACCCCATGAACATCATCTCCGACATTGCCCAGCCCGTCAGCATGGGCTTTCGTCACTTCGGCAACATCATGGGCGGCAGCGTGCTGACGAGCCTTCTCTACTCGGCCCTGGCCGCCGGAAGCTCGGCCCTTCTGGGGCTTATCAAATCCAGCGGCACCCTTGAGATCGCCGCCGTGGGCATCATCGGCGTCGTGATCATGGTCTTTGGCTTCGGCAAGGGGAAGCTGTGGATGAAGATCACGGGCGGGGCGGTCATAGCCCTGGCCATTGCCGCCGCGCTGGAATACTTTGAAATATTTGCTCATGTCCCCCTTCTCCAGGTGGGCCTTCCGGGTGTGCTGAGTCTCTACTTCGACGTGTTCTCCGGCCTTGTCCAGGCGCTGGTGTTCTCACTTTTGACGATGGTCTATGTCGGCATGGCCTGTCCCCCGAAAGAGGAGCGGCCGAAGGAGGACAAATGATCGGGCTTTTGACCGTGTCACGCGGTTGAAAATATAAAATTTGTATATTTATTCAGGAGGTAAAACTTATGGATATCGGATTGGCAATCAGAGAGGCCGCCGTCGCCATCGGCGCGGGCATCTGCATGGGGATCGGCGCTATCGGCCCGGCTTTCGGAGAAGGAAACGCCGTGGGCAAGGCCCTGGAGGGCATGGCACGCCAGCCCGAGGCCGCGGGGACCCTGCGTACCAACATGATCCTGGGCTGCGCCATCACGGAGTCCACGGGCATCTACTCGCTGGTCATCGCGCTTCTGCTGCTGTTCCTCTATTGAGAGAGACGGCGGGCCGCCCTGACGCGCGGCCCCTACGGAAATATTTTATCCTTGTCGGAAAAGGGCGAGGCCCTTTTTCGGCGGTAAGAAAGGAGCGGTTTGAATGACAGGGTTTGAGCAGATCATCGGAATTAACCCCTGGACCGCGCTCTTTACCTTCTGCAACATGATCATTACCTTCCTCCTGCTGAAGAAATTCCTCTTCAAGCCGGTGAAGAAGATGATCGACGAGCGGCAGAAGGAGATCGACGACATGTATCGTGAGGCCGAGGCATCCAAAGCCGAGGCGGAGAAGCTTCAGGCCGATTACGCCGAGCATCTCAGTTCTGCCCGGGCCGAGCGGGACGAGATCTTGCGCGACGCGGTGTCCCGCGCCCAGAAGCGGGAGGCGGAGATCATTGCGGACGCCAAGAATGACGCCGCCGCCATCCGCTCCAAGGCCGAGGCGGACATCGCCCAGGAGAAGAAAAAGGCCCTCAACGAGGTGAAAAACGAGATATCCTCCATCTCCGTGACCATCGCCCAGGAGGTGGTGGAGCGGGAGATCACGGCCGCCGATCACGAGAGGCTTGTCTCCGAATTCATCGGGAAATTAGGTGAGCCGAATGACTGACTTCGCCAGGACCTACGGCGGCTCTCTCTACGAGCTGGCGCGGGACGAGGGGCTGACAGAGCGGATCCTGGACCAGCTTGACATGTGCGCGGGGATCCTGGACGAAACGCCGGAGTACATGCGCCTTCTGGCCACGCCGTCCGTCACGAAGGAGGCCAGAAGGCGGGCTGTGGACGAAAGCTTCGGCACTCAGGTCCACCCCTATCTTGCCGGCTTCATGAAGCTTCTGGTGGACAGGGGCGAGATACGCCAGTTTCCGGCCTGTGTCCGCGCCTACCGGGAGCGGTACAATGAGGACAACGGGATCCTGGAGGTCAACGTCACCACCGCGGTGGAGCTGACGGGGAGCGCGAGAGAGAAGCTTTTGACAAAGCTTTCACAGATGTTCGGAAAGAAGATCGTGCTGGCAACCAAAATCGACCCGGCTGTTTTGGGCGGTATGCGCCTTGAGTGCGCCGGGAAACGGTACGACGGCACGGTGCGGGACCGGCTGGATCGGATCGAGCGAGGACTCCGGGAGACGGTGCTTTGACCCCCTTATGATGGGACGCGTATTCACATTGTAGTTGTAGGAGAGTTACTGTGAAAACAATTAACGAGCGCAAAACGTAGAGCAGGCCAGGAAAAAGGCATAGCAAAGCAAGCCCCCGACGT
>CANQSU010000113.1 GCA_947626585.1 uncultured Oscillospiraceae bacterium
GCGATGGCCGGGTGGCCCCACTCGATGGCGCGCTTGACGACCTCCCGGGTGTCGGTCACCGCGTCCATGGCGCTCATCTTGGTGTGCAGGTGAAGCTCCACCCGCTTTACCTCCGCCGTGTCCCTTCGCGGGGGCTTGTCCGGGGCCAGGGCGATGGCGTAGGGCTCCAAAACGGCGTCCTTTTCGAATTGGTTGTAGCTCATGGAGCCCTGGCAGGTGACGGTCATGCCGATGCCGATGGTCTTGGCCGCCGTCTTTGTGGGCTCGTCCTTTATGAATTTGGAGACGCGCACCGAGCCCGTGCCGTCGGTCATGTCAAAGCTCAGGACCATGGCGCCGCTTTTCACGTCCCGGCAGTTCTGGGCGAATATCTTCCCCGTGACGGTGACCCTGCCCGAGTCCAGGCTCAGGTCCCCCATGGGGGTCTCGTCCATTTTAGAAAGCTTTCCGAATACGGTCTTTCCCGGCCTGGGGCCGGAGGCGGTTTTGGCGGGGCTTACTTTCGGAGCGTCCGGCTTTTTCTCCGGGGCGTTCACGTTGAGGCGGCATCTGATAAGGCCGTAGTCATGCTCGACCTTCCTCTCCACCATGGAGGCGTAGACCGGGGGCAGGGCTTCGTCAAAGCTGACGTTCAGCGTCATGGTCCTCTTTTCCCGTTCCACCGTGGCGCCGGTGACCCTCCCGCGGCTCAGCGTCTCCCTGGGGGCGCCGCAGTCGGAGAGGGACGGGAACATCTCAAGTAAATCAACGTAGTCCATAGGTCATTCTCCATCTTCTCCAATAAGCTCAAGTAATCCGTCGGCCAGACGCTCATAGGGGAGCTTCGCCACGATCTCGCCCTTTTTGAAGAGGATCCCCTCCCCGTCCCCGCCGGCCACGCCGAAATCGGCCTCCCGCGCCTCGCCGGGGCCGTTGACGGCGCAGCCCATCACGGCTACGGTGATGTCCTTTTGACAGCCCCTGAGGCGGGTCTCCACCTCGTGGGCCAGGGAGACAAGGTCGATCCTCGTCCTGCCGCAGGTGGGACAGGAGACGAACCGGACGCCGCCGGAGCGGACGCCCGCGGCCTTCAGGATGGCGATGCCCGCCTCCACCTCCCGCTCCGGGTCGGCGGTGAGGGAGACGCGGACGGTGTCGCCGATGCCCTCGCAGAGGAGGGTCCCCAGCCCTACGGCGGAGTTGATGGCGCCGATGGTCTCGGTGCCCGCCTCGGTGACGCCCAGGTGCAGAGGATAGTCGCATTTTTGAGCCATCAGCCGGTACGCCTCTACGGTACGGCTGACGGTCGACGATTTTACGGACACCGCGATATCGGAAAAGCCCACGTCCTCCAGCAGACGCGTGTGACGGAGGGCGCTCTCCACCATGGCCTCCGCCGTGGGGCCGCCGTATTTTTGCAGCAGCTCCCGCTCCACGGAGCCGGAGTTGACGCCGACGCGGATGGGCACGCGGCGGGCCTCGCAGGCCCGGGCCACGGCGCGGACACGGTCGGGAGAGCCGATGTTGCCGGGGTTGACGCGCACCTTGTCCACACCCCCGTCCAGCGCCGTCAGGGCGAGGCGGTAATCAAAGTGGATGTCGGCCACCAGGGGGATGTGGACGCGCTTTTTGATCTCGCCAATCGCTTTGGCCGCCGGCATATCCGGCACGGCGACCCTGATGATATCGCAGCCGGCCTTCTCAAGCCTCAATATCTGCGAGACGGTGGCGTCCACGTCGTCCGTGCGGGTGTTGCACATGGACTGAACGGATATGGGGGCGCCGCCGCCGATTTTGATGTTTCCTACGGTAATCTGTCGTGTCATGATCGATTCCTCTATGGGGATAAGCTCCCAAAATGGGCCAACCCGGGCGGCGGCCCGTACGGTCTATAAAATCAGCGGATATATTTCAGCACGTCGCTGACCATGATGACGGCCATGAGGCCCAGGAGCGCCGCCATGCCGGCGGCGTGGACCCAGCTTTCGTACCTGGGATCCAGCTGCTTTTTGAAGAGGAGCATGGTGACGGCGTTGAGGAGGACGAAGAGGAGGCGTCCGCCGTCCAAGGCGGGGATGGGAAGCAGGTTCATCACCGCCAGGTTCACGGCGATGAGGGCGATCAGATAGAATACCTGCTCCAGGGCCGCGGCCCGGGACTGTGTCTTCTCCTCCACCTGCTGGCCCATGTCGTTGATGGTGCCTACGATGCCGACGACGCCCGACATGTCCCGGATCCCCACCGCGCCGGTGACCAGGTCCGAAAGGCCCATCCAGACCATGCGGACGAAGTTCCAAGAGGTGTACCAGGTGTAGCGGAGCTTCTGCCACGCGGTCGCCCTGACGGAGCCGAAGGTGACGCCGTAGCGGTAGCCGTCGGCGTACTGGGCGGGCTTGAGGCCGTAATCCTTCAGGGTCACCTTCTCCCCGTCGCGAATGACCACCATGTCCACCGTCGCCCCGGCGCGCTCCATATAGATGGAGAAATCGGAGGAGTAGTAGACCCGGTGGCCGTCAATGGAATAGATCCTGTCCCCGGCCCGGATACCGTTTTCGGCGTAGAGGAAGCCGTCCACGGTCTCCACGATCTCGTTAGTGACAAATGCCTGGGCGGAGGAATAGATAACGGCCACGATAACAAAGCCGATGAGAAAGTTCATGGCCGCGCCGGCCGACAAAATGACGGCCTTCTGCCACCAGGGCTTGTTGACAAAGGCCCGGGGGTCGGCGGTCCCCTCCTCCCCGGCCGGACCGTCCTCCCCCTCCATGGCGCAGTAGCCGCCGATGGGCAGGACGCGCAGGGCGTAGAGGGTCTCCTTGCCCTGCTTCTTCCAGATGGCGGGGCCCATGCCGATGGAATACTCGTTGACCTTCACGTCGCAGGCCTTGGCCGCGATGAAGTGGCCCAGCTCATGCAGGGCGATGAGGACGCCGAAGGCTAAGATCGCGATAATGATATACATGCTCAGTTCACCTTTATTGCTTCCCGCGTGAGCCGGTCGGCGGCGAAAATGTCGTCCACCGTGTCCGCGGGGTAGTTTCCGAAGTCGGATATCGCGCGCTCCACGATATCGGGTATGTCCATGAAGCCGATCCTCCCCTCAAGGAAGGCCCTCACCGCCGTCTCGTTCGCGGCGTTCATCACGGCGGGGGCGGCGTCGGTCCTTGGAGCCGTATCCAGGGCGATGGCGAGGCACCTGAATTTGTCCAAATCGGGCTTTTCAAAGGTCAGCGTGCCGAGGGCCGCCAGATCCAGCTCCCCGGCCAGGGAGGGGAGCCGGGCGGGATAAGTGAGCGCCAGCTGGATGGGCAGGCGCATGTCGGGGACGCCCATCTGGGCGATCACCGAATTGTCCGCAAACTCCACGGCGGAGTGGACGATGCTCTGGGGATGGACCAGGACGGTGATCCTCTCCGGCGCCACGCCGAAAAGGTGCATGGCCTCGATGACCTCAAGGCCCTTGTTCATCATGGAGGCGGAGTCGACGGTCACCTTGGCGCCCATGTCCCAGTTGGGGTGCCTCAGGGCCCGCTCCGGGGTGACGGCGTACAGTTCGTCCCTGGATAAGGTGCGGAAGGGGCCGCCGGAGGCGGTGAGGAGGATGCGCCTGACCTCGCTTTTCGCTCCCCCGGCAAGGCACTGGAAGATGGCGGAATGCTCGGAGTCCACCGGGAGAAGCTCGCAGTTATGCTCCCTTATGGCCTCCGTCACGATGTGTCCCGCGCAGACAAGGGTCTCCTTGTTGGCAAGGGCGACGCGGCGGTTCCCGGTCTCAATGGCCGCCAGGGTGGGCAGAAGGCCCGCCACGCCCACCAGGGAGGACTCCACGATGTCCGCCTCCATCCCGGCGCACTCCAAGACGCCCTGTGAGCCGGAGAGGACCTGAACGGGGGTATCGGCGAGCCGCGTTTTCAGGTCGCGGGCGGCCTCCGCGTCGGCCAGCGCCACCGCTTTGGGTAAGAATTTCCGGGCCTGTGCCTCCAGGAGCTTTGCATTTTTATTGGCCGTCAGCGCGGCAATGGGAAGTCCCAGCAGCTCCGCCGCCTCCAGGGTCTGGGTGCCGATGGAGCCGGTGGAGCCGAGGACGGTGAGGGTATGGGACATGTTGTCTCCTTCTTTTCAGGCGCGGTCAAGCGGTTCCGCAGGGGCCGGTGACCGCATCGGCCCCTGCGCCAAGGGCGCCCGTCTGTTCAGCAAAAATTCGCTGGAGATGTGTGCCGGCCGGGTATCCGGCCCCCGCGGGGTCAGAGGGCCGGGATGTAGGTCACCAGGAGGTAGACCAGCGGGGCCGTGAAGATGATGGAGTCGAACCGGTCCAGCACGCCGCCGTGGCCGGGAATCAGGTTTCCGTAGTCCTTGATGCCGTGTTCGCGCTTGATGACCGAGAAGGCCAGGTCCCCGATCTGGGTGGTCACGTTGCCGAGGGCGGCGTAGAGGACGAGGACGCCGTAATGTACCGGTATGCCCACGGCCTTGTCCATTATGACGCCGAAGATAAGTATTCCCAGAATGCCGAAAATAAAGCTTCCGGCGAAGCCCTCCAGGGACTTGTTGGGACTGCACTTCAACACGCCCTTGTGCTTGCCGAAGAACATGCCGCCGAAATAGCCGCCCGTGTCGGACATGGCTGTGACGACGAAGGCCATGATGACCAGCGCGCCGCCGTTTTTCATCATCCGCAGCTGCAAAAGAGCGGACAGACACACAGGGATCAGGAGCCCGCCGAAAAAGCCGGACAGGACCGTCTGGAATTTCACGGGCTTCTCCGTGCCATAGGTGAATACGGCCTCGGCGAAGAGGACCACCATCAAAAAGGTGAGGCTGATACGCGAAACGATCTCCGCGCGGCCGAAATAAAAGCCCAGCGGGATGGCCGCGGCGGTGAGGCCGGGCCAGATGAAGTGACGGGGATTTTTCGTGTCGCCCACGGTGCGCATCAGCTCATAGACGCCGATAAAGCCAAGAATCGCGATGACGGCAGCCATCCAGGCGGGCGGCAGCCACAGCGCCAAAACAAGAAGCAGCGCGATCATCACCGCCGCCATGACCGTTCTTGTCAAAAGCATAAACTAACCCTTCTCTCGCTTTTTTGTCTCACATTGATAAACCGGAGCTTATAAGACCCGCTGCGCCGCGACTACCGTATAGTTATCCGTGCCGTACGTTTCTCCGGTCTCCGCAAAACCGTTTTTGCGCCAAAAATGCCCGGCTTGCGGATTACCCTTTACCCAGCCCAACCGGATACGCGCAAGTCCGTTGTCTCTCAGGCATGAACACAGGTCGCGGATGATCCGACTTCCAATCCCTGTATTTTGGACAGAAGCGTCGGTCATGAAAAAGCCGATGAACGCCGTCTTTTCATCGGGGAAGCCCATGATAAAATCCATCACGGCGATCAATTTGTCCCCATCATAGTAACCCAGATAGTATTTATCAAAGGCTTCCTTGTTTGGAGGCAGCGCTTTCATGTCGTCGGCTATGCTCTGCCGCGTTACGAACGGCGGGCAGAATTTATAGTACAGTTCGTTTCCGCCGCACAACGCGTATATTTCCTCAATATCATTTTCTCCCACGCGTCGCACAAGGTAACGATTTGAAAAGCGGGAAACATCCATTATTTTTTCACGCCCCCGTAGCGCCGGTCGCGCTTCCGGAAGGCCTCGATGGCCGCGTCCATGTCCTTTTCCGTAAAATCCGGCCAGAGGGTGTCGGTGAAGTAAAACTCCGAGTAGGCCGACTGCCAGAGGAGGAAGTTGGAGATCCTCTCCTCCCCGCTGGGGCGGATGATCAGGTCGGGGTCTGGCATCCCGGCGGTGTACAGGTACTTTGAAAGCACCGCCTCGCTCATCTCCTCCCGCTCCGGGTCGGACGCCCACGCCCGGACGGCCCGGACGATCTCGTCCCGTCCGCCGTAATTGACGCACAGGTTGGCCTGGGTGTGGGTCTCCAGGGTCTCGTCGATGGCCTCCACCCGGGCGATAAGCGACCGAAGCTCCGGGGACAGGGGCGCAAGATCCCCTAAGACCCTGATACGCACGTTCTCACGGCGCATCTTCTCGATGGCCTCCTCAAGATACTTCTTCAAGAGACCCATGATGGCGGAGACCTCCTCCGTCGAGCGCTTCCAGTTCTCGGTGGAGAAGGCGTAGACGGTCAGGTATTCGATGCCCAGGTCCCGGCAGTAGGAGGCGACCCGCCGGAAGGTCTCCGCCCCGGCGGCGTGGCCGGCGGTGCGGGGAAGCCCCCGTTTTTGCGCCCAGCGGCCGTTGCCGTCCATGATGACAGCAATATGACGGGGCAGGACCTTCCCCTGCCCCGCCGTCTTTTGTTTGTCGAATATGGCCATCAGATCTGTGTGAGTTCCTTTTCCTTCTTGCTCGTGGCGTCGTCCACCTTCCTGATGTAGTCGTCGGTCATGGTCTGAAGATCCTTCTCCATGAGCTTCAGGTCGTCCTCGGTGACATCCGACGCCTTCTGCATCTTCTTGAACTTCTCGTTGGCGTCCCGGCGCACGTTGCGCACGGCGGTCTTGGCGGTCTCGGCGTATTTGCGGACCTGCTTGATGAGGTCGGCGCGGCGCTCCTCGGTCAGTTGGGGGAAGGCAAGACGGATAACGGAGCCGTCATTCTGGGGGTTGATGCCCACGTCGGAGGCCAGGATGGCCTTCTCGATGGCTGGATGACCAGGGTCCGGGGGTCCGGGGAGGAGATGGTGCCCACCTGGTTGATGGGCGTGGGGACGCCGTAGTAATCAACTCTCAGGTGGTTCAGCACGGCGGCGTTGGCGCGGCCGGCGCGGACCGTGGCAAACTGGCTCTCCAGCGCCTCAACGGTCTTGTTCATCTTGTCAAGATACTCTTTGAAGGCAGGGTCGTCGGTGTACATGGTTTATCCTCCTTAAAAATATATGGTGGTGTTCCTCACTTGACTACCGTCCCGATCTTCTCCCCCAGAATGGCCCGCTTGATGTTCTCCGGGTCCTTGAGGGCGAAGAGGAGGACGGGGATGTTGTTGTCCATGGAGAGGCTGGTGGCGGTGGAGTCCATGACGGCCAGGTGCTTTGCCAGCACGTCGTCGTAGGAGATGTGGTCGAATTTCACGGCGTCCGGGTCCAGCTTGGGGTCGGCGGAGTAGACGCCGTCCACGTTTTTGGCAAGCAGGATCACGTCGGCGTTGATCTCGGCCGCCCGCAGCACCGCGGCGGTGTCCGTGGAGAAGTAGGGACTGCCGGTACCGCAGCCGAAAATGACGACGCGGCCGCGCCGCAGATGGCTGTCGGCCTTCAGGCGGATGTATGGCTCGGCGATGGCGCGCATCTCAACGGCGGTCTGGACCCTCACCTCGGCGCCCATATGCTCCAGCACGTCAGCCACGGCAAGGCAGTTCATGACCGTGGCCATCATGCCCATGTGGTCGGCCCGGGTGCGCTCCATGAGGCCCCCGCCGTCCTTGACGCCGCGCCAGAAGTTGCCGCCGCCGATGACGATGCCGATCTCCACCCCCATGTCGGCGCACTCCTTGACCACACGGCACACCTTTTCAATGACGTTGAAGTCCAGGCCAAAGCCCCTCTCCCCCGCCAGCGCCTCGCCGGAGAGCTTGAGAAGCACCCGTTTGTAGACAGGCTTCGCGTTTTCCATAATGTGTCCCTCCCACACAACATTTTGGGCCCTGTGTAAAGTTGTTCTCATTATAGCCCATCTTCGCCAAAATTGGAAGTGGATATTTGGATATTTACAAAAATTTCGGTTTTGACGAAGGGGGAGGACATGATTTCCGGCGCTTTCAAGCCTTTCCATTCCTTCCAACCATTTATCATTTCATTTTTCGCCCTTCTGACGTATAATGTTTCTACCCGTAGATCCGGGGACGTCAGGAGGGTTACTTATGGATATCCAGGCCATTGGCAGCAGGGCCTTTACGGTTTACATCGGGGAACCGGAGCTGCAAAAAAGGCATATCGAGCCGAGGTCCATCACGGTCAGCGCGGCAAAGGAGCTTGTTCGGGGGGTGCTGGACTGCCCGGACACGGGCACGGTGAGCCTTGAGCTTTATCCCGGGCGGCACGAGCTTCTGATCTTCGTCCGGAGGAGCGCCGGGGAGCCGGAGTTTTACGAGTTTTCCGACTTTGAGGCGGTCCTGAGGGCGCTGTCGAGCCTTTCCCGGGACACGGCGTCGTCGCTTTTCTACTATAACGGAACATACATATTGGCTGTCTGGCCCGGCGAGGGGGCCCGGATCCAGGCCCTCTGTGAGTTTGGGACGGCGGCGGCGAGGCCGGGGGCCTATCTTCTCCACCTCAGGGAACACGCCCGGGTCATTGCGGACGGGGACGCCGCCGAGGCGCTGACGCGATTCTTTCAGCCGGAGCAGGCCGAAAAAGCTCCTTAAAAAAATGCCGATTTCCCCTTTTATTTTTCCTTTCCATGTGCTATAATCCCCTTACAGCGGCAAAAGGGGGTGATTGCGTGCCGAAGCAGAGGGGCGTAAAGCCCGTGACGCAAAACAGGAAGGCTTACCACGACTATTTCATCGAGGACAAGTATGAGGCCGGCATCGAGCTTTTTGGGACGGAGGTCAAGTCCGTCCGGGCGGGAAACGTGAATCTGAAGGATTCCTTCTGCACCGTGAAGGATGGGGAGCTTTTCGCCCACGGCATGCATATCTCCCCTTACGAAAAGGGCAATATCTTCAACCGGGACCCCATGAGGCCCAAAAGGCTCCTGATGCACCGGAAGGAGATCAACAAGCTCAGGGCGCGGATCCAGCAGGACGGCCTGACGCTCATTCCCCTGTCCCTGTACCTCAAGGATTCCCTGGTGAAGGTGGAGCTGGGACTTGCCCGGGGCAAGAAGCTTTACGACAAGCGCGAAGCCGCCGCCCGGAGGGACGCCGACCGGGAGATCGACCGCACAATGAAGGAAAAATTCAGATAAAAGGAGAATACGATCATGGCAAACCCCGTAGCAACCATTGAAATGGAGGACGGCAAGGTCATTAAGGCCGAGCTGTACCCCGACGTCGCGCCCATCTCCGTGGCGAATTTCATCTCCCTGGCGAACAAGGGCTTCTACAACGGCCTCGTCTTTCACCGGGTGATCCGCGACTTTATGATCCAGGGCGGCTGCCCCAAGGGCAACGGCACCGGCGGCCCCGGATACTGCATCAAGGGGGAGTTTTCCGCCAACGGCGTGGCCAATCCCCTCAAGCATGAGCGCGGCGTCCTCAGTATGGCCCGCACCAGCGTGCCCGACTCCGCCGGCAGCCAGTTCTTCATCGTCCACGCCGACTCCCCCCATCTGGACGGCCAGTACGCCGCCTTCGGCCGGGTCATCGAGG
>CANQSU010000114.1 GCA_947626585.1 uncultured Oscillospiraceae bacterium
AGGATCTGAACCTCTATCAGACCCAGAAGGCCCTGGACAACGCCAAGCACGCCGTCAAAAAGGGCGGGACGGTGATCCTGGTGGGTTCCTGCCGGGAGGGCTACGGCGAGGGGGTGTTTGCCCGGTGGCTTCGGGAGGCGCCCGACGCCCACAGCCTGATCCAACGGGTCAAAACCGACTTTGAGCTGGGCGGCCACAAGGCCGCCGCCATAGCCATGGTCCTTGAGAACGCCGACGTGGTCCTGGTGTCCGACCTGCCCGACGAGCAGGTCCGGGCCGCGTTCCTGACGCCGGCAAGATCGGCCCAGGAGGCCCTGGACAAGGCGCTGGCCAGATACGGCGGCGGCGCCACGGTCATCGTCATGCCCTACGGCGGCTCCACGCTTCCGACTGTCAGGCGGGAGTGGTGACGGGGGCTCGGGCCGTCGCGCCAAAGATCGCCGGGGGCGGGTCCGTGACCCGCCCCCGGCGATATGGATTTACCAACGATGCTGTCGACGCATAGCGATCAAAAGAAAGAGAGGGCCAAAAATGTCAAAAGAGACGCTTTACCGGGAATTTCACGAAAAATACGACCGGCTGAAAGCCGCGCTGGAGGGGGACGATATTAAGCTTATCCGCGCTCTCGCCCTGGAGGTCCACGCCCTTGTCCATTTGGCGGAGGTATCGGGTCGGGAAAAGAAAACGATGGCGGACTATGTGGCGGACTATATGCTCTCCGGCCATCAAAACGAGTGGGTGCCGCGCCAGCCCTGGGACACCGACCTGCACTACGCCGGGACGGACACGGTGCCCATGGTGTGGCAGCTCTGGCACACCGCGAGGATCGAGGATCTGGTGGGAAATATCCTTATGGCCGACGGGGAACAGATCTTCAACGAGGAGTGGCGCCGGCGGATAGGCTCTCCCATCACGGACACCGGCAACGCTTTAGAGCCGGAGGAGGCCGGGAAATTTGGAAAAGCCGTCGATCCGGCCGCTCTCCGGGAGTACATGGTCGCGGTGGGACGCAGGAGCCGTGAGATCATACCGTCCCTCACCCTTGACCGGGTCCGGGAGATGGTCCCGGAGGAGTGGGTCATGCGCATCCTTGAGGAGGGCGGCGTCACCACGGACCTCCGGTCGGTCTGGCTCCTTGTTTTCTGGGGCCGCCTTACCCGCGGAGGGATGATCCTGACGCCCCTCACCTATCATCACATGATGCATCTGCCCCCGTGCCTGGACAACCTGCCCATCGAGGTCGAGTGACCAGGCGGCGTTCCGGGGCGCGATGGAGTCCCTGACCGTTTTTCTCAGCCCACCGCGTAGTCGCTGACGGACGCGGGCCAGAGGGGACGGTCGGGTGTGGGAATGTGGGTGGAACCCATGGCGCTGTCGCCAAGCAGGAAGCAGTCATAGCCCACGAAGCTCCCCGCCGCGCCGTCGGGGTCGTCCATATAAAGGTCGATGTTGTACCAGCCGCCGTCCACCTTCACCTTGTTCCAGACGTGGGGGGTGAGGCCGCCGGCGGTCCGGAGCCGGCCGTGGATAAGGACGCAGTCAATGCCGGCCAGATAGCACATCAGCTCAAAGGCCCTGGCGTAGCCCTCGCTGTCGCCGACGCCATAGAAGATCGGGCCGGAGGCGCCGTCGGTGTTCTCCGGCTCGTCCTCTCCGTAGTCATACGCGTCGGAGTAGACGGATGTGGTCATGACGAGATAATCGTGGATGGCCTTGACGACGGTGAAATCCCTCGTGTCCCCGGCCCCACAGTCGGACAGCATGCCCTTTACCTCGTTGACAAGATCGGCGGCCTTCTCGCCGCTCCCGGAGAGACGGCCCTCCAGAAGCGCCATGGCCTGAGCGGCGTCGGAATAGGTCAGCTCCACGGCAAAGTGGCTGGCGTCCACCGCGCGGGTCCTGAGGCTCACGGCGTCGCACATGTCGCGGAGGGCGTCGGGGGATCGCTCAAGGGCCCCCGCCAGCTCCGAGGCCTTGCCCGAGGGGGTGCTGACGATGATGGAGGAGGCGTGGCCGCGCGCGGCCTGGGCCAGCCTTGAGGGAAGCTCGGAGGCGGATCTCACCGAGACGCCCGTCACATAGTCGTAGACCGGACCCGGCAAGAAGCTGAGGGGCCCCCGGTCGGGGTCGGCGGGGTCGGCGTCGGGCAGGTCGTCATAGTCGTCGCTGTCGTGGCTGCTGTCCGTGGGGTCGTCGGGGAGATCGTCGGGCAAAACATCCGGCACCGCTGCCGGCGGCGTGTCGCCGGGCAGGATACCCATACCGACAAGCCGCTGGCGGAGGGTGTAGCCGTTGACGGTGCGGCAGTCGAGGGCCGTCAGGGCCGTCACGGCCATATCGGCCCGGTAGAAGCCGCCGCTGTCGGGATAGCTGAGCCCGGCCTCGTCGGCAAGGGCCCAGGGGGAGATCCAGTCCACATTCTCGTACCCCAGAGCCCTGAGCAGCCAGGTCAGGAACTGGTTTGCCGGGATCCGGCTTCCGGGAGAGAAGGTCCACTCGCCGAATTCACCGCCGGCGGAGGTCCCGTTGGTAATGGAGTAGACGTAGGCGTAGCCCACGTAGGGGCTCATCCAGCCGTAGGAGTCCCCGAAGGGGTGGGTGTAGTTGGCGGACAACGCCTCACGCTCGCCGCCCAGGAGCCGGACCAGCGTGGTGATGGCGGCGTCCCGGTTGACATAGCTCTCCAGATCAAAGACGGGCGTGCCGTCCGGAGCCGTACCGATACCCTTCATGAGGCCCATCTCGTAGAGCTCCCGGGCGGCCTCCTCGCCGGCGCGGAGCCTGTCGGCGGGGATCGTGTCTGTGTCGGCGAGGGCCGGTCCCGCCGTGGTCACAAGCATGGCCAGGGACAGGATAAGGCCCAGGCACCGTCTTTTTATCTCTCTCTTCATCCGCAAGGCCTCCGATCGGCAAAAGGGGATTTCGGATTTTTTACGATAATACCATATTTTCCTGCCGAAAGCAAGAAAAAAAGGCCGCGCGCCGGCGCGGCCCAAGATATTCATACGGCGCGGCCTATCCGCTGGCCAAGTCTTACCGGAGTCTCCACGCCAAGGCGGGAGTTTTCGAGATAAAGCCCGTCAAGTATGGCGCGGTCCCTTTGGAGGAGGACGATGACCGTGCTTCCGCCGTAGAGGAACATGCCCTTCTCCTCGCCCCGGGTGACGGGACCGGGGCCGTGGTGGTTTTTGATCCTCCCCACCAGAAGCGCCCCCACCTCCATCTGAACAAGCTTTCCGAAGCTTTCGGATCCTATCACCGTGTACTCCCGGCAATTCTGAACGAACACGGGCGTCTTTTCCAGCGCCACGGGGCGCACCGTGTGGAGTACGCCGGGGATGTATACGTTTTCGCCCTTGACCCCGGAATCCACATAGCAGTACCGGTGATAGTTGTCCACGCAAAGCCGGAAGATCAGCGCCGTGCCGCCCTCAAACTCCCGGTAAAGGCCGTCGCCGCCCAGAAGCGACTTTATGGTGTACTCCGACTGCTTCACGGGGAACACCGTGTCCCCGTTTATCTCGCAGACCGTCAAAAGTCCGTCGCAGGGGGAGATGAGGGAGGACTTCTCCATGTCCACCGGCCTTCCGCCCTCCCTGAGCTTCCGGCAGAAGCAGTCGTTGAAGCAGGTGAAAGCGTCGCTCTCATACTCCGTAAGGTCGATCTTCGCCCGTCTCACAAAGGGCTTTATCAGGATCGCGGACGCCCTTGTGTCCAGAAACCGCCCCACGGCCCGGGAAAGTCCCGGCCTTGTGAGAAGCTTGAGGCACGCCCTTCCCGGCGCGGTGCCGTAGAGAAAACGGAGGGCGCTCATTTGAGAAGCTTCCCCAACAGCATCAGGCCAAACTCGACGGCGCCGATGGCGATCATGAGCAGGATCCCCCTGAGGCCGGGTTTTCTTATATGTATGGGCATCAAAAAGGCGAAGCCGCAGATGATCGCCGTGGCGAAGTACATCATGGTCACGTCGGTGGGGATGATGTACTGGAGAAGCTGGATGAAGGGAAAGATCAGCGCCACCGTGGTGACGGGCATGCCCTGGTAATATTTCCTGACGCCCTTCTCGACCTTCTGCCGCTCCTCCTCGGTAACATTGAAATAGGCCAGTCGTATGAGAGCCGCCAGGGCGTAGAGGATGAGAACGGCGGTGAGAAGGAAGCGCACGATCAAGGGTCCGCCCGCTTTCATCCGCTCCTCAAGGGACTCCATCACCGGCGACAGGCGAAGCATGGCGACGCCGATGGCCACGGGCAGGACGCCGAAAGCCACCAGGTCGGAGAGAGAGTCGATCTGGATGCCGAAAGCCTTCTCCAGTTCCGTCCTGTCCTTTTTCCGCCGGGCCACCTTGCCGTCAAAGGCGTCGCACAGGCCGCAGAACAGCAGAAAGAAGGTGCCGATATAGGGGTGTCCCGGCCCGGACAGGGAGACGATGATCCCGGTACAGGCGGAAAGCAGGCTCAGATAGGTGAGTATCACCGTGTAATCATAAAATCCGATCATGTTTTCTCTCTCTTTTTCAAAAGAATGAATTTCGCCAGCGTCAGTATCCCGCAGGATACCACGCAAATGTAAAAGGAGACGGCTCGGGTGAGAAGCTCGAAGTCCACCAGGTCCGCCTGGGCGATGAAGCTTTCGAAGCCGTCCAGCATCAGGTAGTCCGACACGCCCATGCCGCCGGGGATGGGTACGAAGTTGGAGCCAAGCACCGAAAAGCATTGGACGGCCCAGACCCTGGCGGCCATGACAAAGCCGCCGCCGGAGGCAAGAAACAGGAAAAACGGCACGCACAGGACGGAAAAACGCTGCAGCAGATTGAGGAGGAATACCTTCACCAGCGCGCCTTTTTGCTCCGTCACCAGCTTCGCGCTCCTGACGTATTCCGCCATGTGCCGGTCAAGAGCCTCCTGCCGGCGCTCCTCATGGCGGAGGATCCGAAGCCTGCAGACAAGATGGATCGCGCCGGAACAGAGGCGGTGGAGGAGAGTCTCGTTTTTGAGCAGCAGCACAAGAAATGCCGCCAGTGCCGCCTGGACCAGAACGCCGGTGAGGACAAGCGCCCTGGACAGCGCACCGAAGGAGCCGAGGACCCCCGGCTGCGTCACAAACGCGAGGAGTCCCAACGTAAGGATGGAGACGGTATACATGGCCAGGTTCACCAGCAGCGCCGCCGTGGCGACTAGGGGCGGGATGCCGTCCTTCATCATGAACCAGGCGCAGGCCGGCTGTCCGCCGGTGGCGGAGGGGGTGATGGCGGAGAAGTAGATGTCCGAGGCGGAATATATGAGCGCCTGGCGGTGGGTGGAGCCGCGGCCGAAAGCCAGGGCCGAGGACCGCACGGCCTCGCCCTCGCAGACGATGTATGAACCCATGGCCGCCAGGGCGCAGACGGTCCACAGCGGGTCGCACCGGCGGATATAGGCCAGGAAGGACGGAAGCGTAAATGTCCGGCTCTGGGATACGATGGCCCAGACGCTCAGGGCAGCGACGGCAAAAAAGAGAAGGGACCACAAAAGCCGGGCGCGGAATGATTCAGTTGGCTTTTTCATTCGTCTTACCGACCCTTCCGGCGTTCAGCCTCTCAAATATCCGGCCGGTCCCGAAGCGGCGGGCGGCCAGCTGTCCCAGCTCCGCCGAGGCGACGCCGGCGATGATGTCGACTACGACGTGCTGCTTCACCAGCACCGTGGAGGCAAACACCAAAAGGGTGAAAACAAGCGAGAAGAGCTTGTATCCCCGGCCCGCGTTCTTCGCGCCCAGCATCCCCCGGAAGCACAGCCAGGACTCCAGACAGTGGATGGAGGGAAACAGGTTGTCCGGCGTGTCCAGCGAGTATATAAGCGCGGTGAGGCGGGAGAACAGATCCGTCCCCGTTACCTCCGGCCTCTCCATAGCGGTGGGCAGGAGAAGGAAGAAGAGCAGGCAGACGAGCTTGGAAATAAATTCCCCGGACAGGACGCGATAACACCGCTCCTCGGAGTCCCTGGAAATGATGACGTACCCGACCACCCACTGGACATAGGCCAATACGTATATGACGATGAAGGCCGGGACAAAGGGGATGGCGTCGTCAAGACGAAGGGACAGATCGTAATGGACGGCCCCGCTTGTCACCAGCCGTGGCAGCCAGTAGACGGAGCAGTTGAACACCAGCACCGTCAGAAGGGGCAGACGGGCGTAACGGGGGACAAGCTTTCCCAATTGAAGTCACCTTTCAAAATCCTGCGATTTACCACGCCATTATAACACACTTGTTTTTTCGGGTAAATAGAAAATTCCATTTTAATCCCAAATTAAGAAATCCCGCCTCAAAAAAGGTTATATATGGGAAAAGCCCTCCGGCGCGGGCCGGAGGGCGTGATGGGAGACGGAGAGTTGCCCCCGGGGCGGGTACCGAAAGGTACCCGCCCCGCCGCCAAAAGCGTGGGGCTCCCCTCCATAAGAGTGACGGCACGGAATGTGCCTGGAAGCGTGCGAAATCATTGACATCAAGGAAATGCTTTGGAATATTTGCCGGGGATCCGCTTGTTCTCATACAGATTAACATATTTATATAATTTTTACAAGAGTTTTCCTTGAAAAAACTGACTGAAAAATAAAAATTTTTCCTCAAAAAGTCAGAAAATTCCGCCGCTTTTGCGCTTTAAAGTCAATATTGGCTCATAAGAGACAAAAACGGTCACGAAGGAGCGATTTGATGAAGTATTCATGCAATACTGCAACGCGACAAAGTATAATTCAACTTAACGCCGTTTTGCCCGCCGCGCAGAGGCAAGCAAAATATGGCTGTAATGACTCCGGCGATTACTTGATCGCCGGAGTCATTTTTCTGAATAGATCGGAAGGACCGGGAGGCGCGTTTGTTCTGGGGTTCCCTGATATCGATACGGTGGGGGATCGGGACGAAAAAAAGACGGAGCGGGGCGAATAAGGACAAATCCCGGCGGAGTATTATTGAAGCGGCGTGATCCGCCCGCCGGTTTGATAACAGGCAAGAAAATTGATTGGTGGTGAAAACATGCTGTCCGCGGCCTTTGCCTCACTCCTGAGTTATCCGTTCCTGCTTTTGCGCGTATCCGGCTCCTCCGGTTCCTTTCCCCGGGCCCTGCCCGCCGCCCGGGAGAAGGAGTGTCTGGAGAGGGCCGCCGCCGGGGACGAGGAGGCGAGAAACGAGCTAATTGAACACAATCTGCGTCTGGTGGCCCATATCGTGAAAAAATACTACACCAGGACGAGGGACCAGGACGACCTGATCTCCATCGGGACCATTGGCCTCATAAAGGGCATCTCAACCTACCGGCCGGACAAGGGGGTGAGGCTGGCCACCTACGCCAGCAGGTGTATTGAAAACGAGATCCTGATGTATTTCAGAAGTCAGCGCAAATCGGCCGGGGACCTGTCCTTGTCTGACACCATCGACGCGGACGGGGACGGGAACAACCTCTCCCTCATGGATGTGATCTGCGCGGAGGACGACGTGTTCGAGCGGCTCAGCTCCCAGGAGATCTACGTGCGGCTCCGCCACTTTGTGGAGACGGGGCTGGAGGACCGTGAGCGGCAGGTCGTCGTCCTGCGCTACGGCCTTATGGGCGGGCCGCGCCTCACCCAGCGGCAGACGGCGGAGAAGCTCGGCATTTCCCGCTCCTACATATCCCGCATTGAGAAAAAGGCGCTCGACAAACTGAGGGCGCTTCTTGAAGCGGAGGGGGATTTTTGACAGGACGGCGTCATATCTCCCGTCCGTTTTGCGACTGTATGGTTGACGGGCCCATCAGAGAGACACGGGAGGTGAGGCGGAATGGAGGACGCGGGGATCGTCGCGCTTTATTTTGCCAGGGACGAGAACGCCATAGAGCAGACACGGTCGAAATACGGGACGTTCATCGCCGGCCTGGCCGGGAGGCTGCTTGACGACAGGCGGGACAGTGAGGAATGTGCCGCCGACGCCTATATGGCGGCCTGGAACGCCATCCCGCCGGAGCGTCCGGCCTCGTTGAGGGCGTTTATGGGACGCCTTGTCCGGAATCTCGCCGTCTCCCGATTCCGGAAAAACCGCGCGGAAAAGCGTTACGCGGCTCTGGAGGCCCAGCTTGACGAGCTTGCCGAGGTGATCCCCTCGGGGACCGACGTGGAGCGGGAGATCGAGAGCCGGGAGCTGGGGCGGGCGATCTCCCGGTTCCTGGACACCCTTACAAAACCGAACCGGGATCTCTTTGTGCTGCGGTATTTCTACGGGGAGAGCGTGGAGGAGCTGGCCCGGGACACGGGGGAGCGGCCCAATACACTGGCCCAGCGGCTCCGGCGCGTGCGCCTGGCGCTGCAAGAGGAGCTTGAAAAGGAGGAATTTTACAAATGAAGCCTGAGGATGTATACGACGGCGTCACGAATATCCGGGACGACCTCATAGACAACGCGAAAAGACCGAAAAGGAGAAGAAGCTGGCCCATGGCCGTGGCGGCGGTGCTGGCGGTGGCGCTCATCACCGGGAGCGTGGCGGCGCTGGCGGGGCGGCGGGGCGCGAATCCCGGCGGCCCCACCCCCTCCGGCGGGGAGGCGGTGACGCTGGCGGAGGCCAGGTACCCGGAGCGGCCCAAGTACCCGGAGATGGACGACCTTGGCCTGGACGTGAACGAGGAACAGTTTGACGCCTGGAGGGAGGATCGCAGGACGCGGCAGCTGACCCAGGAGGAGTGGGAAACTCTGACCGTCTGGGAGCGCAAGCTGGTGCCCGCGCTTTTGACGGGCGCCGGGGACGAAAACACCGTCTGCTCGCCGGTGAGCGTCTACCTGGCGCTGGGGATGCTGTCGGAGATCACGGAGGGGACAAGCCGGCGGGAGATCCTGGACGCCCTGGGCGCGGAGAGTGTGGAGGCCCTGCGTGCCCAGGCCAACCGGGTGTGGAACGCCCTTTACAACGACGACGGCAGCTACACCCTGGGTCTGGCGGCGTCGGTGTGGCTCAGGGACGACTTAGACTATGTGACCGCGCCCCTGGAGCGTCTGGCGGAGAGCTACTACGCCTCCTCCTACCGGGGGAAAATGGGCGGCGGCGACTTCAACGGCTTTCTTCAGAAATGGCTGAACGCCCACACCGGCGGGCTTCTGGAGGACGCGGTGAACGGGGTGAATCTGAACGCGGATACCGCCCTGGCCCTGGCAACAACGGTGCTTTTCAAGGACAAGTGGGACGCCGGCTTTAATCCCGACAGAACGGATACCGACGTGTTTCACGCCCCCGCCGGGGATACGGAGTGTGAATTTATGCACAACAGCTCCGACGCGTGGTA
>CANQSU010000115.1 GCA_947626585.1 uncultured Oscillospiraceae bacterium
TCGACGCGGTGATCCTGTGCTGCGGGGCCAAGAACCCCCGGGATCTGAAGGTCCCCGGCCGGGACTCCGGGGGCGTATATTTCGCCGTGGACTTCTTAAGCTCCACCACCAAGAGCCTTCTCGATTCAAATCTCAAGGAGGGCGCCTACATCTCCGCCAGGGGCAAGAACGTCGTCGTCGTGGGCGGCGGCGACACGGGCAACGACTGCGTGGGCACGGCCATCCGCCATGGGTGCGCCAGTGTCACTCAGCTCGAGATGATGCCCCGCCTTCCCGAGACGCGGGACGCCTCCAACCCCTGGCCCGAGTGGCCCCGGGTGGAAAAGACCGACTACGGCCAACAGGAGGCCATCGCCCTCTTCGGCCATGACCCGCGCCTCTATCAGAGGACGGTGAAGGAGATCGTGCCGGACGAAAGCGGAAATGTCCGGGAGCTTGTCGTCGTCTCCCTGATGCCAAGGCATGAGAACGGCAGGACGGTCATGACCCCGGTGGAGGGGTCCGAGGAGACTCTTCCCTGCGACCTTCTCCTCATCGCGGCGGGCTTCCTGGGCGTCGAGAGCCGCATCCCGGAATCCTTCGGGGTGGATACGGACGCCCGGAGCAATATAGCCACCAGCCAGGGGACCTACCGCACCTCAAAGCCCGGGATCTTTGCCGCCGGCGACGCGCGCCGGGGCCAGTCCCTGGTGGTCCACGCCATCGCCGAGGGCCGTGGCGCGGCCCGGGAGGTAGACGAGTTCCTGATGGGCTACACGAATCTTATATAATATAAATTTCATATTTCCGTATAAAAGAGCGACGGTGCTTTCTTGCCCGCCGCTCATTTTATATATCAACTATCCGCGGACCCACAAGGGTGGGGGCCTTCGGAAACAAAACATTTTCAGGAGGAAACAAAAATGGATATGTCTGTATGGTACTTAGTCGGCGCCATCCTGGTGTTCTTCATGCAGGGCGGCTTCGCCATGGTGGAGACGGGCCTTACACGGGCCAAGAACGCCGGCAACATCATCATGAAGAACCTGATGGACTTCTGCATCGGCACCGTGGTGTTCTCCCTTTTGGGCTACGGCATCATGATGGGCGAGCATGTGTTCTTCGGCCTCATCGGCAAGCCCAACTGGCAGCTGTTCACCGACTTTGACGGCGCCGACTGGCGCAGCTTCGTGTTCCAGCTGGTGTTCTGCGCCACCGCCGCGACGATCGTGTCCGGCTCCATGGCCGAGCGCACCAAATTTTCCGCTTACTGCATCTACTCCGGCATCATCAGCCTCGTCATTTACCCCATCGAGGCCGGCTGGGCCTGGGGCGGCGGCTGGCTCTCCGAGCTTCGGTTCATCGACTTCGCCGGCTCCGCCGTTATCCACATGGTGGGCGGCTGGACGGCCCTCATCGGGGCCTGGCTCGTGGGCCCGCGCATCGGCAAGTACACTAAGGACAAGGACGGCAAGACAAAGGTCAACGCCATTCCCGGCCACTCCATGACCCTGGCGGCCCTGGGCGTGTTCATGCTCTGGTTCGCCTGGTACGGCTTCAACGCCGCCGCGGCCGCCGATCTCAAGGAGATGGCCCAGATCCTGGGCACCACCACCATCGCCCCCTCCGTGGCCACCGTAGTGTGCATGTGCTACACCTGGGCCCGCACCGGCAAGCCCGACGTCTCCATGTGCCTGAACGCCTCCCTGGCGGGGCTCGTGGCCGTGACCGCCGGCTGCGCCAGCGTTGACGCCATCGGCGCCGCCGTCATTGGCGCTGTCTCCGGCGTGCTGGTGGTGGAGTCCGTCAACTTCATCGACCAGAAGGTCAAGATCGACGACCCCGTCGGCGCCTTCTCCGTCCACGGCGTCCACGGCCTGTGGGGCACCGTCGCCGTCGGCCTCTTCGCCTGCAATGAGAAATACGGCACCAAGGGCCTCTTCTACGGCGGCGGCTTCCGTCAGTTGGGTGTCCAGTGCCTGGGCGTGGTCTGCATCCTCGCCTGGACCATTGTCATGATGTTCATCGTCTTCAAGGTCATTGGCAAGTGCGTCCACGGCCTGCGCGTCTCCCCCGAGGAGGAGATCGAGGGCCTGGATATCGCCGAACACGGCCTGGTCAGCGCCTACGCCGACTTCGTCACCCCCCAGAACCTCAGCGTCTACTCCCTGGGCGCCTCCACCATCCCCGCCGAGGCCGTCGCCTCCGCCGGCGGCAAGACGCCCGTTGAGGCCGCCGTCCCCGTCTACGGACGCAAGTCCGACTCCAAGCCCGGCGAGAAGCTCAGCAAGGTGGAGATCATCATGAACATGAACCGCTTCGAGCCTTTGAAGAACGCCATGGAGGAGATCGGCGTCACCGGCATGACCGTCACCAACGTCATGGGCTGCGGCATCCAGAAGGGCCACACCCGCTACTATCGCGGCGTCCCCGTGGAGATCCAGCTCCTGCCCAAGGTCCAGGTGGACATCGTCGTCTCCAAGGTCCCCGTCAGCGACGTGATCGACACCGCCCGCAAGGTCCTCTACACCGGCAACATCGGCGACGGCAAGATCTTTGTTTTCGACGTGGAGAACGTGGTCAAGGTCCGCACCGGCGAGGTGGGCTACGACGCCCTCCAGTAAGACCGGCTCGACCCTGCCGTTCGGGAGCCTGTGAAAATCACAGGCTCCCGTTCGTTTTAATGTATGTGGAAAAATGAGGGCTGTACCCCGGAGGGATCCGGGAGTACAGCCCTTTTGAGTTTTGTGGGCTGCTGTCAGTCGGTTTCCCAGTCGCCGTAGTGGACGTAGCTGCCCTCGTGATCCTTCACCACGGCTGGGTAGGGGTAGCTGTCGCCGGATGCGGATGCGTTTTCAGGTTTAAAGGTGTGGCCTTCGGTCACTGTGCCGATGCCGGCGCCGCTTATGCAGGTTTTGAGCTGATCCAGGGTCGCGGCGGTGACGTTGTCACCGTAGACATGCCCGGTGATGCCGCCGCTCCAGTAGTAGCAGTTGTTGTAATATCCGCTGTCATAAGGGGAGGAATAGCCACATGCGCCGATACCATACTTAACGTTCCCACCACTGATCTTCATATAGGAGTAGACGTTCGTATAGTCGACAATTCCTGCAGTAAAACCAGAAGTATTTGCAAACCCCACGATTCCGCCGACGTATCTGCCGTTGGTGATCTCGCCGCCGGCGTAACTATTCGTGATGTCGACGCTGCAACTGGCTACATGGCCAACAAGCCCGCCGACATAAACATTAGACCCATTTAGCTTATTGACCGCTTCACTGTTTGTAATGGACAACTTATCATATGTTGTAGCTCTCTCAACTTTGCCGACCAGACCGCCGAGAGGCTCCGATGCATTGGACATCGAGTACCCGGCGACAACGCAGTTCGTGATATTGGTGTCGCCAGAACCGGTAACGGAGCCGGCCAGGCCGCCCACAGCCACAGTACCATTACCGGTAACCGTCGCGTCTCCGCTGGGGGAATAGAGGATGATGCTGTCAAGCCCGGCGCCCCCGTTGAGAGAGGTGAACAGGCCGTTCGTCATGCTGAGTTCCAGGATACGGTAGCTCTGGCCGTTATAGGTCCCGGCAAAGCCGCTTGCGCCGCTATAGACGGAGTAACCCTGCCCATACATATCGTGGGTCTGCAGGAAGGAAGAAGGACTGCTGTCCGGGATATTATCCAGCTGACGCACGTTACGGATTTTGTAGGGGTTGCCAGACTGGCCCATGGTGCTTGACGTGCCCACTTCAATGGCCGCGCCGAAGCCGAGGTTGAGGTGGTAGGTCTGCGAGGCTGCCGCCTTGCTTTCGGTGGAACAGGCTTTGTCCTCGGTTCCGCCGTCAAGCATGGTCACATCATAAGTATCGCGGCATAACAAAGAGGCAAATTTCTTCCCTTCGTCGTCTTTGCCAGTGGCTGTACCCACTTCTGTGTTAGAGGAATCTTTGGGCGTATCAAGCTTATCTGTGTTCGACTTTGCGTACAGGCCGTAGCCCCATTCCGCGTTGCCGGTGGCGTTCACATCGTGGTACGTCTCGCACAGCGTGTTCAGGGTCACCGGCTGGCCGTTCAGGCAGCCCTTGGCGAAGAAGTGGTAACCCTCGCCGGAGTAGGTGCCGTCATCTTGCTTCGTGGCGACGCCGGTCCCGGTGCCCTCCTGCTCCCAGTAGAACACCGCCTCCTGCAGCACCGGCCAGTCGCCGTGGTGGGTCATGCCGTCGGCACTCAGATAGGGGTAGGAGTTGCCAATGGTGCTGTCGTACTTGGACGCCGTGGCGGCGGTCTTGCCGCTCGTCACCGCCAGAATATTGGCGAGGTTGGCGGCGTAGGAGGTGAGGTAATCGCTCTCGTCACGCGGCGTGGCCACATCGCCGCTGTCATCAAACGCGACGCCGGTGGCGTAGGCGGTAGAGCCGGAGGGGACTACAATACCAGCCGCCCCTGTTACATCTCCTATGAGAAGTCCGGGAGTTGCGCTACCCGAAGTAATACCAACAGAACAGGTGCTGTAGTTAACACCGGTGAAGGTAATATCATGCGGCTCGGGAGGTATTGGAGGAGGACCAGAAGAACCCGTATCTCCAGCGACACAGCCGATAAGACCCCCGACCTGTTTCTCTCCAGACACGTTGATTAAACTTTCATCATATGAACTGCCCACGGTATGGCCGCCACTGTTACAGTTGGTTATTGTTCCGTCTTTGTCACTTGCGGCAAGATTTCCAATCAAGCCGCCAACTCTATCTTTTCCGCTCACCTTCACAGCGGCAAAGCAATCCTTGATCTCCTTTACTTCGGAGTTGGCGTTACCGATCAGCCCGCCCACATTGCTATTACCATTGACGGCATATTTCTTGTAGGCCGTATCATAGTCGGCTGCAGTTGCCGCGTACACATAGACACCACAATCATTGATAATGGTTGCTTCTCCATTTACACGTCCAGCAAGCGCACCGACACGATCTTTGCCTGTTACCTGAATGTTCATAAGACGGATTTGGGTGAGTGTACCCTTGGTATTACCAAAGAGACCAACGGCATTTTCGCCGGGCTTGTCGATATACAGGTTGCTGATGATAAACTTATTGCCGTCGAAGGTGCCGGTACTCAACACCATTGGTTCCCATGTCGTGGTCTTACCTGTCGTGAAGCCGGTCATTGTGTACTGCTCAAAGTCGATATCCAATAGTTGGACATATCTGCGTTTCTGAGCGTCATTATTGTCCAGCGTCTGTTTCGCCATGTTGGCCAACTGCCGCGCGGTGCGGATCACGACTTTGTCGGCGCAGTCGCCATAAGTATTGATAGGATTACCCATGGAATCGACGCCAGCCGCGCCATTTTTGGCTTGGGGCGTGGTGGGCGCGGTGGGAGTTGTGTTCTCCGGAATGACCTCACACGCGAAGAAGGGGTTAAACCAATACTCCGTTGTGCCCACAGTGATTTTGTTGTAATAGTTGGTCGCGCCCACATCTTCCAAGCCCTCGACTCTGTAGAGGTCGTAGGTCTTGCCGCTCTTATCCACGGTGACATCTGTCGCAACCGCCGGTCTTACGACGGTGCAGGAGATACCGTCCACCTTGGGGGCCGCCGGAGCGGCTTCGTCATGCTCCACGGGTATGCAGTACCCTTCTTCTATGGCGTAGGGGCCCGCGCCGGGGGCGCCGGAGACGAGGGAATTTACATGGGCAGGCGTCCCGCCGGCCGGGTCGACAATATAGCCCCAGACGCCGTAGGTGCCGTTGCAATTGTCATAGTAGCAGAAGGATTGGGCGGAGGGCTCATCCGGCCAGTCGCCGTAATGCGTCAAAAGGTTCGTCGCGTAGGGATATTTCACATCTCTCAGCGTTTCATCGTAGGGGTATGTCGTGAAAGGATCCTGGACATTGCTGCCACGGTCGGTGACGAGGTATGCGGATTCGTCATGGAGCCCCGTCGTAATCGCGTCGCCGTTCTCATCAAACGCCACACCCGTGGCGTAGTTTTTGACGCCAGAATCGAGCAGGATGGTTTCATTTCCATCGTCATATCCGAACAGCAGCCCAATCTCGCCTTGGCTTAGATATGTGTCAGTCGTTACTCCCACGGAGCAGGTACTGTAATTGACGCCGGAGAGGGTCAGCGTACAGGTGTAGCTGGTGTCGCCATGCACAGCCCCAATCAGACCGCCCACGCCGTCACCTCGCCCGGTCACGTTGGCGCTGACATACTGCCCGCCATCGGTGTGGCCGCCGGAGTAACAGTTTGTTATTTTCGTTTCTATATGACCTACGGATAGAGCAAGATCCCCAATCAGACCGCCGACGCAATCTTGTTCACCCTTGACCCGCACGGCGGCAAAGCAATCGCTTATCTCTCCGTCGGACTCAAAGCTCCCAATCAGACCGCCCACCTTGCCGCCGCCGGTGACGGTGCAGGTTGTTTCATAATGCGTTCTGTCAGAGACATAGGCGCCGCAATGTTTGATTGATCCATGATCGACTTTCCCGACAAGCGCGCCGACGTATGAGGTACCCGTCACGTTTGGGTTTTCCAAACGGATATATTCAAAAGTGCTTCCACTTGTTTGCAAATGGCCAAACAAGCCGGCAAATGTGTCGGTGTGGTTGACATACAGATTGCTGATGACCAGCTCTTTCCCGTCGTAGGACATGAGCTTGTCGTTGTTGATAGGCGTGAAGGGCGTGTCCCCGTAGGTGTCCTGCCAGGAATACACCTTATCCATCCCGGTGGCAGTGGCGCTAAAGTCAAAGTCGATATGTCGCGTCTGCTCGGCGGCGGTCACGCTGTCGTCCACCCCGGAGGTGCTTTTGTTCAGATTCTGCAAATGCCGCCCGTAGGCGATCTGGGCGGTGTAATTGCCAGGGTTGGCGGGATCCTCCGCGACGCTCTCAAAGAGGCTGTTGACCCCCGTACAATACACATACTGCGGCAGATACCCGTCGTCGTCCGCGCATACCTCCACCTCGATATCAAAATCCATCCCAGGGGTGATGCTGTAGGTGTTGACCCATTCTTTGAACGGCTTGCCCATGTTACCGAAATCAAACGACAACGTGCCATTGGCGGCAAATTCAGTTGCCTCCCTGAGGGTATCCAGAGCGATACTGCCGGTGAAAGTGTATCCATCGTGCTTTAACGCGACATCTGAAATAATCGGCACCGTCACCCCGTTGGCGGAGATCGTCACCTTGGCCTTGACGCTTGCGCTCGCTCCCAAGCTCTGCTCCGGCACGGTGATGTCCAGCACCAACTCCTCGGCGTTGGTCACGTTGACGACGGGGAAGGGCGTCTGGCCGATCGCGGCCCGCTCGATGGTGGAGCCGCCGTAATAACCCACCATCCGGCCGGCCTTCAGCCGCGCTTCGCGGGTCACATCAGCGGCGCTGTAAGTTTCTTCATAAGTAAAGTCATACTCCTCCCAGTACCACACCGCGTAGACCGCCCCGGTTTTCGGGTCGATCTCCACCACGTAGTGATTGTCATGGAGCTGCGGCTCAACGGAGCCCCCGGGCACCAGAACGGCGAGATTGTCAACACCACCGCCCGCCGGAGCGGGAGAAATCGGAGCGGTCACGGCACAAAGCCGGTCTTTTATCTGACTTCCACCCGACAGGTTAACCGTCACCGGAGTGGTGCTGAGCTTGGTAAGATCCCGCCCCTCGTTCTTCAAGGCCGTCAGCCTGTTTTGCGCGGCCAGGAAGATGGTGCGGGCGCTGTCGTCCAGCTCCGTCAGCTTCAGGGAGCGGTAATAGGATATGACGTTGGGGATCGCCACAGCCAACAGGACCGCGACGATCGCCACGACGATAAGGACCTCGGCCAGGGTGAACCCCTTGCCTTTTCTTCTTTTTGCGAATTTGAACATATGGCGGACACCTCACTCTGATCGGCTCCGCCGCCTGTTTCATAAAGTACACCTTTTGAAACGAACCCACTTGCAATTATTTCTGACAAGTGATATCATGTTATGTAACATTTTTTTCTTGTTCATCAAACAATTTGCAATACCCCGCCGCTGTTCCAAAAGGTGTACTTTTTGCAACAGGGACCTCTCTGGCCCAACGTAAAAAAGTGTTGTACGAGATCCCCAGCTCCTTTGCCGCCTGCCGGGAGCCGATGCCGCCGGAGGCGTAGCGCGCCAGCATATCCGAAAATCCCTGGGGCTTGCTGATGGGCGGCCGCCCGAATTGGACGCCCCGCTCCCGCGCCGCCGCGATCCCCTCCGCCTGACGCTGGCGAATGAATTGCCGCTCCGTCTCGGCCACGTAGCTTAAAAGCTGCAAAACGATGTCCGCGATCAGCGTCCCCGTCAAATCCCGCCCCTGCCGCGTATCCAGAAGGGGCATGTCCAGCACCACGATGGCCGCCTGCTTCTCCTTGGTGATGAGCCGCCACTGCTCCAGGATCTCCTCATAGCTGCGCCCCAGCCGGTCGATGCTCTTGACAATGAGAGTGTCCCCGGCCTTTAATTTTCTTAGGAGCCTCTTATAACCGGGACGCTCGAAGTCCTTCCCCGACTGCTTGTCCACGACGATGTGATCCTCCGGCACGCCGAATTTAAGCATGGCGATAAGCTGCCGGTCCTCATTCTGCTCCCGCGTGGACACGCGGACATAGCCATATGTTTTGTGTTCCATATGATCTCCTCCTTGTAAAGATTACTTTCTCAAAAAGGAAACCATGATATGCGCAGATACAACCACAACGCGCATTTTTAATAATTAAATTATTACCTACGCTTGCATATTAATAATATTATTACTATATACGGCATATTTCACCATGAATTTAATAATTTTATCGTCAATAGACGGTTGGGATTTACAGTACAATAGTCATGGAGGTGGTATTATGGATCACGAGCGTTTTATCCGGGAGCGCATCACCGAGCTTCGCATCCGGCGCGGGACGTCCGAACACAGGATGAGCCTGGAGCTTGGCAAGAGCGGCTCCTATATCAGGAGCATCACCAGCGGCATGGCCATGCCGTCGGCGAGGGAGCTTTTCAACATCATCGACTATTTCGAGATGACGCCCTCCGAGTTTTTCGCCGCCCCGCCCGACGCCGGCGGCACAAGGGCGCGTCTCCTCGCCCGCATACAAAAAATGCCCGACCCGGAGCTTGAAAAGGTCGAGACATTTATTTCATGGATCGAGAAATGATCCGACTGTATGAGGTGATTCTATGATAATCGACTTTCACACCCACACCTTCCCCGACGCCCTGGCGCCCCGCGCCGTGGCCGGAATGGCCGCCGCGG
>CANQSU010000116.1 GCA_947626585.1 uncultured Oscillospiraceae bacterium
ATCAACGGCGACGAGAGCCGGGGCATCCACGGCTGCGTGAAAAACGGCATCCCCGCCCAGGTGGCCGGGAGCATCTACGACGAGATAAACGCCTTCGCCAACTACGCCTTCAACAAGGCCCACTCGGTCAGCTACGCCATCGTGGCCTACGAGACCGCCTACCTCAAGTGCCACTACCCGAGGGAGTACATGGCCGCCCTTTTAAGCTCGGTCCTGGGCCTGGCCGAGAAGGTGGCCGAGTACACCGCCGAGTGCCAGTCCCTGGGCATCAGGCTTCTGCCCCCGGATGTGAACCACTCCCGGAGCCGCTTCACCGTGGAGGGGGACAACATCCGCTACGGCCTGGTGGCGGTGAAAAATATCGGCTCAAAATTCATCGACAGCATGGTGGAGCAGCGCGAAAGCGGCGGCCCCTTTGCCTCCTTCCAGGACTTCTGCGAGCGCATGTACGGCGCGGATATGAACTCCCGCGCCCTTGAGAGCCTCATAAAGGCCGGGGCCTTCGACTCCTTCGGCGCCAAGCGCCGCCAGCTGATGCTGATCGCGGGCCAGACCCTGGACTCCATCGCCGACAGCCGCCGGCGGAACGTGGAGGGCCAGATAGACCTGTTCGGCGGCTTCTCCGGCGGCGACGGTCCGTCCTCCGCCTCCGCCGTCCCCCTTCCCGACGTGGAGGAATATTCCGAGATGGAGCGGATGGCCATGGAGCGGGAGGTCACCGGCCTCTACCTCTCCGGCCACCCCATGGACGCCTACCGGGATTCGGTCCGGCGCCTGGGTGTCACCAGCATCGGCGCGGTCATGTCCGACTACGCCGAGGAGCGGGAGACGCACCGCTTTGCCGACGACCAGGAGCTGAGCTTCGCCGGCGTCATTATCGCCTCCCGCACCCGCGCCACCAAAAACGGCGGCCTGATGGCCTACGTGACCCTGGACGACGGCACCGGGAGCATCGAGCTTCTGGCCTTCCAGCGCATCCTGGACCAGTCCGGCGTCTACATGCGGGAGGGATCTTTGGTCATTGTCCGCGCCCGCCTGTCCATCCGGGAGGGCAAGGAGCCCCAGGCCGTGGTCAACAGCCTGCGCCCCATGACCGACATCCGCCCGGACGCCCCTCGGAGCGCCGGGAAGCAGGAATCGGGCAAGCTCTATGTCCGCCTCCCCAGTGAAAACTGCCGGGAGTACGACAGGCTCAAGCTCGTCCTGACCATGTTCCCCGGCGAGCAGCGGATGGTCATCTTCTTCGCCGACACCCGCCGCCGTGTGGGCGCCGACTGCGTCATTCACCCCGCCCTTGTTCAGGAATTAAAGGAGCTTTTGGGCGAGGACAACGTGGTGGTGAAATAGCCTTACTTCCGGATACTGCGGATTATATCACAATCCACCCCAAAAGTCAAGTAAAATTTGCGTAAAAATAATTATTTCTTTGGAGGCCCTTCCATGTGGACCGAGATCGCCGGCAAAATCAGCGAAAAGATCCTCCTTGTCTGCCGCCGGAACGGGGGCGGGATACCGTATATGACCGGTCCCGACGGCCGCTTCGACGACCGGACGGACAAAAATATCTCCTGGTGGACCAACGGCTTCTGGGCCGGGAGCCTGTGGCAGATCTACGCCCTCACGGGGCGGGAGGAGCTGAAGGCCGCCGCCGTCGCCATTGAAAACAAGCTGGACCGCGCCCTGACGGACGCCTCGGGCATGGACCACGACAGCGGCTTTAAGTGGCTTCCCACCGCCGGAGCGGACTACGCGCTCACAAAAAATCCCGCGTCTCTGAACCGCCTCCTGCTGGCCGCCTCTGATCTGGCGGGCCGCTTCAACCCAAGGGGGAGCTTCCTCCGGGCATGGAACGACCGGGACGGCAAAAACGCCGGCTGGGCCATCATCGACTGCCTGATGAACCTGCCGCTCCTCTACAGGGCCTCGGAGCTTACCGGCGACCCCCGGTTCGCCCAGATCGCCGCTCTCCACGCCGGAACGGCGGCGAGGCACTTCCAGCGGCCCGACGGCTCCTGCGAGCATATCGTGGTCTTTGACCCGGCGACGGGGGAGAGGGTCGCCGCTCCCGGCGGCCAGGGCATGGGCCCGGGGTCGGCCTGGAGCCGGGGGCAGGCCTGGGCGGTCTACGGGTTCACCCTCTCGTATCTCCACACAAAGGATTCGCTTCTCCTCGACCGCGCCAAAAAATCCGCCGATTACTTCATCGGGCACATCCCCGCCTCCGGCCTCATCCCGGCGGACTTTTTGCAGGGCGCGGACTGTGATTTTGAGGACGACAGCGCCGCCGCCATCGCCGCCTCCGGGCTTTTGGAGCTTGCCGGGGCCGCGGGGGAGAGCCGCTACAGGCACGCGGCGGAGCGCCTTTTGACTACCCTCGCGGAAAAGCGCTGCGACTTCTCGCCCGACACCGACAACCTCCTGACCCGCTGCTCGGTCAGCTTCCACGACGCGCGCCACAACCACGCCCTCATCTACGCCGATTACTTCTTCACGGAGGCGGTGCTGAAGCTCCTCGGAAAGGGGATTTTTATATGGTGACGCGCATGCTCTGGCTCGACGCCATGCTGAAAACCGCCCGGCCGGTCCTGACGGCCCTGGCCGAAAACCGTCTGAAAACGACGCTCCCCATGGGCTTCCACCCGGACCGGGAGCTTTACGCCCCCCTGGAGGCCTTTGGCCGGACCATGTGCGGTATCGCCCCCTGGCTGGACGCCAGGGTCCCGGAGGACGAGGGGGAGATCCGGCAAAAAATCCGCGTTCTGGCGCAAAGGTGCATGGAAAACGCGGTGGACCCGGAAAGCCCGGACTTTATGAACTTCACGCGGGGGTACGGCCAGTCGCTGGTGGACGCGGCCTTTCTGGCCCACGCGGTCCTGCGCGCGCCGGATACGCTGTGGCATGGCCTGAATGAAAAGACCCGCCGGGATCTGGCGGCCGCCCTTCGCTCCACCCGGAAATTCACCCCCTACGACTCAAACTGGCTCCTTTTCCCCGCCATGATCGAGATCGCCCTGCGAAAGGTGGGGGAGGACCACGACATGGGCCCGGTGGACCGGGCGCTGGACGCCTTCAAGGGCTGGTACGTGGGCGACGGGGTCTACGGGGACGGCGCTTTTTTCCACGCCGATTACTACAACTCCTTTGTGATCCACCCCATGATGGCGGATATCCTCAGAGAGCTGCAAAGTGAGGAAAAATACGCGGAATTATATGAAATTGAGCTGAAACGCGCGAAAAGATACGCCGCGATCCTGGAGCGTCTCATCATGCCCGACGGCTCGTACCCGGTCGTGGGCCGCTCGGTGACCTACCGCTACGGCGCTTTCCAGCTTCTCTCGCAGGCCGCCCTGGAGGGCTTTCTGCCCGCGTCCGTCACCCCGGCCATGGCCCGCTGCGCCCTGACGGCGGTGATCGAGCGGGTACACCGGGGGAACATCTACGACGAAAAGGGCTTTCTCCTGCCCGGCATCACCGGTGACCAGCCGGACCTGGCCGAATTCTACATCGGCACCGGGAGCCTCTACCTGTGCGAGACGGTATTCCTGCCCCTGGGCCTTGTGGAGGACGACCCCTTCTGGCGTGACCCTGACGAGCCCTGGACCCAGAAGCGTATCTGGAGCGGTGAAAACGCGCGGCTTGACCGCGCGGCGGATTGATACTGATCACCGATTAAAATCTTTCCTTCGCGACGGTCTTTTTTCGTCGTCGCGCGAGCCGCTTTACTTCGGGCTCGGCTCCTCTTCTCCCCACGCGATCTCCGATCGCGCGGGGAACACCGGATGCTTTGTCAGGCGGCTTGGAAATACGAAAGTATTCCCCGCGCCGCCTTCCTCACCTGACGCGAAAAATCCTCGCCCCTCGGTTAAAGCTTTTAAAAGGTCATCGCCGCCCTTTTGAAGGGCGGCGATGGTTTTGGATCACGGGCCGCCGGGAGAGGCGGCCCCTGCGGGGTAATTCGTACCCTGGCGTGTGTCGTCGGCAGACGGGCCGGCCGGTATCCGGCCCCCGCGGAAGCGGGGGAGAGTACGCTGGGGGGTTTAACTGAAGGCGTCGGGCTTCAAACCCGCCCACACGGTTTTCTCAGGCCAGCTGCACGATCACAAGGTGCGCCGAGACGGGGTTGTTTCCGCCGGCGGCGGGGGTGATGGTGACGGCAGCGGCGCTTCCGGAGGAGTTGACCACGGACAGCGTGTCGCCGGCGGCCAGGGTCTGGACGCTCATTCCCACGATCTGGTCGGTGCCTCCCGCGCGGCCCACCACGGTGGTGGCGACCTCGGTGCCGTTTACGGCCAGGGCCAATTGGCCGGCCCCGGTGACGCTGACCTGGAAGAGGACCAGGTACGTGCCAGCGTTGGCCACGGTGAAGGTGCTGTCGGTGGTGGAGGCGACCCCTCCGGCGGCGGGGCCGTCGTTGGGGAAATCAATGGCGTCTCCGACCGCCACGGGAGCGGCGTTGTCGCCGGGCATCAGGGCGTAGAAATCGCCGTAGCTGGCCACGGCCGCGGTCCCGGCAGGGCCCTGGGGACCGGCGGGACCCTGGGGGCCGGTCGCGCCAGTGGCGCCGGTAGCGCCCGTCGCTCCGGTGGGGCCGGCGGGACCCTGAGGGCCGGCGGGGCCGGTAGCGCCAGTGGCTCCGGCGGGGATGACGAAGTTGAGAATGGCGTCGGTATCCGTGCCGGTGTTGGTGACGCTGGCGGGCGTGCCGGGAGCGCCGGTGGTCACGGTGCCGATCTCAACAGTGGCCGCCGCGCCCGCGGGGCCGGCGGGACCTGTGGCTCCGGCAGGGCCTGTCGCTCCGGTGGGACCGGCGGGACCCTGAGGGCCTGCGGGGCCGGTCGCGCCCGTGGCGCCTGTGGCGCCTGTTGCTCCTGCGGGGCCGGGTTCACCCTGGGGACCCTGCGGACCCTGGGGGCCTATGGGGCCCGTCGCGCCGGCGGGACCTGTGGCGCCCGCTGCACCTGCGGGGCCGGGTTCGCCCTGGGGACCCTGCGGGCCCTGGGGGCCTATGGGACCTGTCGCGCCTGTGGCGCCCGTGGCACCCGTGGGGCCGATGGGACCCTGGGGCCCGATGGGGCCTGTTTCGCCCTGGGGCCCCTGGGGGCCTATGGGGCCTTGGGGGCCCTGGGGACCGGGGATGCCCTGGGGACCCCGGGGGCCGGGGCAGGGTGTAGCCGAGCCGCCGCAGTTTATGATGTTGCCGCCGCAGCCGCAGGGCTCGTTTGTATCATAACAATTTGGTGTTTTCATCCAAATCCTCCTGGGCTCAAGGTTGAGCCTAACCCATAATACGCCGCCCGCTGTCCATTTGTTACACATATCGCCGGATCGTCGCCGCCCGATGAAGCTTTGTTCAGAGCCTCTTTGATAAATTTTTTGCTAAAACCGAAAATTCATATTGAATCGTCACGCCGGAAATGTTAAAATGTAAGTACCCGGAAGGGTATCCCCAAAACTGAAAGGAGTGTTCCCTATGGTTAAGGTCATTATGGGACTCAAGGGTCACGGAAAAACGAAGAAGCTCATCGAGCTTGTGCAAAAGGCGTCCGAGGAGGAACACGGCAACGTCATCTGCATCGAGCGCGACGCCGCGCTCAGGTACGACATCCCCATGAGCGTCCGACTTATCAAGCTTTCCGACTATAAGCTTACCGGCTATACCGCCCTCAAGGGCTTCATCAGCGGGCTTTGCGCCGGCAATTACGATATCACCCACATTTTCATGGACGGCCTTTTCAAGCTGGCCGGCACCGATTCCCTCAACGAGGCCGAGGAGTTCCTCGACTGGTGCGACGCCTTCTCCGCCCGTGAGGACGTGAAGTTCACCATGACCATCAGCGCCGACGAGGCCGCCGCCACCGAGGGCATCAAGAAGTTCTTCTGATCTCATCCTCTGTTCTGAAGTTGAAGGGAGTGGACGCGAATGGAGATACACGAGTCCGGGGAGGACTATCTGGAAACCATACTTATGCTGGAAAACCGCATGGGGTACGTCCGCGCCATCGACATCGCCACCGAGATGGGCTATGCGAAGCCCACCATTTCCATCGCCATGCGCCGGCTCCGGGAGAACGGCTACATCGACGTGGACCAGCGGCGTGATATCCACCTGACCCCTCTGGGCCGGGAGGTGGCCGAGCGCATGTACGAGCGCCACGTTTTACTCACCGAGATCCTGGAGTCCATTGGCGTGGACGGCGAGACCGCCGCCCGTGAGGCGTGCAAGATCGAGCATGACATCAGCGCCGGGACTTTCACAAAGATCCGGGAATATTTCGAAAAGCACAAAGGAACCTGATCTGAAAGGGAAAGGGGGCGTCACGCCCCCTTTTGGTGTATCCGTTAAAAAATCAAAAAGAGAGGTAACGCCATGTACGAACCCGTGAGCTATCCCAACACAAAGCCGGCGTTTTATGATTTTCTTGAGAACCAGCTGGACCGCTATACCGGCGCCGAGACCGACAGGGTGGCGGCGCTGGCCAACTTCTCCTCCGTGCTGGCCCAGGCGTTTCCCGAGGCCAACTGGGCGGGGTTTTACCTGGTCAGCGGCGACGAGCTGCTGCTGGGGCCCTTTCAGGGGCGGCCGGCGGTGAGCCGCATCGCCTTCGGCGCCGGCGTGTGCGGCGCCGCCTGGCGGGAGGACCGCGCCCAGGTGGTGGAAAACGTGGAGTGCTTTGCCGGACACATCGCCTGCGACTGCGACACCCACTCCGAGATCGTGATCCCTCTCCGGGACAAAAACGGGAGGATATGGGGCGTCCTGGATATGGACAGCGTCCTCACCGGGTACTTCACCGAAGAGGACCGGGCCGGACTTGAGAGATGCGTGAAGCCGCTGGCAAGATTTGCGTGAGGTGACAAGAGATGATCCGTGAAAAAAGCTGCGGCGCGGTGGTATACACCGTTTCAAACGGAAAAAGGCTCTATCTTCTGGAGCATATGAAAAAGGGCCACACCTCCATCTGCAAGGGCCATGTGGAGGGGCGGGAGACGGAGCGTGAGACGGCGGCCCGGGAGATCCGGGAGGAGACGGCGCTGTCCGTGGAGTTCGTGGACGGATTCCGGCGGACCATACAGTATTCCCCCTATGAGGGCTGTGTCAAGGACGTGATCTTCTTCCTGGCCAGGGCGGAGTCCATGGAGGTGACGGCACAGCCCGAGGAGGTGGACTCCATCGAGTGGGCGGAGCTGCCCGACGTCCTTGTGAAGCTCACCCATCAGTCCGACCGGGAGACGGTGCTGGCGGCGGACAGGTATCTGAATGAACACCTGGAAACCCGGGCATTCCGTTCTATGCGGCGGCACGACCGGGAGCTGACGCGGGAGCAGTGCGAGAGGCTGCTGAAGGAGGGCATGGACGGCGTCCTGTGCCTCCACGGGGATGGGGGCTGGCCCTACGGGGTGCCGCTGAGTTATGTCTACCGGGATGGGAAGATCTATTTCCACGGCGCCAAAACGGGACACAAGCTGGACGCGATCCGGCGGGACCCCAGGGCGTCCTTCTGCGTGGTGACCCGGGATCTGGTAATCCCCCGGCAGTACACCACGGATTACCGCAGCGTCATTGCCTTCGGCACGGTCCGGGAGGTGACGGAGGATGAGGAGAAGCGCGATGCCCTCCGGGCTTTAGCTCTGGAATACGCCCCCGCCGACACAGAGGAACACCGGGAGCGGTACATTGACGCCAACTTTGCCCCCGCCGCCGTGCTTGAGTTCACCGTCCTGCACCTGAGCGGGAAATCCAGATCGAAAATGGAATCATGACAGCTCGCTGCCGGAGACAAAGGCTTTGTCTCCGGCAGATTAAGTAAGGGGCTGCGGCGTCAACCTTCGTTTCGCCGCGGCCCCTTAGAATTATTTTATAATACTCAAAAATACTACTTGACAAAAGGCTCGCCATATGATATAATAAGAAATCATAGTGGCGGCGTGCGCGCGGGGATCACTCGGTGTGGTGGACGTGGTTGTTGATATGGTCCACGCAGTAGCAGTGGTAGCCCTGGCAGCGGGAGCAGTAGCGGAACTCCAGGTCGGGGTCGGAGACGTCGGTGCGGCCGCAGACCTCGCACCTGTGGCGGTAGCCCTGCAGCTTCTCCTCGTTTTGGGCCTGATGGATGGCGGAGTTGAACTGGCTGCGGCGTTTGGAGTAGCCCCGGTCGCGCCTGAAGTTGCGGGTGAGGTTCCCCCAGCAGAAGAGGAAGAAGTTCAGGATCGCGATGATCGGCAGGAGGTTGAAGGGGAAGGCGTACATACCGCTGAGTATGCCGTAGGCGAAGAAGGCCGCGTCGATCCAGGCCAGCCACTTCATTTTGGCGGGGATGAAGAAGAACACCATCACCCGGGCGTCGGGCCAGATGGAGGCAAAGGCGAAGAACATGGAGAGGTTCAGATACTCCGAGGTCATGGAGACCTCCACCAGCGCGCCGGCGATATCCCTGCTGCCGCCGGCGGCCAGCACCGCGTAGTAGCTGGCGAAGCCGAAGACGATGTTGAGTACCACGCCGGTGAGATAGTAGATGGTGAACCGGTTGGTGCCCCACTGGCGTTCCAGAGTGGAGCCGATGAAGTAGTAGAAGTAGAGGGCCACGATCTCCCACAGGGGGCTTGAATTCGTCGGCATGAACAGGAACGTCACCAGCCGCCAGACCTGCCCCCGCAGAATGAGGCTCGGGTTGAAGCTGATATAATTCAAAAGCGTGTTCGTCGTGTCCATCACGCTCAAAATATAGATGAGCCCGCTTCCGGCTATAATGTAGAGGATAAGGTTTCGGATGCCGAAGTTTGGGTGCTTGTAGCAGAATTTCGTCACAGCGCGGTCAATGGCCTTCACCTGGTATCACCTCAAAATCATTATACCCCCCTTTTGCCAAAAAGTCCATACGGTAAAAGGAAAGTTTTTATGATTTAGACCGCGCGAGGGGGGGAGGGGGCCGCCGGTCCGGCCCGGATCGATGTTTTTTTCGGATTTTTTGTGAAAAAAGGGAAAATAAATATAAAAAGTTTCAATTTGATATGGCGTTATCCGTCGAATTGTGCTACAATAGAATAGATTTTCTATCATTTTACCGGGAGGATAAAAATGGCAAGCAGGATCTTTACCTCAGAGTCGGTCACGGAGGGACATCCCGACAAGATCTGTGACCAGATCTCCGACGCTGTTCTGGATAATATACTGGCCAA
>CANQSU010000117.1 GCA_947626585.1 uncultured Oscillospiraceae bacterium
TCCGGCAGCGCCTTTGACCGCTGGATCGACTTGGGCGCTCTGGAGCCGGATACGGACGAAGAACTTTCCTCTCTCAAGGCCCTCAGCACGCCCGCCGTCTCAAAATACCGCGTCACCTGCCGCCGCCACACCCTGGAGCTTGATGCCATGCTGGATATGCTCGAAGTCCGGCTTGTGGAGATCACAAAAAGCTGACCGTTCGGCAAAGCATAATACCGTAGAGAGGAAAAAGTCGAGAGAAATATGATTGTCAAAACAAAGAATCGCTTTACCATTTAGATGACTTCCAATGTGAAGAGAGAGTGATAGCGTCAAGATACGATGCTCATCTATATAGAGCGTGCCCTCATCGCAACAATATTTCGGCTTTTACACATTATGCCGAAGAGCCTCGCCGCATGGAATCGAATTTCGGAAAAATCATTCCATTCCTCATAAATATGAAAAAGCCGAAAAGACGTAGTTGAGTTCTAACTACGTCTTTTCGGTATGCCGTACCATCTTGCCCCCCGGTTCACATTGTTTCCCTATCGTCACGGTCCCTCCGGGCGGCCCGATCGTTAACTACATATGTAGATTCTGCGTATTATAGAGGTTCGCGTAGTCGCCCCCGAGGGCCAGAAGCTCCCGGTGGGTGCCCTGTTCGGTGATAACGCCGTCTCGAATGACTAGGATCCTGTCGGCGGCCCGGACGGTGGAGAGGCGGTGGGCGATGATGAGGGTGGTGCGGCCCCGGGAAAGCTCGTCGAAGGCGTGCTGGATCTTGGCCTCCGTCACGGAGTCCAGGGCCGAGGTGGCCTCGTCCAGGATGAGGACCGGGGGATCCTTCAGGAAGATACGGGCGATGGAGATCCGCTGCTTCTGACCGCCGGAAAGAAGAACGCCCCGTTCGCCCACAAAGGTGTCGAAGCCCTCCGGCATGGCCATGATGTCCTCATAGATCTCCGCCCGCTTCGCCGCCTCGGCCACCTCCGTATCCGAGGCGTCGGGCCGGCCGTAGCGGATGTTGTTCATGATGGTGTCGGCGAAGAGAAACACGTCCTGCTGGACGATGCCGATGCTCCGGCGGAGGGAGGACTGGGTCACGTCCCGCACGTCCACGCCGTCCACCTGGATGGAGCCCCGGTCCACGTCGTAAAACCGGGGGATCAGGGAGCAGAGCGTTGTCTTGCCGCCGCCGGAGGGACCCACCACCGCCACGGTCTCGCCGGGCTTCACGTGGAGGGAGACGTGGCGCAGGACCCGGGTCTCGTCCCGCTCGTAGGAGAAGGAGACGTCATTGACGTCGATCCGGCCCCGCACGTCCTTAAGCTCCACGGCGTCCGGCTTGTCGGAAAGCTCCGGCTCCACGCGCATCAGGTCCACGAAGCGGGAAAGGCCGGCGGTGCCGTTGACCAGCATCTCGGACAGGTTGGCCAGCTTCCGGATGGGGTTTATGAAGGTGGAGGTGTAGAGCGTAAAGGTGATGAGGTCCCGGTAATCCATAAGGCCGCGCATGATGAGCCACCCGCCGTAGGCGATGACCACCACGGGCATGATGGAGGTGAACAGCTCCAGGGAACTCTGGAACACGCCCATGGACCTGTATTGAGCCTTCTTGGAGCCCCGGAAGCGGTCGTTGGCCGCGTCGAACCGGTCATGCTCCGCCTGCTCGTTGGCGAAGGCCTTGGCGGTGCGCATACCCGAAAGGCTGGACTCGATGTCCGCGTTGATGGACGCGGTGACGCGCTTGACCGCCCGGGAGGTGTCGCGCAGACGCTTGCGGTTCAGCGTGGCCACGGCCAGGAACAGGGGGATGAGGATCAGCATCACCAGGGCCAGCCGCCACTGGACGGTAAAGAGGATGGCGATGGCTCCCACCACGGTGACGGTGGAGATGAAGAGGTCCTCGGGCCCGTGGTGGGCAAGTTCGGTGATGTCGAAAAGCTCGGCGGTCAGCTGGCTCATCAGATGCCCCGTGCGGGTCTTGTCAAAGAAGCTCACCGGCAGGGTCTGCAGGTGGGTGAAAAGATCCTCGCGGATGTCGGCCTCCACCAGGATGCCGAAGCTGTGGCCCTGGTAGATGACCACAAACTGCAAAAGAGCGCGGAGTATGTAGGCCAGGAGGATGACGGAGACGACGGCGAAAAAGGCGCCGTACAGGTTTCCGGGGATCAGCTCGTAGAGGCACAGGCGCGAGGCGTAGGGAAAGGCCAGATCCACAAGGGAGATCATAAGCGCGCAGACCATGTCAAGGGCGAAAAGCCCCATGTGGGGCCTGAAATAGCTCAGAAAGATCCGGAAAAGGCCCCAGTTTTTGAAATCTCTTTTCACAGCGGCAGCTCCTCAAAAAACAATTGTCCACAAGTATACCACCGCCCACCCCGTTTGGCAAGGGCGGTTTTTGCGGACTTTACAAATCCGCGCCGCGGTGGTACAATGAAAAAACCATACGTATATACTATACGAACGAAAAGGAGGCGGCGCCGGTGGATGAGCTGGAATTTGAAAACATCTCCGTCTGCTCCTTTACCGGCAACCGCCCCGAGAAGCTGCCCTGGGGGGACGACGAGCGGGACGGGCGGTGCGCGGAGCTTAAGGAGCGCCTTGAGGACGCCGTCAGGAGGGTCTACCGCGCCGGGGCGAGACGCTTTATCTGCGGCATGGCCAAGGGCGCCGACATGTACTTTGCCGAGGCGGTGCTGGCCCTTCGGGACGAGTACCGGGGCATCCTCCTGGAGGCCGCCATCCCCTGCGAGTCCCAGACCCACGGCTGGAGCCGGGAGGACCGGGAGCGGTACAACTACATCCTCCACCAGTGCGACGACGTGACCCTCGTCTCCCGGGAGTACACCCCCGGCTGTATGCAGCGGCGGAACAAATACATGGTGGACTCCTCCCAGGTCCTCATCGCCGCCCGCACCGGCGCCCCCGGTGGCACCGAGCAGACCGTCCGTTACGCCAGGAGCGTGGGAGTCAGGGTCATTGAGCTGATGATTGACGAGTGAAAGCGTGTATATCTGACAATACGGGCATACAACGCACACGCGCGGGCCGCCTCACCGGGCGGCCCGTCTCTTCGAATTGCCGCAAACGCCGCGTTAAGTTAAAAGGATTGCGGCATTGCCGCGTATTTCAATTTTCGCCGCACATGTGTGCGGCGAAAAACTTTTTGGGAGGACGATATGGGGCGATCAGTCACAGCAGATTCGCCACGCACCCGTACATGCCCGCGTCGTTGCCGAGCTTAGCGAGGACGATGGGGGTGTTCTTGCAGGGGTTAAAAGCGTAACGTCTATAGCGTTCGGCGGTCATGTCGATGAGGAGCTGGCCGGCGCGGGAGACGCCGCCGCCGATGACAATGACCTCGGGGTCCACGGTGTTTGCCACCGTCGCGATACCCCGGGCCAGGATATCGCAGAACCTGCCGGCGATCTCCAGCGCCAGTCCGTCGCCGGCCTTCGCCGCGTCCCAGACGGCCCTGGCGTCCACCTTGCGCTCCGAGCGGAGGGTGGAGGGGGCGCCGGACCCGGCCAGGGCGTCCATGGCCAGCCTCGCGCAGCCGGTGGCGGAGGCGTACTGCTCGAGGCACCCCCGGTTCCCGCAGCCGCATAAGCGCGTCTCGCCGGGGTTTACGGGGATGTGGCCGATCTCCCCGCCGGCCCGGTGGGCGCCCTGGAGGCATTTGCCGTCCAGAATGATCCCGCCGCCTACGCCGGTGCCCAGGGTCACGAGGACCAGGCTCTTACAGCCCTTGCCGCCTCCCTGCCAGTATTCGCCCATGGCGGCGGTGTTGGCGTCGTTGTCGCCCACGGCCCGGAGGCCCGTCAGCTCCTCCAGCTGCCCGATGATGGGCAGGCGTCTCCAGCCCAAGTTCACGGCGTCCGCCGTGCCGTCGGGCCAGACCTGGCCGGGGACGCCGATGCCCACGCCCAGATAATCGGATCTCGAGAAGCTGTGCTTGTTCATGTCGGCCAGAATGGATCTGCCGATATCCGTGGGGATGTTCACGCCGCCGTTCGATACGTCGGTGTCGATCTCCCACTTGTCCAGAAGCCTCCCGCCGTCGCTGAACAGCCCCATTTTGACGGTGGTGCCGCCCAGGTCCACGCCGTAGCCGTATTTCATTTCAACATTCCTCCAATTCAATGATAGAGCCTATGTCCAGAAGGTCAAGACCCCTGAAAAAGCGCGGCTTCAATCCGCGGGACAGGATAAGCTCACAGATCCTCTCAAAGTCCGGATGTCGGGACAGATCCCCGTTGAAGAGGATCTCGTCTCCCACCCGCCCGGAGGCGCCGCCGAGAAAGCCGGTGTCAAAGCCGGGGAGCGTGACAAAGCCCTCGCGGACCTGCCATACATCCAGCTCCGGGATCCGGGACAACGCCCTGTAGACGCCGGGGTCGGAGGTGACGACGCTCCTTCCGTCCAACGGGACGCAGGCGCATTTCGCGTAGCCCTGCCGGACGTTGACAAGGCGATAGCCTCTGTCCCGACAGTATTGTAAGATGTTCCCGTCCGTGATGTCAAGACGGTGGACGAGAAATCCGTCAAGGACCAGGGCGCACATGGACGCGTTGTCCGGGTAGGCGGGGGAGAGGGGAGGCGTTTTTCGCGAAAGGACCGGGCCGGCCGTCCCCAGCTTGCAGAAGCTCAGATCCGCGTGGGCCTCCACGCCGGGGCCGTACCGGGGGTCGTCCTCCAGGATATGGAGGGTGTGCCCCTGAGAAAGCAGGTATTCCCTCAGCGGCCTCGCGGCCAGGTGGGACAGCAGGATCCGGCTCATCCGTTGGACTCCCGGGCCCGCGCCGCGTCCAGATAATACTCCACCAGCAGATCCACGCACGCCCCGTAGGAGCGGATCCCCAGCTCCTGCCCCTGGGCCTTGAGGTAGCCGTCGTAGACCTTGGAGCTGACCTCCTCCACCTTACCCTCAAACTGCTGCCAGTAGGCGTGGTTCTGGTTCCAGTCCGTTCGCATCGGCTCGCTCATAAGGGCGGCAAGCTCTCCCCACAGCTCCCGGTCGGCGGTGTAAAGGGCGTTGGACAGGTAGATCGCGCCGCCCAGGTACCCGGAATAGGCGTAGACCGGGTCGCCGGAGGCGATGGAGGCGGCGATGCCCACAAAGTTTGCCTCCTGCTCGGCGTAGACGCCCTTCTGGTGGGCCAGCTCGTGGCAGATGGTCTCGGGCACCAGCGGGCCGGGGACGTCGATATTGATGTTGGATTCCCCGGAAAAGGGGAAGTAGACGCCGGTGAAACCCATCCATGAGGAGATCCTCGAGGTCAGATACATCTTCTTGGGTATCCTCGATTTTGCCGGCAGGAAGGGAAACTCCCGGCTCAGATTTTCATATATATCTCTGCTGGCCCCGATGTAACCGTCCATATCCTCGTTCCAGTACCCGTCCCCGTCCCGGCTCACGTCATAGGCCCGCCTGGAGGCCTCCTCGAAAAAGAGCCTTGTGACGGCGTACAGCTCCTCCGTCTCCACGGGCCCCGCCCTCATGCCGCTCCTGTCCTCAAAGGAGTCCGAGCGGTAGTCGATGGCGAAGCACCACAGGAAGAACACGAACAGGCAGGCGACGACAAGGAGAAATATCCCCGTGCGTCTCAGGAATATCCTTATGCCGCCGCCCCGCGCCGCCAGCACGACGGAGCGGACGTTCCAGATGAGGGCGAACAGAAACGCCGCTATGTACTCAAGCTCCATGACCGAGAAGGGGAGGACGCCGAAGACCGTGCCCATCAGCGCCTTCACCGGCCGGGAGAACCGGTCTGTGACGAAGTTGGCAAAACCCCGGACTGGCGAAAGGATCAAAAACAGAAGCGTCAGAAGCACGGGGACCGAAACGGCGATGATCGGCCCTGCCCGAAGTTTTTTCTTTTTCTCCAATGTCTCCATGCCCATGCCTCCTCAAGCGCAATAGTATTTGACCAAAATCTTTATTCCCCGCGCCGTATTCCTCGCCCGACGCGAAAAATTCTCGCCGCTCGATCAAAGCTTTTGATCAAATATCAGTATAAATCATCGGGGCCGCATATCCCCATGCCATTATAACACATATTGGGACAATATGCACTGTAAATATAAGGATGACAAAATTTTTTCCAAAACGACTTTATTTCTTTCGCGGGCTATGGTATAATTTCCACCGGGTAAGCTTCGACAAATTCCGACATCCTTTGGCGCGGCCCATCTGGTCGGGCGGTCCGGAAAGCTGGTATTATGCAGTTCAACTCCATCTCCTTCATATTTTACTTTCTCCCTGCCTTTCTGGCCGTGTATTATGTTTTCCCCGCGCGCTGCCGCACCACGGTCCTGGCCCTGGGGAGCCTTCTGTTTTACGGTATCGCCACCTCCTGGGACACGGCTGCGATGGTACTTCTGCCGGCCGCGGTCCTTGCCGCCTACATGGGCGGGCTTTGGCTCGAACGGAAACGGAGCCGGGTCCTGCTGGGCGCGCTGACGGCGGCGTTCGCGCTGACGCTGGTGTTTTTCAAACTCTTCTTGGGCGGCATCCTTCTGCCCGTGGGCATGAGCTTTTATATTTTCCAGCTCATCTCCTACGTAGTGGATGTGTACCGGGGAAAAATAAGCGCCGAGAGGGACGCGGTGGATTTCTACGCGCAGATGCTGATGTTCCCCAAGCTCCTCTCCGGGCCCATCGCCTCCAACAGGGAGCTTCAGAGAGATACGCTCCGGCCCCACAGGAGGGCCGTGACCTTCCACCTGGGGCTGCAGGAGTTCATCATCGGCTTAGGCGCAAAGGTGATCCTGGCCAACCACCTGGGCGGCGTCTGGGCGCAGGGGAAGGTTTTCGGCTTCGACACGGTCTCCACACCCTACGCGTGGCTGGCCATCGTGACCTACAGCCTGAGGCTGTATTTTGACTTCTACGGCTACTCCCTCATGGCCGTGGGCCTGGGGCACATGCTGGGCTACGATCTGCCCATGAACTTTCTGGAGCCCTACAGCGCAAAATCGGTCTCGGACTTCTACCGCCGCTGGCACGCCACCCTTGGCCGGTGGTTCCGGGATTACATCTATATCCCTTTGGGCGGCAGCCGGAGGGGGAGGCTCAGGACCCTCGTCAATCTGGCCGTGGTCTGGGCCGTCACGGGCTTTTGGCACGGCGTGGGCGGGGGCTATATGCTCTGGGCGGGCATCCTGTTCGTATTCATCGCGCTGGAAAAGCTCTTCCTGAGGAAAGCTCTCGACAGGTCCCGGGTCCTCTGCCACGTCTATCTGGTGCTTGTGATCGTTCTCAGCTGGGTGCCCTTTGCCGCCGGAAGCGTGAGCGGCGCCGTCACCGTTTTCTCGCGCCTCTTCGCCGTGGGCGGGGTGGGGGAGACGGCGGATTTCTTCACGCTGGCGCCTGACTATATCCCGCCCCTGCTGGGCGGCGTGCTGTTCGCCACGCCGATCCCCCAGAGGCTGTGGAGGAAGGCGCGGAGGACCATAGCGGCGGATGTCGTGCTGTTTGTCCTCTTTTGGGCGTGCCTCTATTTTGTGGCCACCGCGGCGCAGGATCCGTTCATCTATTTTGAATTTTGAGCTTTAAGCGGGTGTGTGGGATGAAGAAAAGATATACGGTTTTTGGCGTATCCCTGTTGGCGAGCCTTGTCTGCGTCGTGGCGGTGGGAGCGGTCCAGAAGGACGCGATCCTCCGGCCCCTGGCCCTGGACGAGGGTCTTGACCCGGCCCAGGTGCCCTTTCTCCTGGCGTCGGATGACGAGCTGAACGCCCAGATCCAGATGGCCCGGGAGGAGATGAGTCCGGAGGACGGGGACACTGGCGGCGGAGACAGGCCGGAGCCAACCGGCCCCGACACGGCCACGGAGGATACCTCCGCGCCGGACACCGCTCCGGAGGATACGACCCCGCCGGACACGGTCCCGGCTGACACCGCCGCTCCGGACACGACCCCCGACACGGCCCCGGAGGATACCGCCCCGCCGGACACGGCCCCCGACACGACCCCGGAGGATACCGCCCCGCCCGACACGACCCCCGACACCACGCCCGATACCACCGGAACCTCCGGGGGCGGCAAGTCCGATCCCGCCCCGAGCGGCGCGGACAGGGAGATAACGCCGGTCACGCCGCCCTCCGTCACCAATGACGACTCCGACGCCACGGTCACCGTGGGCACCGCCGGCGTCTTTACACCGGGGAGGATGGTGGACGACTCCTGGTTTGACGACGCGCTGTTCATCGGGGACTCGCGCACCGACGGCCTCAGGCTCTACGCCCGGTTCCCTGGCGCGGATTACTTCTGCAACACCGGCCTTTCGGTATTCACCGTCCTGACAAAATCCCTTTCCGACAAAAATTTCTCCAATAAGACGCTGACACAGCTTCTCAAGACGAAGCAATACGGAAAGATCCTGATCTGTCTCGGCATCAACGAGTGCGGCAGCAGGCACAGCCGGATCATGAACGCCTACTGCGACCTCATCAACACCGTCCGGGAGCTTCAGCCCGACGCCAAGATCATCCTCCAGGCGATCATGACCTGCGGGCATAAGAAGGAAGCGCAGAACAAGTGCTTCGGCCCCGTGAATCTCTATAAGATCAACATGCAGCTCAAGGCCCTGGCCGACCAGAGGAGCATCTTTTTCATCAACGTCAACGAGATGATCGCCGACAGCGAGGGCTACCTCCCGGCGGAGTTCTCCGGCGACGGCTGTCACCTGTACGCCAGGTACTACCCCCTCTGGGTCAGCTGGATCAAGTCCGCCGTGGCCGACATCCCCGTGGGCGGCGCCGCCCCGTCCGTCCCGGAGGACACCACCCCGGAGGATACCACCCCGGAGGATACCACGCCGAGCGATACAACTCCGGCGGACACCACGGATACCGCACCGAGTGACACCACAGACACCACCGCACCCGGGGACAGCACGGGATCCGAGGACACCGCGCCGCCCGCCGATACAACGGCTCCCGACGACACCACCCAGCTCGACGGACAGGATGCCTCCGCCCCGGACCGGCCCGCGGCGTGATCTTCCTCCAAAAAAGGTTTTCGCCGCACAGCCGTGCGGCGAATTTTTTGAAGAATATTCAATCAATCAAAAGGAGACACCGAGCGGCAAGGATTTTTTGCGTCAGGCGAGGAAGAGCGCGCAGGGAATACTGTCGTATTTCCAA
>CANQSU010000118.1 GCA_947626585.1 uncultured Oscillospiraceae bacterium
CATGGACGACGATAGACTGGCCGGGATCGTTCAGGAGCTTTTCGACATGCGTCCGGCCAGGATCATCGACAGACTGGGGCTGCTGGCCCCCATATACCTTCAGACCGCGGCCTACGGCCACTTCGGAAGGACCGATGTGGAGCTGCCCTGGGAGCGGCTTGACATGGTGGAGACGCTGAGGTCGTATCTGTGAGTATGGACGACAGGAAAAGGCCGGGACCGGGAAGGCCCGGACGGGACTTTAAAAAACCGCCGAAGAACAGGACTGACAGGTCCCGCCGCCCGGAGAACAGCGAGAATGAGGAGCCCGAGGTCGAGGAGAGCTTCATTGAGGGCAGGAACGCCGTCAACGAGGCGCTGAAGGCCGGACGGACCCTGAACAAGGTCTTTATCGCGTCGGGCGACACCGACGCGGGCCTGCGGCGGCTGGCGGCCCTGGCGCGGGACGCCGGCGCGGTGGTCGTGGAGGTGGACAGGCGCAAGCTGGACTCCATGAGCGCCACTGGGGCGCATCAGGGGATCGCGGCCCTGGCCTCGGTCAAGGAATACTGCACGGTCCGGGATATCCTGGACAACGCCAGGGAGCGCGGCGAGGCGCCGCTTATCATCATCTGCGACGAGGTGTCCGACGGGCACAATCTGGGCGCCATCATTCGTACCGGCGAGTGCGCCGGGGCCCACGGAGTGATCATCCCCAAGAGGAGAAGCGCGTCTCTCACCGCGGTGGTGTCCAAGACCTCCGCCGGGGCGGTGGAGTACATGCCCGTGGCGAGGGTCCCGAACCTGACCGCCGCGATCAGGGAGCTGCAGGAAGCCGGAGTGTGGATCTACGGCACGGCGGCGGAGGCGGAAAAGAGCGTATTCGAGACGGACCTCACCGGTCCCATGGCGCTGGTCATCGGCTCCGAGGGCGAGGGGATGAGGAAGCTCACCTCCGAAAGCTGTGATTTTACCCTGTCGATCCCCATGAAGGGGCATATATCCTCCCTGAACGCCTCGGCCAGCGCGGCGATCGTGCTGTATGAGGCCGTGAGGCAGAGAGGCGGATAAGGGGACCTCTGAACAAATCGCCGCGCCGATCCCGGCTTTTCGGTTTATTCAGAGTTCCTGAGGAACAAAACCAACTCGAATCCAACGAGGAGGGTCGAATGCTTATGGCCAACGACAAGAATTTATGGGACGACCTGGAGCTGTCGGGGGACTACGGCGCGGCGGATGGGTTCTCGTTTGAGTCCATCCTGGCCGAGTTCAAGGGCAGCGCCTTTCTGGACGGGGACAAAAAGACCCCGCCCGAGGAGCTTCAGCGCAAGACCAACGACATCCTGAGAGAGGCCCTGGGGGACGCGGCCCCGGCGGCCCTCGAGTCCGCGCGCCCCACGCAGCCCGAAAGCGGCCCCCGGAGGGCGGGAGACGCGCCAGAGCCCATGGATGACGCCGGGATCCGGGAGATCTTCGACTCACCGGAGTTTGAGACCCTGAACCGGAAGCACATCCGGGAGAGGATGGCGGCGGAGACCCGTGAGCCTGAGCCTGAGCCCGAACCGGAGCCCGAGCCGGAGGAGGAGAGGACCGGAAGGGGACTTTTCCGCAGGAAAAAGGCAAAGTATGAGCCGGAGCCCGAGCCGGAGGAGGAGCCCGAGGAGCCAAAGCCCGTGCCCCGGAAACGCCGCCGGGAGTACGGCGGCAAAGCCCCGGAACCGGCCTATGACACGGCACCGGAGATAGACCAATCGGTTTTTGACGACCCGGAGGAGAAGAAGCCCTCCAAAAGAGAAGGCATCGAGAGATTCATGGACTCCCTGGGAGGGGCGGGCTTCGACACGCCGGTCCCGCCCTCCGACGAGCCGGCCAGCTACTCCGAGCGGGGAGCCGAGAACATACGGGATATCCCCGACGAGGACGACGGGGAGGAGCTTGAGGAGGATTATGAGGAGGAGCGGCCCCGCCGCGGCCTTTTCGGAAGGCTCAAACGCCGCGGACGGTCCGAGCCGGAGGACGGGGAGGACCTTGACGGGGATTTCGACGAGGAGTACGACGGGGACGATTACGACGACGGGGAAGAGGAGGAAGAGGACTACTATTACGACATAGAGCCCGACCCCGATTTCAAGAGGACGGCCTACAAATACGCCGCCCGGGTCCCGTCGCTGAGGTTCCGGATCCTTGGCACGTTCTTCCTGGCGGCGCTGATGGCGCTGACCACCTGGCTCTTCACCACCGGCCGCGCCATGCCGCTCATCGGACACACCTGCAGGGGCAATGTGGCCGCGCTGCTCATCATGGAGCTTTTGACGGCGGCCCTGGGCATGGATGTGCTGACCCGCGGCTTTGAGGATATTTTGACGCTCCAGCCGGGCGCGGAGTCGCTGGTGTTTGTGTCCACGCTCATGTCCGTCATTGACGGGTTTACCATGCTCATCAACGGGAGCTACCACCGGGGACTTCCGCTGGCCGTGGTGTCGGCCATATCCATCATGGCGGCGCTCAGTGCCAGAAAGTCCATGTATATGGCCTACTGCGACAGTCTCAGGGGCGCCAGGGCGTCCTCCAACACCTGCGGCGTGGCCGCCGACGCGGACGGGATGGAGGGCAGGCGGATACTCAAGAAGGTGACGGGGGAGAGCTTCGGCTTCTACGCCAAGCTCACAAGCCCCGACCTGGCCGAGAGATTTTACGACGATTTCGCGCCGCTTTTGGTGATCGTGTCCTTTGTCCTGTCGTTTTTGGCCACGGTGGGGCACTCCGATCCCGGCGGCTTTGCCCACGCCTTTTCCATCATGACCGCCGTCTCGGCGGCCTTCCCGGCCACGGTGCTGTTCGCGCTGCCCTTCAAATACGCCGCCGCGGCGGTGAAGCGCTCCGGCGGGGCGCTGGCCGGGTACGCGGGCGCCCAGGACATCTACGATTCCGACGGTGCGCTTGTCACCGACCTCGACCTGTTCCCGGTGGGGAGCGTCAAGCTGGACGGGGTGAAGGTGTTCGAGGGCGTGAACCAGCAAAAGATCCTTTCCGCCGCCTCGTCGGTGATCATCACGTCCGATTCCGGCCTCAGACGTGTATTTGAGGAGCTTTTGAAAAGCCAGAACCTGGCAAGACGCCGGGTGGACGACTTCGCCTGCTATGACGGCGGAGGCATCGGGGGACTGGTGGACGGCGAGCGGGTGCTGGTGGGCACCGGGGCCTTCATGAGCCTTATGGGCCTGCGGGTGCCGGACGCCATGAACAGCGCCGGAAACGTGTTTGCCGCCATCAACGACGAGCTTGTGTGCGTCTTTACCCTGTCCTACGTGCCGGCAAGCTCCGTGCAGTCAGCCCTTGTGGCGCTGCTGGGTACCAGGACCAACATCCTCATGGCGGTCCGGGATTTCAATGTGACGCCCAACACGGTGACCCAGCGATTCAAGGTGTCCATGGACGGGGTGGAGTACCTGCCCATCGAGACCACCTACGCCCTGAGCCAGAACGAGCTTCCCGAGGGGAGCGGTGTTTCAGCGGTCCTGTGCCGTGGGGGGCTGGCGCCCTTTGCCGAGGTCATTACCAGGGGGAGGCTCCTGAGGCTCATCACCGTCCTCAACACCGCCATCACCTGCGCGGGGACGGTCATCGCCGCCGTCGTCATGTTCTACCTTTGCTGGAGCGGCGCTTTCGGCGCGGCCAGCGCGCTCAATATCCTGCTCTTCATGTCCCTCATCGGCGTGTTTGTTTACATAATGAGCCAGGCGGTGCGGAAGAGGATAAGGTGAGCGGGGACAGATGAGAAAAAATCCCCAAAAAACAGAAAATTAATGTTGTCAATTCGGTCAAAGTATATTATAATATTGCCTTGGACAGGCATTGGATGGGGTCAACACCTGTCACCCTGAGGTCAACAATATGACTTAAGTCACCTTAACAAATTTACGAGAGGATCATGCATTTATGGGCTACGCTGCTGAAAAAATTCGCAACATCGCGCTCCTTGGCCACGGCGGGAGCGGCAAGACCACTCTGGCGGAGAGCATGCTCTTTACCGCCGGCGCCGTGACGAGACAGGGCTCCGTCACCGCGGGAAACACCGTCTCCGACTACGACGCGGAGGAGGTCAAGCGTCAGACGAGTATCTCCGCCACCACTATGTTCGCGGAGTTCAAGGGCTATAAGCTCAACATCATCGACACGCCGGGTTACTTCGACTTTGTGGGCGAGGTGTTCGAGGCCCTCAGGGTCGCCGATACCGCCGTCATCTGCGTATCCGCCAAGGACCAGATGAACGTGGGCGCCGAGAAGGCGTGGAAGTATGTCAATGAGAGGGGCCTGCCCCGGGCCATCTACATCTCCAAGGTTGACGAGGAGCATGCCAACTTCGAGAAGGCCTTTGACGCCCTGCGCAACGCCTTCGGCTCCTCCGTCTGCGCCCTTACCGAGCCCATTATGGAGGGCGAGAAGGTCGTGGGCATCGTGGATGTCCTGAAGAAGAAGGCCTACAAGTTCGTCTCCGGCAAGCGCCAGGAGGTCCCCATGCCCGCCGAGCTTTCCGGCAAGGTGGAGGAGCATTACGCGGAGCTTGTGGAGAACGCCGCCGGCACCAGCGAGGAGCTGATGGAGAAGTATTTCGAGGAGGGCGACCTCTCCGAAAGCGAGCTTTTCAGCGCCCTGGGCACCGGCATCGCCGAGGCCGAGATCTGCCCCGTGTTCTTTGGCAGCGCGGCCACGGGCCTTGGCACCGAGGTCCTTATGGACAGCGTCTGCAACCTGTTCCCGGCTCCCCGGGAGGGCGGCAAGCCCGTGGACGGCGGCGCACCTACCAAGCTCATCGTCTACAAGACCATCTCCGACCAATTCGGCAAATTCAGCCTGTTCAAGGTGGTCTCCGGCAGGGTTTCCGCCGATATGACCCTCACCAACGCGCGCGGCGGCTCCCAGGAGAAGCTGGGCCACATCTACGTCATGCGCGGCAAGCAGAACGTTGAGGTGACGGAGCTTGCCCCCGGCGACATCGGCGCCGTCTCCAAGCTCACCGATACCCGCACCGGCGACACCCTGTGCGATCCCAAGTCGGTCGAGGCCGTCCCCGGCATCGATTTCCCCGCGCCCTGCTACTCCATGGCCATCCGTCCCAAGACCAAGGGGCAGGAGGACAAGGTGGCCCAGGGCTTGGCCCGTCTCAGGGACGAGGACGTGACCTTCACCGTTACCAACAACGCCGAGACCCGCCAGATGGTCATATCCGGCGCCGGCGACATGCAGCTTGACGTCCTCTGCTCCAAGCTCAAGAACAGGTTCGGCGTGGAGGTGGAGCTGGAGCCCGCCAAGGTGCCCTACCGCGAGAAGATCCGCAAGAAGATCGAGGCCCACGGCCGCCATAAGAAGCAGTCCGGCGGTCACGGCCAGTTCGGCGACGTCTGGATCCGCTTCGAGCCCCAGGACGAGAGCGAGGATCTGATCTTCGCCGAGGAGGTCTTTGGCGGCGCCGTCCCCAAGAACTTCTTCCCCGCCGTTGAAAAGGGCCTCCGGGAGTCCGTGGGCCGCGGCGTTCTGGCCGGCTACCCCATGGTCTATCTCAAGGCCACCCTGTACGACGGCTCCTATCACCCGGTCGATTCCTCCGAAATGGCCTTCAAGACCGCCGCGAACCTGGCCTTCAAGGAGCTGGTCAACGCCAGCCCCGTCCTTCTGGAGCCCATCGGGCTTCTGAAGGTCACCATTCCCGACGCCAACATGGGCGATATCATGTCCGACCTCTCCAAGCGCCGTGGCAGCCCCATGGGCATGAGCGTCGAGGACGGCATGCAGGTGGTGGAGGCCGAGGTCCCCATGGCCGAGATGGGCTCCTACGCCATCGACCTCCGGTCCATGACCCAGGGGCGCGGTTCCTTCACCTTTGAGTTCGTCCGCTACGACGAGGCCCCGCTGAACGTTCAGCAGAAGGTCATTGAGGAGGCCAAGGCCGCCGGCGACGCCGAGTAATTCTATTGATCCAAGATCCGCCCGGAGGACTCCGGGCGGATTTTTTCGAACGGCGTGAGAGGGGTGATGGTATGGACGGGAGTGCCGGTGTGGTCGTCATTGATGAGAACGCCTGGTTCCGGGAGCTGATGCGTGAGACGCTGCCGGAGTACGGGGTCACGGTCCTTGGGGCGGAGAGGTCGCCCGGGAGCGCCAGAGAGGTCATAGTTGAGACGGGCGCGCCGGTTTTGCTGTGTACCGTGAGCCTTGGGGATGAGAGGTGCGAGGGGCTTTTCGGACTTTTGTCGGCGCTGCCGGAGAGAGACGTGCCGGCGGCGGTGGTCCTCGGCGACACCTTCAGACCGGGGGGACACATCCTGCCCGGCGGCTGCCCCAGACTGGGAAAGAACGACGGCGTGGCGGCTATCGCGGCCGCCATTCGGAACGCCGCCGGGGAGCGGCGGGAGCTTCTGCGTGCCCTGAACGGTGAGATCGGGCCGGAGAGAGCGGTTGACATAATGCTCAACAGCCTGGGACTGTCCGAGGCGCTGGCCGGGGTGGATTATCTGCGCCGTGCCGCGCCTATGTACGCCCACGGGAGTACGGCGGCGAAGGAGATCTACATCACCCTGGGCCGGGAGAGCGGCGCTTTGCCCAAGAGCGTTGAGAGGGACATCAGGTTCGCCGTCCATGACCGGGTCCCGAAGGCGTCTGTTTACGTAAGAAGAATGCTTTTTGGGAGCGACTGGGAGAGGACGCCCACGAATATGGCGCTGATCGCGCGGTTGGGGCGCGCCGTTGGAGCCGCGGGCTTTGACAGTTCGCCGGAATAATATAGGAAAGCCGCGTAACGCGGCGGAATGGAGACCTTATTATGTGGTTTGACGAAGCGGTGGTCTATCAGATATACCCCCTGGGCCTGTGCGGGGCGCCGGAGGAGAACGACGGGGTCAGGACGCCCCGGATGCTGCGGCTCCTGGATTGGGTGGGGCATATCAAAAGGCTGGGCGCCACGGCGGTGTTGCTGAACCCGGTCTTTGAGAGCGACAGGCACGGGTACGACACCAGGGACTACTTCACCGTGGACTGCCGGCTGGGCGGGGAGGAGGAGCTGAAGCGGGTCTGCGGCGCCTTCCACGAGGCCGGGCTCCGGGTGCTGTTCGACGCGGTCCTCAACCACGTGGGCCGGGGCTTCTGGGCCTTCCGGGATGTGATGGAGAAGCGCTGGGACAGCGCCTATAAGGATTGGTTCCACATCGATTTCAACGGCAGCGGCGCCTTAAACGACGGCTTCTGGTACAAGTGCTGGGAGGGCGCCTGGGAGCTTCCCGAGCTGAATCTGTGGAACAACGACGTGGTGGAGCATCAGTTCGCGGCGATACGAAGCTGGGTGGAGCGGTTTGACATCGACGGTCTGAGACTGGACGTGGCCTACTGTCTGCCCCAGGAATATTTAAAACGGCTCCGGTGGTTCGCGAACGGCCTCAAACCGGATTTTGTGCTGATGGGAGAGACGCTCCACGGGGACTACAACCGCTGGATGTCGGAGGAGATGTGCCACTCGGTGACGAATTACGAGTGCTACAAGGGGCTGTGGTCCAGCCTAAACGACATGAACCTCTTTGAGATCGGCCACTCTCTGGCCCGCCAGTTCGGGCCGGAGCCCTGGACGCTGTACAAGGGCCGCCATCTGCTGAGCTTCCCGGACAACCACGACGTGGAGCGCATCGCCAGCAAGCTCCGGGACCGGGGACAGCTGCCCGTGGCCTGGGGGCTGGTGTTCGGGATGCCCGGCGTGCCCGCCGTCTATTACGGAAGCGAGTGGGGCATGGAGGGACACAAGTCGGGCGGCGACCGGGAGCTGAGGCCGGCGGTAGAGACGCCTGAGTGGAACGGACTCACGGACTTTATCGCGAAGCTGGCTGCGGCGAGGAAGTCGAGTCCCGCGCTCCAATACGGCGCCTATCGGAATTTGCAGATACAGAATAAATTCCTCGTCTTTGAGCGCGCGGCGGAGAACGAGCGGGTCATTGTGGCCGTCAACGCCTCCCCCGAGACTCAGTGGGCGCATTTTGACGCCCGGGCGGGCCGGGGCGTGGATCTGATATCCGGAGAAGCCCACGATTTCGGCGGCGGCAGCGAGCTGGCACCCTACAGCGTGTATTTTTGGAGGACCGAGTGACCGCGCGGGCGATAGAGGCGAGGGGTGGATGATATCCGCGCTTCCATACATCGGAAGCCCGGTGATCGACCGGGCATCGACCCCTTATACTAATCACCATTTAAAAGCTTTAACAGAGCTGTCCCGCGTGATAGGGAAACAAAGTGAACCGAGGGGCAAGGCGGTATGGCAAAGCGGAATGGTGGCAGGTCAAAGATCTGCCACCATTTTGTTTTACATTTTTTTCATCAAAAGTCTTTGAGATTTTGTTTAACTGTGGTATTATCAGTGTTAGCGAGATAGTTTTCAACTCTCAAATTGAGTGCGCATTTGAAGAGATGCACTAAAAGGCACAGTGAGGTTTTTGAAAACTTCTAATAATCTGAGTCTATAATTTGCACCTTTATGGTACTCATTCCATATAAGGTCGGAATTATCCTTACAGGGGGGCGGAGTGATGTACCGATTGCTTGTTGTGGAGGATGACGTGCGGATAGCGAGGGAAATACAAAAGCAGACGTTAGCGTGGGGCATGGACTGCCAGATCATCACGGATTTCAGAAAAGTCTTTGAAGAATTTGTACAGTACGAGCCTCACATTGTTTTCATGGACATCAGTTTGCCGTTTTATAATGGCTACCACTGGTGTACAAAAATACGCCGGGTCTCCAATGTTCCGATCATTTTTATTTCCTCGGCCTCGGACAATATGAACATCGTCATGGCCCTCCAGATGGGTGCCGACGATTTTATCTCCAAGCCCTTTGACTGGGACGTGCTAATGGCCAAGATTCACTCCCTCTTGCGCAGGGCCTACGATTTCGGCCTGAGTCCCCGTGTCTTAGAGCATCGGGGGGCGGTGCTGAATACGGAGGACAACACGCTCTCGTATAACGGCCAGATGATTTCCCTTACCAAGAACGAGTA
>CANQSU010000119.1 GCA_947626585.1 uncultured Oscillospiraceae bacterium
GGGCGGAGCCGGCGGACATCCACCGGGGCAAGTGGACGGACATGATAGCCCCTCACCCGGAGGTGTCCACCGCCTATACCGCTTACGTCATGTCCGTCATGGCGGAGATCGCCGAGGTGCTGGGCAAGACGGACGACTTGTCCTTCTATCGGGAGTACCGGGACGGGTGCCGGGGTGCCTATCAAGAGCTTGTGGCAACAAAGGAGTACGCCCTTGACACTGACCGGCAGGCGTGCCTGGTTCGCCCGCTGTATTTCAATCTGCTGGACGAGGCCCAGACCGGATACGCGAAAAAGCGGCTTCTCGCCGCCATGGAGTACTATGGATGGCGGGTAGGCACCGGATTTCTCTCCACGCCGCTGATCCTCTATGTGCTGGGGAACATGAACATTGAGTACGCCTATAAGCTCTTGGAAAACGAAGAAATGCCCGGTTGGCTTTTCATGCCCAAGGCGGGCGCGACGACCGTCTGGGAGTCCTGGGAGGGCACCGAGGCCCAGGGCGGCATCGCATCCCTGGACCACTACTCCAAGGGCGCGTGCCTTGAGTGGGTGTTCTCCGTCATGTGCGGCATAAAGCCCGACGGGGAGAACCATTTCAAAATCGCGCCGCGACCCGGTGGACACTTCACTTATGCGGACTTCACCTATAAGAGCGTCTATGGCGCTGTGTCCGTCCGCTGGGAGAAATCAGGAGGCAAGTACCGCTATACCATCCGCATTCCCGCAAACACCACGGCGGAGATCAGCCTGCCCGGTCAGAAGCCAATAACTGTGACGAAGGGAGAGTATACCTATGAGTGTTGAGCGCAATGTGAATGTGGATGAGATCCTCCAGCGGATGACGCTGGAGGACAAGATAGCCCTCTGCACCGGCGCGGACTTCTGGAACACCAAGGCGATGCCGAAGTATGGCATCCCGGCCTTCAAGATGTCCGACGGCCCCCACGGCCTGCGGTGTCAGGAAGCCGAGGCGGATATGATCGGCGTCCACGACTCGCTGCCCGCCACCTGTTTCCCCACGGCTGTGACGGCGGGAGCCACTTGGGACCCTGAACTGTACACGCGAGAGGGCGAGGCCATCGGCGAGGAGGCCCGCGCCGCCGGTGTGGCGGTGGTTTTGGGCCCCGGCTGCAACATCAAGCGAAACCCCCTGTGCGGGAGGAACTTCGAGTATCTCTCCGAGGACCCGGCCCACGCCGGGAAGATGGCCGTCGCGTTTATCCGGGGGCTTCAGAGCACCGGTACCGCCGCTTCCCTGAAGCACTTTGCCATGAACAATCAGGAATACAAGCGGATGATGGGGGACTGTCAGGCGGACGAGCGGGCCATCCGGGAGATCTATCTGGCCTCCTTCGAAACGGCGGTGAAGAAGGGAAGACCCCGGACGGTCATGTGTTCCTACAACAAGATAAACGGCGTCCACTCCAGCGACAGCAAGTGGCTTCTCGCCGATGTGCTTCGCCGGGAGTGGGGCTTTGACGGCATGGTAGTCACCGACTGGGGGGCGCTGAATGACCGAATCGCGGCCTTCAAAGCCGGGTGCGATCTCAATATGCCCGGCGGGGCCAAATTCATGGAGAAGGCCGCGCTGAAAGCGGTGAAGGACGGCACATTGTGCGAGGCGGACATCGACGCCTCTGTCCGGCGTATCCTCACCGTAGCGTTATCCGACCAGGGGCAAAACAGGGGAGAGGTTGACCGGGAAGCCCATCACGCCCTGGCGCTGGAGATCGCCCGGAGGGGCGCGGTACTGCTGAAAAACGACGGCGTCCTGCCGGTGAAAGAGACAGATATGGTTATCGTAGGCTCAATGGCCAAGGAGCTTCGCTATCAGGGGGCCGGTTCCAGCCACATCAACCCCACAAAGCTCATAAGCCTGACTGACGCTCTCCCGGACGTACCCTTCTGCCCCTGCTGTGATAAGGACGGGAACGTGACCGAGGAATCACTTCGTAAGGCCGCCCAGCTTGCCGGGAGCGCAAAGACGGCTGTGGTAGTGGCCGGCTTGCCGGACCGCTATGAGTCCGAGGGCCTGGACCGGGACAACATGGCTATGCCGGAGGGCCACAACCGCATGATTGAAGCCGTCTGCGCCGCTAATCCCAACACCGTGGTGGTGCTGTTGGGGGGCAGCCCCATGGAGCTGCCCTGGATAGAGAAGGTTAAGGCCGTGCTGTACATGGGCCTGTCCGGACAGGCGGGCGGTCAGGCCGCCGCGGACCTGCTCACCGGGAGGGCAAATCCCTCCGGCAAGCTCACCGAGAGCTGGCCCATGCGGTATGACGACGTTGCCAGTAAGGACACCTTCGGTGTGTACCACCCGGAGTACCGGGAGAGCATCTATGTGGGCTACCGCTATTACGACAAGGCCGGGGTGGACGTGCGGTTCCCCTTCGGCTTCGGCCTCAGCTATACTAATTTTGAGTACACCGATTTGAAGATCGAAGGACGTAGGGTAACGGCAACTGTCAAGAACACCGGCTCAACGGCCGGCGCGGAGGTGGTGCAACTCTATGTGGCTCCGCCCCAGGACGGACCTCACCGCCCTTTGCGGGAGCTTAAGCGGTTTGCTCGCGTGGAGCTGGCTCCCGGAGAGCAGAAAGAGGTGTCCTTCACCCTGGACGATCGCTGCTTCGCCATTTGGGACAACGGCTGGAAAACGCCTGCCGGGACTTACGGGATCGAGCTTGCCGCCTCCAGCCGGGATGTGCGGCTGCGCGGTGCGGTCCGGATCGACGGGGAACGCGTCCCTGCCCCCGCGTGGCAGGCGGGGAGCTGGTATGAGAGACCCGACGGCGCGCCCTCCCGCAGGGATTGGGAGAAGGCTATGGGGCGCCCCATGCCTGTTCTGCCGGAGCCGAAAAAGGGCAGCTATACCTTAGACAACAGCAGCATGGAGATGAAGGACCACTCCCTCATCATGAAGATCATGTACACCGTCACCGAAAACATCATCGCCAAGAGCTTCGGCGGTAAAAAGGATCTCTCCGATCCCGCATTCCGAATGACCCTCATCTGCTCCACAGACTGTCCCATCCGCGCCGCCGCCATCAACGCCGGCGGAACATTGAGCGACGCGGTCGCCAAGGGCCTGGTGGAGATGGCAAACGGCCATTTTTTCCGAGCGATAGGGAGGATGATTAGAGGTTAAAAGGAAATTGTTTTTCTGACAGAAGAACCGCAACTGTTCAATCGAAAAGAAGCGCAAAAAAGCAGCCAGTTTTTGCTGGCTGCTTTTTTATGTATATAATAATCAGGCTCAAAACCCCAGTAGTCAATTCTCAGAAATTAGTAGTCGAAAAGTAGTCAACGGCGCCATTTTTTCACTCTCTGCAAATCCGAAATCCCTTGCGCCGCAAGGGGCTTGGCCGTAATCCCTCACAAAATTACCTGAAACGTCGGAGTCTGACACTCTATCCAACAGAGATACGGGCGCATTTGTTTGGCGCAAGTATGATATAACAGATTTGACCGCAGATTCCAAGTAAAAATCAGATTTTTTGGGAGAGATTCTTTGACGCCATGGATTACCCGCATCCCGTTTTGATAATGACCTGCAAGTCCTCCGGCGGGTGGGGTTACATGATGCTTATGATCGCGCGGACAGCGGGGGAGGGTGAATCGGCACGCCAATAGACCGCTGTGTCGAACCGGATATCCTCCAGGGGGATGAGGCGGATATTCGAATCGATGGCAAGGCGGTTGTTTTCTCCCATTATGGCCGCGCCAACGCCCATCTCCACGTACAGCATCAGCGTTTCGATGGAGGAGGCCTCCTGGGTGATCCTCGGCTCGAAGCCCGCTTGGCGGCACGCCTCCCGGATAATCGCGTATCCCTCCGGCGAATAGGCTCTGGACAGGGACACAAAGCTCTCTTCCCGGAGCATGGGGAGGGTCAGGGCGCTGTAGCCGGCCATGGGGTTTTCGGCGTTGATGGCGGCGACGCCGCAGCATGTATCCAAAACTTTCCTGACGCAGGAGGGAGGCACGGTGTGAGGGCTGTCGTGAAACTCGCTTGTGACGATAAAATCGTATTTTCCTGCCTCGAATTTTTGCCAGATGTCGTTCAGATTTCCCCGTTCCAGCCTGACCAGTACGTCGGGGCTCCGTCTTTGCAGCTCCCTGAACCGCTCGGGCGCGCCGGAGGCAATGCTCATCCCCTCTAAGATCCCTATCGTCACGGAGCTTATGCGCGCCTGTTCCATTTTCCGCGCCTGAAGGATGGACTGATCGATCTGCTCCAGGGCCTGGGACCACTCCCGGTAGAGCAGCTTCCCGGCGTCGGTGAGCCGTACATAGCGCCCGTCCCGACGGAACAGCTCCACACCCAGTGTGCGCTCCAGGCCGGAGATGCTCTTGCTGAGGTTTGGCTGGGCTGTGTACAGCCGTGCCGCGGCGGCGGTGACGTTTTCGCACCTGGCCACCTCCACAAAATACCGCATGGTCGTCAGCGTGACGCTCACGGTCCGCACCCCTTTTCATTGATTTAAACTTGTCATTAATACAGTATAACACATCTATTTCCATTTGTATATAGATAATGAATAAAATGTTATTTGTTATGCGTCATTTTATACATTAAAATATTGTTATAGTCTCGCAAAATCAGCAGATTGGACGAATTGGGCGCGGTTCCCATAACTGATAACCGCCCGCGTGTATTGATATTTTTCTTGCCGGTCCGGGCAGTTGTCCGCCCGTAGGATACAAAAAATACAAGGAGGAGTGTCAAATGGTCGATTTGAAAGCGAAGCCCTACTGTCTTTCCGACGAGGACATCGTCTGGGTAGAGAGTACCATCACAGGCATGTCCGATGAGGAGAAGGTGGGCCAGCTCTTCTTCCAGCTCACATCCGGCCAGGACGAGGGCTATCTTCGGGAGCTGATGGAGAAGTACCACCTGGGCGGCTGCCGGTACAACGGTATGCCGGGAGCAAAGGTGCTGGAGCAGAACCGTATTTTGCAGAAATACGCCAAGGTGCCGGTTTTCATCGCCTGCAACACCGAGGCTGGCGGCGACGGCGCGTGCAGTGACGGAACAAATATCGGGTCCGGCATCAAGATCGCCGCCACCGGCGATATCCGGTACGCCCACGATCTGGGACGCATGGCAAACGAGCAGGCCGCGGCAATTGGCTGTAATATGGCCTTCGCCCCGGTGTGCGACATCCACTACAACTGGCAAAATGAGGAGGTTATCTCCCGCGCCTTCGGAAACGATCCCCAGCGCGTGGCCGTCATGAGCCGGGCCTATCTTGACGGCGCCCACACCATCCCCGGCTTTGCCTGCGCCGCCAAGCACTTCCCCGGCAACGGGCAGGACTTCCGGGACGCCCATCTTTCCAACAACATAAACGGCTTTGATCCGGGTCATTGGATGGATACATACGGTCTTGTCTACAAGACGCTCATTGAGGGCGGCCTGGACGCCATTATGGGCGGACACATCATGCTCCCGGAGTATATGCGCGCGGTCCGGCCCGGCATCACCGACGACGAGATGCTCCCCGCCACCCTGTGCCCGGAGATCATGACCGGCCTTCTCAGGGATGAGCTGGGCTTTAACGGGATGGTCGTGACCGACGCCAGCCATATGGTGGCTATGACCGACCGGATGAAGCGTGCCGATATGCTCCCCACGGCCATCAACGCCGGGTGCGACATGTTCCTCTTCTTCAACGACCCGGACGAGGACTACGCGACCATGCTGAACGCCTATCGGACCGGGATCATCGGCGAGGAGCGCATGACCGAGGCGCTGAGGCGTATCCTCGGCCTCAAGGCTCACATGGGCCTGCACAAAAAGGCGAAGGAGGATCTGGTCCCCTCCGCAGACGCACTCCCCGCCAACCTGGGCAAGCCGGAATACGTGGAAACCGCCGTGGAAATAAGCCGCAATGCGCTGACGCTGGTGAAGTACAAGGACCAGGGCGTATTGCCTCTTTCTCCGGAGAAAACGAAGCGGGTGATGATCGTGTACGTCCGGGGCGCGGACGGACCCATGGCGGCGCTGATGAAGATGGCCATGGGCGCCGGGGGAGTCCGAAAGACCCCCGCCGAGGAGCTGCGTGACCGGCTCATAGAGCGGGGCTTTGACGCTTTCATCTATGAAAGCCCCCTGGACAAGATCAAAAAACAGCTGGAGGCGGGCCAGCCCTTCAGCCTGAACCTCTACTTTGCCGGAAAAAACGCCATTTCCGATTTTGTCAGCGGCATGGACCTGGTGATCACCCTCTTTGACGTACAGTCCGGCCACCCGGCTTTCGGCATGTCCAAGGGCGGCGGCGAGATCCCCTGGTATGTCTTTGAGGTGCCGGTGGTGGGCATCAGCGTGAACCTTCCCACCATGCTGGCCGACACGCCTCAGCTTCGCACCTACATAAACGCCTACGACGCCAAGCCCTACACCCTGGACACTCTGGCGGACGCCCTCGTCACGGGACCCGAGGCGTTCCACGGCCACGACCCCATAGACAGCTTCTGCGGGCTGTGGGACGCCCGCATCTGACGTATATCACCGGCCGACAAGGCCGTTGAAATAACATCAAAGGAGGAGAGCAATGCGACAAGTCATCAACATCAACAAGGGATGGAAGTTCATCCAGAAGGATGCCGGCCTTCCCGCGTCGCTCCCGTCTGACTGGCAGGAGGTGGACCTGCCACACACCTGGAACGCGGTAGACGGCCACGACGGGAACGGGAGCTACGACCGGGGCAGCTACTGGTACGCCAGGAGCGTCCCCACGCCGAAGCAGCCGCTAAAGGGAGGGCGCGTCTACGTTGAGGTCCTGGCCGCCGGACAGCAGGCCACGGTATACTTCAACGGACAGAAGGTGACCTACCACGAGGGCGGCTACTCCATCTTCCGGGCGGACGTGACGGATCTGTGCGTCCCGGAGGGGGAGAACCTGCTGGTCATCAACTGCTCCAACGAGTACAAGGACAGCGTGTACCCCCAGTCCGCCGACTTCACCTTCTACGGAGGCCTCTACCGGGGCGTCAACATCATCTCCGTGCCGGAGGCCCACTTCGACCTTGACTACTACGGCGGCCCCGGCATTCAGGTGACGCCCACCGTCTGCGAGAAGTGCGGCGGGGCAAAATTCAAGCTGGAGACATTTGTCACAAACCCCGACCCCAACTTCACGGTTCTCTACAGCGTCAAGGACGAGGACGGGCTGGAGGTGGCCTCCGGCTGCAGGCCCGCCGACAACACCGCCATCGAGCTTCTTGTCCCCGACCCGTTCCTGTGGAGTCCCGATGACCCGTACCTCTACACCGTCACCGCCATACTCCAGCGCCGCAATGAGGCGTATGACGAGCTGACGGTGAAGGCCGGCGTCCGCACCTTTGCCTGCGATCCGCAGAAGGGCTTCATTCTCAACGGCGTGCCCACGCCGCTCCGGGGCGTCTCCCGCCATCAGGACAGGCTCTATATAGGCAACGCCCTCACCGCCGAGGACCACTACGAGGACGCCATGATCATCAAGGAGCTGGGGGCCAACACCATCCGCCTGGCCCACTACCAGCACTCCCAGGACTTCTACGACGCCTGCGACGAGCTGGGCTTTGTGATCTGGGCGGAGATACCCTTCATCTCCGTATTCAACAATGACCCAGCCGCCCACGAAAACTGCGTCCAGCAGCTGACCGAGCTGATCGTCCAGAACTACAACCACCCGTCCATCTGCTTCTGGGGCATCTCCAACGAGATCCTCATCGGCGGCATCAGCGAAAAGCTGGTGGAAAACCACAGGGAGCTGAACGCACTGGCCCACAAGCTGGATCCCACGCGCCTTACAACCATCGCTCACGTCTCCATGACGCCCATCGAAAGTCCCATGCAGCACATCACCGACGTGGTCAGCTATAACCACTACTTCGGCTGGTACGGCGGAAAGATGGAGGACAACGGGCCGTGGCTGGATAACTTCCACAAGGTCCACCCCGATATCTGCCTTGGACTTTCCGAGTACGGCTGTGAGGGCATCATCACCTACCACGGCCCGGACCCCAAGTGCAAGGACTATTCCGAGGAGTATCAGGCCCTCTATCACGAGCATATGGCAAAGGTCCTCCATGACCGGCCCTGGATATGGTCCAGCCACGTGTGGAACATGTTCGACTTCGGGTGTGCCGCGCGCAACGAGGGCGGTGTCGCCGGACGGAACAACAAGGGCCTTGTCACAATGGACCGTAAGACAAAGAAGGACAGCTACTACATCTACAAAGCCTACTGGAATCCCGAACCCATGGTCCACATCTGCGGCAAGCGGTATGCCCAGAGGGCGGGGGAGACCACCCTTGTGAAGGTCTACTCCAACCAGCCCAAGGTAACTCTCTATCTGAACGGAGAGCCGGTAGGGGAGTTGGAGGCCGAGAAGGTCTTTACGTTCACCGTCGCCCTTAAGGACGGCTTCAACATCCTCAAGGCCGTGGCCGGGGACGTGTGCGACACCGCCACTCTGGAGAAGGTGGAGAAGGAACCCGACATCTACACCCTGCCCGAGGCCAAGGAGCGCGCCGAGGGCGTGGCCAACTGGTTCAAGACCGTGGGGAGCATGGATCTGACCGCGCCCATGGAGTTCCCGGAGGGCAAGTGGTCCGTCCGCGACACCATGGAGGAGATGGCCAAATGCCCGGAGGCGTTTGAAATCGTGGCGAAGGCCGTGAAGCTGGCCACCAACTTCGACATCCGGCCCGGCGAGGGCATGTGGGACATGATGAAGGCCATGTCCCCGGAGGGGATGATGAGCCTGTCCGCCGGCCTCGTGCCCGACGGGTTCTTGGAGTCCCTGAACGCCCAGCTGACCAAGATCGACAAGGTATGATACCCGAAAAAAGGAAGAAAGCATTTAATTAAATAAAGTAAAAGGAGGATATACTGTGAAAACAATTAACGAGCGCAAAACGTAGAGCAGGCCAGGAAAAAGGCATAGCAAAGCAAGCCCCCGACGTG
>CANQSU010000120.1 GCA_947626585.1 uncultured Oscillospiraceae bacterium
TTGAAGCCGAAAGCTGTGAGGTGTCCGCTGCGGTAGAATACGCATATATGGACATTGATTCTGCCACACCTGTAATGCAAGAAAAAATACAGAACAAATATGCTTGCTGGTGAGGGGCTTTATTTAGCGGGAGCAAGGAATGGGACTTCTTACGGGTCGTAGGGCAAGTGATGCAAGTGACGGATATTCGGTGCGTCTTGAGACGCTTGCCGGTAAAAGGTTATAGGGCCAAATCAAGGGGGCTGTGAAAAACGGAGCATATACCTGCTCTTTTTTCACAGCCCCTTATTATTTCGTTCTTTCGGCGGCGTTTGCGAAACTTGTCCAGTCCGCGTCCTCCGGGTCACTTTACTCCGGACTCGGTGACACGCAGATAGTCCGGCATGGGGATGGGCTCGTCTCCGGCGTAGCGCAGGAGAAGGGCGCTGCCGTTTTCCTCCTGATCCTCAAAGCCCGCCAGCTTATAGGTGATGTACATGATCCTGTTGTACTCCGTCTCAAAAAACTCGGCCAAAAGCGGCTTGCCCTCACGGGCGGCCAGCTGGGTGGCGTAGGCCAGCAGCGCCGAGCCGATGCCCCGGGACATTACCCGGCAGGAGACGATCAGGAGCTTTATCCGAAAAGCCTCGCCCCGCTCCATAAGCAGGAGGCCCACCTTGCCGCTGTCCCCGTATTTGTCGCGAAGGCCGCAGATGAGAAAGACGCGGCGGGGGTCGTCGATCATGCTCACAAGCTCGTTGTAATCATAGGTGTAGCCGGTGGAGTTGAGCTGATGGGTGCGGACAGTCAACTCCTCCACCCGCTTGATGTCCTCCTCCGTCACCGGGGAGATGTCCAGCTCCATGCCCAGGGTGGCCAGAAACTCGTCGGCGCTGCCCTCAAAGGCGCTCTCCGCGCTCTGCCGGGCAAGATCCGCCCTGTACATCTGACGGCGGTTGGCGGCGTCCTCCGTGATGAAGGGGACCTGAAACTCGGGAAGGGCGATCATGTCCGACAGTGACGCGCCGTCGTAGGCGTTGACACTGGGAAAAATGTGGCGTACCTCATCCCGCTCAAACTCCGAGTCATCCACAAAGGCCGCGGCCTCCGGCTTTATGTTGAGGGCCGAAAGGATCGCCCCCACGCCGGCGGACTTGTGCCCCCAGGAGATCTGGGGGCACAGGAAGTAGTCCTCCAGCCCGAATTCCCGGATCCTCGCCATGGCGGCGGCGCCGTCGTTCTTGCTGGCTACGGACTGGACGATGCCCCGGCGGTCAAGCTCCAATACGGCCTCTCTGGCGCCCGGGCGCAGGGTACTCCCGCCGCCCTCGGAGAGGGTCCCCTCCCAGAGGGTGTTGTCCAGATCCCAGATGACCAGCTTGATCCTCACGCTCTCCGCCATGTCAGTCCTTCTCCTTCAGACGCGCGTCCACCAGTGCCGCGATGGCGTTGATGGAGTGGAAATTTTCGGTGGAGATCTCACGGCGGCCCAGCTTTACTCCGAACTCCTTCTCCACAAACATCACGATCTGCAGAGCGAAGAGGGAGTTGATATATCGGCTTTTAAGAAGCTCGGTGTCGTACGTAAGGCCGTCGGCCTTCTTCTTGTCCACAAAGAATTTATAGATCCGCTCGCGTGTATCCATTGTGAATCCTCCATAAAAGAATCGTTACCGCAGGGTGTCTCCGGACATGAGGGCGTCCAGCCGGGAAAGAAGCTCCGCGCCGCCGAGCCCCTGATCCACGCTTATTCGCTTGAGGGCATAGAGGCTCTGGGGGATGCCCTTCAATATGACGTTGACGCCGTAGTCCGTGGTCACCGTGGCCCGGGCACCCAGACCTTGGAGTACCACCTCGGAGAGGGTGTCATACAGTCCGTTGGGGTAGGTGAACACGTCCGAGCGCAATCCGGGGACCGCCTCAAGCTGCTCCGAGGAGCGCCGGAAATCCTCGGTCAGCGTGGCCACATAATCGCTTTCGGACTCGCCCTTCATCCGCAGGACGCCCTGCCGGCAGTCCTCACCGTCCCGCTCCGGGACCTGATGCATATCGTAGGAGTGGCTCTTGATATCCAGCACGCCCCGCCCGATCCAGGGCACTGCCTCCTCCAGGGTGAAGTGGGGGGTCATGGCCACGCCCGTGTCCTTGTAGGTGTCCTTCCCCACGGAGACGCCGATGACGGAGACGGTGGCACACATCCCGTACTTCTCCAGAAGCGGAGCGGCGATGTCCAGATTGTTTTTGTATCCGTCGTCGATGGAGATCAGCACCGGCTTTTCGGGAAGCTCGATGCCCAGGGAGACATAGGCGAAGAGGTCGTCGTAGGTCACCGCCGAGTACCCGGCGTCCCGAAGGGCGGCCAGGTGAGACTCAAGCTCCGCGGCGGGCACGTTGTTGCCGCCCTCGCCGAAGGAGTGGTACATCAGGATGGGCAGGGCCGTCTTACAGCTCTCCGGCGCGGCCTCCCTGTCCGCGTAGACCTGCGCGACGCGCGCGTCCACATTATCGGGCGTGGTCAGATGCCCGAAGCCCTCGGGGATCCAAACGCCGGGGTCGTTGAAGATGTACGCCAGCGCCATGTCGCCCACGCAGTTGCGGAAGTGGTCTACGTCGTAGAAATACCGTATGTCCTCCGTGACGCAGTTGAAGTCCCAGAAGTCGTAGAAGGGCGTGATCTCGGCGACGCCCAGCCAGAACTCCTCCATCCGCTCCCGGTCATACCGCTCAAGGTCCCCGGCATAGAGCGGCACGCCCACCACCGTCAGCTCCACGCCGTTCTCCCGGCACAGCCCGACGATGTCCGCCACGGCCTCCAGCGCCCCGTCGAGATGGGGCATGGAGGAGGGGGCCTGCTCATAGTAGTTGTTCTCGAAGGCCAGATACTCGTCAAGGGCGCCGATGCGGCTCGCGTCCCGGAGCTGCTTGTTGTAGGCGCCGGTCCGGGCGATGTATACGGAGTCGGCGTTGGTCAGATACCCGCGCCTTGTCATGGCGGAGAGCTTTTCAAGGCCGTAGCCGGGGTTGGCAAAGATGTATTTGGCGTAAAAGGCGAGCTTCCCCGAGCCGTCCACCTTGCAGTGCATGTTGCCCTTCATGGAGTCGGCCTCGGTATCAAAAAGCTCGGTGTCCTGGGGGTCCACCGCCAGGACGATGCGCCGGACCCGGTAGTGTTCGATGATGTACCGGACCAGCGCCCGCTCGTCCACCAGATCCCCGCCGTACCAGGTCATGTTGTAGTACCGCCCGCCGGTGTATTCGCCCAGCTTCTCCGGAGAGAGGGAAGAACACTTGGAGCTTCCGATGATGTAGGAGTCGTAGTCCTCATAATGCCGGTCCAGATACGCGATCTTCGCCACACGTGGGTTCATGGTCATGTCGTACTCGTACCAGTCCAGCACCGGGTCCCCAAAGACACCGAAGGGGTCCGTCAATATGTTGAAACCCGCCATCACCGCCGCAAATAACAGCACGGCGGCGAAGAAGAGGCAGAGCCATTTTCTCACCGACAAAGATCTCACCTCAGAAGTTGAAATAGAGGAAGGTGGAAACCCTTCTCATGTACAGAAGCGACACCGCCAGAAGCGCCGCGCTGAATACCGCCTCCCGCCAGCCGAAGCTGTCCTTTTCGGAGAGCCGGTTGGAGTTGGGGAAGCAGAAGCATATGACCGCCCCGATCGCCATGGTGACCGTGACGGACAGGTTCCCCTTCAAAAAGCTCCAGGCGGAGGCCAGGAAAACGCGAGGGTGGAGAAGCTCCCGCACGTCGAAGAGCTTTTTGTAGATCATCACCGCCTGAGTCATGCCGGTGCAGTCAAAAAGTACCCGCACCAGCGCGCCCGTAAAAAAGGTGAGAAATACCGCCAGCCACACCGGCAGGGGCTTTCTTTCCCGGAGAGCGCGGAAATTGGCCAGCGTCACAAGGGCGCCGTTGACCAGGCCCCAGGCGATGTAGTGCCACGCCGCCCCGTGCCATATGCCGGAGACCAGGAAGGTGGCCATGGTGGCCAGGACGAGCCGCCCCGCGCCGTCCCCGAAGCCGAAGAGGTTGGAGAACACCGTGTCGTTGAAAAACCGCGAGACGGTGATGTTCCAGCGCCGCCAGAAATCCCCGAAGTCCCTGGCCTTGTATGGGGAGTCGAAGTTGACGGGAAGCTCGATGCCGAAAAAGCACCCCAGGCCCCGGGCCATATCGATGTAGCCGGAGAAGTCGAAGTAATAGGCGAAGGTGTAGGCCAGCACCGCCGCCCAGGAGTGGACAAGCCCCGCGCCCGCCGCTCCCCCGCCGGTATAGTAGGCGGAGGCAAAGGTGATGAGGGTGTCCGCCAGCAGGATCTTTTTGGCACAGCCCATGGAGAAAAGCATCACGCCGCGTGGGATGAGCTTGGGAGCATAGCTTAAAAGCCTGTCACCCTCCACGGCGGGCATGACCTCCTCATGACGCACCACGGGCCCCACAATGAGCTGCGGGAAGAAGGTGACAAACACCGCGTAGTCGAGGAGCGTGGGCAGTCCCCGCTCGCCCTTGAAAAAGCTCACCGTGAAGGCAAGGATCTGGAAGGTGAAGAAGGAGATCCCGATGGGCAGGATCAGCTTCAGAAGGGGAATGTCCGTCCTGAACAGCCAGTTCAGGTTGGTGATGGCGAAGTTGAGGTATTTGAACCAGAAGAGAAGCCCCAGATTCCAGCAGACAGCCAGCGCCAGCAGAAGTCCTCTGACGCCCTTTTTCCCCGCCCTGTCCATAAGGTACAGAATGAGGTAATTTATCAGGATGGAGAAGATAAACCAGGCCAGAAAATCCGGTTGTCCCAGACCGTAAAAGACTAGGGACGCCGCCGTCAGCCACAGCTTGACAAGCCATGTCCGCCCGGTCTTTCTCAGCAGATGAAAGCCCAGGAGCGTCACGGGCAGGAAAGCGAATAGGAAGGAATAGGACGAAAAAATCATGTTCACTCCATGGAATTTCACAAAATAGGTGAAAATCCCATCAATATATGATATACTCGGGTAAAACGGAAGAAAGGACGGTCCGGTATGCTCATACTCTGGTGTACGCTCAAGGACCCGGTGGGGAAAGACGCGGGACATATCGCCGGACGGCGGCTGCTTGCCCGGGGGCTGGAGCTGCTGGGCTGTCCCGGTGGGGAGAAGCAAGTCCGATATGCCGCCGGCGGGAAGCCGTACATCCCCGGCGGCCCGGAATTCAGCGTCTCCCACTCCGAAAACGCGGCGCTCTGCGCCCTGGACGCGAGGCCTTTGGGCGCGGATGTGGAGGAGATCTCCGCCGTCCCGGAGGAGCTTCTGACGGCCCTGACGCCGGAGGAGCGGTCCTACGTCCTGCTGGCGTCGGGAGCCGAACGGGAGAGAAGGTTTTATCGGATATGGACCGTCAAGGAGAGCCTGGTGAAGGCGTCCGGCGACGGCCTCGGGGCCATCCGGGAACAGGAGAGCGCCGTGACGCCGGAGCTTGCCATAAAACGCCGCGTCTCGGGCTTTTATGTCCACGTCCTTGACCTGCTCGGAGAGGGACGCGCCGCGGCGGTCAGCGCCGTGAGCCCGGAGACGCCCGAGCTTGTCCGCGTATCAGTCGAGGGGGTATAGCTCCCCCACCCGGCACCCCGGAAGGGCGGCCTCCAGGGCGTCCAGCGCCGGACCCTCGCCGTCCTGGACAAAGACCCATTTTGCCCCGCAGCGCGCGGCGGCGTCGTATACGGCGCCGGCGTCCAGGTTCTCGTCGTAGCTTATAAACTCGATGGACACGGGGGAGGCCAGAAAGGTGACGATGGGGTTGGTCTCGGCGGTGTTGACCAAAACCAGCACCCGGCGGTTCTCGCCGTCCAGGGGGATCTTTTCAAGCTCCTCACAAAGCGTCGCGTAGGCCGCCTCGAACCTGTCCCTGGTCTCGTACCGCTTGGGGTTCAGGTCGTCATAGCCCTCGATGAGGCAGTCGCCCATGATCGAATAGCCGGCGCACAGTACGATGAGCGCGGCCATGGCGCCGGGAAGATACGCCCCCAGACCGGGGGCTTTTTCCGTGCCCGGCCGGCCGGCGCAGGCGGCGAAAGCCCACATGAGCATCCCGATGCTCATGGGCCCGCCGTAGCGGGTCATCTGGGTCAGCATGTTGGCGGACTCCAGATACTGGCTCTCGCCGTAGAAGATGGTCAGGTGGCTTGCAAGCAGGATGAGGTATGTGACGGCATACATGCCGGGGACGAAGATCAGGAGCTTTCGGAAGCCCCTACGGTCAAGCCGGCCGGATCTGTAGATCAGCACGGTAAGGGCCATGACCGCCAGAAACACGGCCGCGGGGGTCAGGTCCACGGCGGCCGTCAGCTCCCGGTGGACGGGTTCAGTGAGAAGAGCCTTGAAAAAGGTCCTGATAAAGCCCACCGTCCGCTCGCTTTTGAAAAAGCTGCCGTTCAGAAGCTCCCGCGCCCGGTCCAGAGCCGAGGGGGCGATGCTGACGGTCAGATAGGTGGAGCGCTTCATGAGGAGGCAGAAAAGGGCCCAGCTTGAAAAGGCCAGGAGCGCCGGAGCGGCCATGGAGGCGGCGGTCTTGAGCCGGCCCTTCATACCGCGCCAGAGGAAAAAGAGGACAAGGGCGTACACCGCCCACAGAAGCCCCACGGATTTCGTCAGGGTGAGACAGGCCAGATACACGGCGCACTTGACCGTGCGCCAGCCGTTCCATTCCCCCTCGCCGGTGATCTCCACCACCAGACATCCGAAGAGCATCCCCATCACCGGGTCCACATAGAGGGACCGGTACCAGGAGCTGTCGGCCACGCCGGGAAGGGCGAAGAGCAGCAGGACACAGGCCGCGCCCGTGAGAAGCCGGCGGAGAGGTCCGCCGGAGCGGTTCAGGGAGCCGGTGACGGAAAAGAGCAGGGCCAGGGTGTAGAAGAAGTACCCGCCGAAGATAAGCCCCTCGTCGAACCGTCCGAACAGGTTGAGGAACCACCAGATGATGAGCTGGGTCATGGGCGGGTAGTCCCCGAAGCCGGGGGCCACATTGCTCATGGATCCGGCGAAGCCCTCCCGGTAGTAGAGGCTCTTGATGTCCGGACCCCAGAAGTTGAAGGCGTCCCACTCGGTGATGAGCCGGTAATTGACCAGAAGGATCACGGCGGCGACCGCGGCGGCGTTTATCCAGACCTGCATGTCCAAAAGGGGACCGACCGCCGCCCGGAGGGCGGCGCGGCCGTCCCGCTTTACGCGAAGCGCCAGATATATGAGAAGCCCCAGAGCCGCCAGCGCCATCAACGGCGTGATGGCCCCCAGGGCGCCGAAGAACGCCAGGATGTACAGGAGAAGCCCCACGGAGCAGAGGACCACGGGCACGGTTTTCGCGAGGCTCTCCCTGAATTTTACTGAAAGGGCGGCGGAGACGGCGCCCAGCCCAAGAAGATTCAATACAAGCGTCATTCCATCGCCTCCAGAACGCGCTCAGTCCTCCCGGCGGAAGACCCACTTGCGCTCGATCACGTAATTCGCGGCGAAAAGGATGCAGTCCACGACGATCTTGATAAGCACCGTGGGTACGGGCAGACGGCTGAGGACCGCCACCGTCCCGCCGGAGATCAGCATCACGGACAGAAAAAGGACCAGATACCGCAGGGACTCCTTCTTCGTGTCCCCGTGGCTTCTGAAGGTGACCTTTTTGTTGAGATAGAAGTTGAGACCGCCGGAGATGAGCCGCGCCGTCACCCCTGCGGCGAAGACCCGAAGCTCCCCCTCGCCCAGGAGCCTTTCCAGGAGCCAGAACGCCCCCAAATCCACCAGGGTGGACGCCCCGGCGGCCAGGGCGAAGGTCACGGGCCGGCGGTAGACCAGATAGGAATCCCGAACCACCCGGAAGTGGGAAGCCCTATTGTCGTCCAGATAGATGGTCTCGATGGGCTCGCAGAGAAAGGGGATCTTCCGTTCGGCAAAGTCCATGAGCATGTTCATCTCATACTCGTACCTGTCGCCCTCGGACTGGAGCGCCAGCGGGAGCAGGCTGCGGGGCAGGCCCCGCAGGCCGGTCTGGGTGTCGGGACAGGAGCGGCCGGTGATGAGCTTGAAAACGGCGGAGGTGATGCGGTTTCCCGCCCTGGATTTCCAGGGCACATTCTCCCCGCCGAATTCCCGCGTGCCCAAAACAAGACTGTCGGGATTCTCAAGGGCGAGGCCGGCGACGCGCAGGATATCCGCGGCGGCGTGCTGCCCGTCCGCGTCCGCGGTGACCACGGCGCGGCAGTCGGGAAACGTGTCCAGAATATACCGGATCCCGGTCTTGATGGCCGCGCCCTTGCCCCGGTTCACACCGTGACGGCATATTCGCGCCCCCAGGGCTTCGGCCTCGGAGAAAAACACCCCGCACTTTTCGGAGCTTCCGTCGTCCACCACGACGATATCTCCGGCGCCCAGCGCCAGCAGGGACCTGACCGTATCCACCAGATGCCCGTCCGCCTCATAGGCGGGGATCAGCACCGCGAACTCCACAAAATCACCTCCACGCCAAAAGACGCGCTTTTCCTTTCCAATTATACCACTTTGCGCCGCAATGTCAACACACCCCGACGCTTTGCGCCGGGGTGTGAATTTTCAAGCCGTCCGTCGTGGCATCCGGGGGCCCCGCGCGATCGGAGATCGCGTGGGGAGAGGAGGAGCCGAGCCTGAAGTAAAGCGGCCCGTGCGACGACGAAAAAAGACCGCCGCGAATGTAAGATTCTTATTAAATAAATATTACACCGTCGTTCTGCCTTTTAAGAGAATATCCGCTATTCTGCGGGACGCCAGACCGTCGCCATAGGGGTTCTGGGCGCGGGACATGGCGTTGTAGCGCTCCTCGTCTGTCAAAAGCGCTTTGAACTCCTCGTAGATCACATTTTCGCTTGTCCCGATGACCCGCAAGGTCCCGGCCTTGACCCCCTCGGGCCGCTCGGTCACGTCCCGGAGGACCAGAACGGGCTTGCCGAGGGACGGCGCCTCCTCC
>CANQSU010000121.1 GCA_947626585.1 uncultured Oscillospiraceae bacterium
AGCTGACCGCCCACATCCTGTCCCAGCCCGGGGTGGACGGGAGCGCGGCGGTGTGGAGTCTGGACGGGACGGAGTATCGGCTGTTCACCGTGTATCCGGAGGATGGCCTGGGCCGGTACGCCCTGCTATGCTGCTACCCCGGGGAGGGGAGGCGTTGGCTGTATGACTTTGCCGGGGACATGATGACGGCGGCATATCTGCGGGAATATGGCGAGAACAGTGCGGTCCTGTTCCCGGCGTTCCTGCTGGCGCAGGAGGGCTGTCCCGTCTGTCTGGACGCGGGGGAGGCCGCGCCCACCCGCTTCCCGGCCGGCCGGCTCCGATGGGCCTTCGATGCCCTCCGGGACTTCTATGAGGGCCCCGGCGGGGCGGCGTGGTATAACGCGGCGGTGGACGAGGCGGCTCTGACGATCACGCTGACAGCCGAGGACGCGCTTCTGGCTGCGGAGGAACCGGACAGGGTGTGTTCCACCTTTCAGGTGACGGCCCTGGTCCGGGACGGTGCTGTGTACTTCCAAATCAACACCGCATCATAAAGAATGACCCGTCCAAAGGGGGCGTCCAATAAAGCAGGTTCACAGGGGTCTGTGCGACAACACAGGCCCCTGACCGAAAAACATGATCAACTTAGGGGGGGCACAATGTTTCCCTACGGCACCGCCCCGGGAGACGGCCCCTACGGCGTATATGGAAACATCTCATTTCAGAAAAGCCCTCGATCCCGCCGTACAGGTCCCGGACGTCAGCTGTCCATCTTTATGAGCTTCTTGACCCGCTTGTAGAGCGGCACGGTGATAAGCGAGTCGACCAAAGCCTTCACCAGGTTGAAGGGAACCACGCACATGACCACGAGGCCGGTGACGGACCGGACGTGGGGATTGACCGCCTGGGCCATTTCGATGATGGCCTCGATGGGGGCGTGATAAAGCCTGGAGAAGGCGGGGATCAGGTAGACGGCGTTGAAGAGACTGCCGAACACCGTCATGATGAGGCCGCCCACGGCGAGGGCGGCGACGGCGCGTTTGAAGGTGCGGTGGGTGTTGTAGATGATGGCCGCCGGAAGGACAAAGGAACAGCCCACGGCGAAGCTGGCGAAGTCGCCCACCAGGGCGGTGGTGGTGCCCTTCAAAAGGAGCTTCACCACGACCTTGAGGAATTCACAGACAACGCCCGCCGTGGGGCCCATGGAGAAAGCGCAGATGAGGACGGGGATCTCCGAGAGGTCCAGCTTGTAGAAGCTGGGGGCGAAGAAGAGGGGGATCTCCAACAGCATGATGACGCCGGCGAGGGCGGCGAACATACCCATGTAGGCCACCGAGCGGGCGGGGGTCAGCACACGTTTTTCCCTGATCAGCAGCTTCTCGGACAGAAGCGCCACGATCACAAGGCCGGCGAACACGGCAAGGCTCACGAGAACAAACGAGAGGTTTTCTTTCAGGGTCTCAAGCATGACAAGCTCTCCTTTCGCGGCATGTGCCGCGGATAAAATAAATGCGCCTGAACTGTCCGTCCAGGCGCGTTCCCATGCGCGAAAGGTCCGCGGCGAAAGCCGCGCATCTTCTCCCATCCAGACTGTACTGTCGGTACCGGAATCACACCGGTTCGGCGCTCGACGCGCTCGCGGACTTTACCGCCGGTCGGGGATCTCACCCTGCCCTGAAGACGAATAGTATCAAGTTGTGAGGATATTATACACCCGCGATCTCAGGTTTTCAATACCCTTACGCATATTAGTTTCAAAAACCTGTCGAAATGAATTGGATAAAATAATTATGTCCCCTCCCCCGTTTGACGAAATTCTCCCCGGTCGACCGTGTAGTATTATGGTAAACCAATCCACAAGGGGGACTTTTTGTTGAAACAGGCTGTTGGTGCCAGGGGCACGGTATTTCCGAAGGAGTTTGACAGGGCCGGGGCGGCGGAGCTTGCCTGTCGGCTTCTGATGTCGTTTTTGCTGGGCCGGACACGGGTGTTCGGGGGGATCGTGCCCTTCGGCGTCGCCTTCACGGCGGCCTCCGGCGGAGGAGTGTGGGGCGTCACCGCCCTTCTGGGCTCGATCCTGGGCGCGCTGACGGCGGGAAGCTTCGGGTGGAGCGTAAAGTACATAGCCATTCTATGTCTGACCTTCGCGGCGGTACACTTTTTCAAGGCGTCCGCGCCCTGGTGGTTTTCCATGGCGGCGGCCTTCGGCTTTACACTGGTCATCGGCGGGGTCTACGTCCTGGACTCCGGCTGGGAGGTGACCGCCACGGTCATGTGGGTGGTGGAGAGCTTCTTTGCCGGCGGGTTTGTGTACTTCTACGAGACGGCGCTGAACGCCCGAGGCGACAAAGGGGGCAGGGCGCTGAGAGCGTCCCGCGCGGCGTCCATCATCCTGCTGGGGGCCACGCTCCTGATGTCCCTGGCCGCGCTGGAGCCCTTTGGGGTGCTGTCCATAGGCCGGGTGCTGGCGGTCATATGCGTGCTGTTCGTCTCCTTCCGGGGCGGCATGAGCATGGGGTGCGTCACGGCGGCGGCCCTGGGCGCGGCCATGGATGTGGCCCAGGGCGGACTGCCCTTCTTCACCCTGTCCTATGTGTTCTCGGCCCTCATCGCCGGGGTATTCTCTCGGGACGCGCGGCTGACCTTTACACTTGCCTGGGTGGCCTCCACGGCGGTGACGGTGCTGTGGTTCTGGCGGTTTTATCGGTGGTTCCCGGCGCTCTTTGAGACATTCGCCGCCTCGGTCTGCTTCATGCTCCTGCCCGAGGAGCTTCTGGCCCGGTTTTCGGTGTACCTGCCCCGGGAGGGCTCGGGCTATGGATATCTGAGGGCGCGGGAGTACACCCGGGAGCGGGTGGACCGCTGCTCGGCGGCCTTCAAGGGGCTGTACGACAGCCTGCGGGTCCGGGCGGGAGACGACGAGAGCGAGGCGCCCGCGCTGGTATACGACCGGGCCAGCGAGGCGGTGTGCCGCAGCTGCCCCAACGCCGCCCGGTGCTGGCAGGAGGAGTATGTGGACACCCTGGACGTGATGAACGCCATGACGCCGGTGCTGATGGAAAAGGGCGCGGTGGAGGCGGGGGACCTGCCCGACCGGTTCACCCGCCGGTGCAACCGGCTGGAGCGGCTTCTGGCCCAGATAAACTCCGAGGCGCGGGCGTATCTCACACGCCGGAGCTTTCGGACGCAGCTCCGGGAAAGCCGGGGCGCGGCCTATGAGCAGTACGACGACATCTCCCGGATCCTGGCTTCCCTTTCGAAGGAGCTGGGCGGGGAGATCGAGGTGGAGCCGGAGCTGGAAAAGCGGCTCCGGAAATACCTCCGGGGTCTTGCCATGGACGCCAGTGTGGCGGTGTTCCGTCTGCGTGGAGGACGACTCCGGGCGGAGATCAAAAGCCAGAGCCTGAAGCTTTTGAAGCGGGACAGGAAGTGGTTGGACAGCCTGTCCTCGGTTCTGGGCGTGAGGCTTTGCTCACCGGACACGGGCGACGACGAACGGCTCGTTCTGATGGAGGCCGAGCCTCTGGCGGTGACCGTGGGGTCCTCGGCGGCGAAGAAGTCCGGGGAGAGCGTGTCCGGGGACCGGTGCCTGTGCTTCCGCACCGACGAGGGGATCCTGTATGTTCTTCTCTCCGACGGGATGGGGTCCGGGCACGAGGCGGCCAAGATGGCCTCCGGCGCCGCGTCGGTGACGGAGCGGTTTCTGCGCGCCGGGGTGAGTCCCGAGCTGACGCTGGACATACTGTCCTCCCTGTGTCTTCTCAGGAACGAGGAGAGTCTGGAGAGCGCCACGGTAGACCTTCTCCGTCTCGACATGTTTTCCGGCGAGGCCCGGCTTTACAAGTACGGGGCGGCGCCGTCCTATCTGCGCCGGGGCTCGTCGGTAAAGCGCGTGGGCGGCTCGGCCCTGCCGGTGGGCTTCGCGGACAAGTCAAGCGCCGGAAAGGCGGTGACCCGGCTGACGCTTCAGGCCGGGGACATGCTGCTGATGGCCTCCGACGGGCTGACAGCGGGCAAGGACGATAAGCTCCTCCGTCAGCACCTGGCCTCCGACGAGTCCGACCCCCAGGCTCTGGCCCGCGCGCTCCTGACCGACGCCAATAAGGCCACAGGCGCGGAGGACGACATGACGGTGATCGTGGTGAAGGTGGAGGAGAGAGCGTAGTCAAAGAAACATCGCCGCCCGGAAAGAGGGCGGCGATGTTTGTGTCTATATCAGGAACGTTGTCACGATGGACAGCAGGCACAAAACCGTGAACAATATCATCCCGGCGTTGAGCCACACGGTGGTGAAGCGCTCCTTTTTTGGAAGCTCCAGGGGCGCGGGGTCGAAGCTGACCTTCCGGATCCTGACGCAGAACAGCACAAGGCCGGCGATCGTCAGGATCAGCATGGCGAGACCGTAGGCCATCAGGGGCAGGAGCTGGGGAACCAGCTCCATGAGCGCGGCGGTATCGGCAAGGTCGACAGTCTCCAAGGCCCTAAGGTCGACGCGGTCAAGAAGGTACGGGGCCAGGACGCCGCCCAGGAAGTTGATCAGCATGTGAAGGGCGATCGACCAGCGCAGTCTGCCGGTTTTCAGGTAGACGCAGCCGAACACCAGGCCCAGGGCAAAGGCGTAGAAGAACTGGCTGAGATTCCCATGGAAAAGACCGAACATCAGCGCCGAGGTGACCACCGCCAGCTTTTCCCCGTAGGCATTCATGCGGTCGATGAGCTGCTTGCGGAAGACATATTCCTCGACGACCGGCGCGATAATGACCATCACCAGCACCTGAAGAAACAGGTTGTCCCCGGTGGTGTAGCTCACCAGCGGGTTTTCCGCGGCGGCGCCGGCGGCGGACTGGATAAGGCTCAGGATAACGGTCCCGACGAGGTTGCCGGCATACATGAGAAAGATCGATATAACGGCGACGGCGGCAAAGCGGCCGGCGGTCATGGGCTTTTTCTCACGGGGCGCCGCCGGAGCCCCGCGCATGACCAAAAGGCCCAGGGGGACGGCCAGCAGGTACATGGGTACGAAGGTGACGAGCCATAAAAGCCATCCGGGTCCCCCGCCCTCGGGCCAGACGAGGGCGGCGACGGCGACAAAGATCACCTGAAACACGTTGGCGGAGAGGAGAATGACAAAGGCGGCCAGCCCCAGGCGGGAGAACTGTTTTCCGGCCTTTGCCGTCTCCCCTCCCCTGGGGTCGATAAAGAGGGGCGCCAGGCCAAAGAAGATAAGGCCCAGGACGATATTGAATACCGCCGCGGACAGGACAGCCAGGGGGGTGTTGTGGAAGACCCTCATACCCACCACGGCGATGATGACATCCGGTATCAGGCCGAAGTAGATGAACATGACCTGAATGATCTGCTTGAGCATCTTCCCGGCGGAGACGGGCACGGAGAGATTGATGAAGGCGCCCACCGTGGTGGCGTAGAAGTCCACGGAGACAATGACGGGCACCGCCAGAAGGGCAGTAAGTACGTTTGTCCCGCCCAGAAGCGCCCCCAGAACCATGGCCGGCAGCACATCAAGGGCACAGCAGGCGGTGCTTCCCATCAGGGACCAGAAGAACTTGGCCCAGGTGGATTCGGGGATGAGGATAAAAAAGCCCATACTGGTGTCCTTTTCCAGGGGGTTCCCCAGCGCCCGGAAGAAGGACAGCGCCGCCACGGTCAGGGCCATGGGCACCAGGGCGTCCGTATGGACGGCGAAGCGGCACACGGCGGCGACCAGAAGCGCGGCCACGGTGTATGTCTCCATGGTCTTGGTAAGAAAACCGAAATGGGCGAAGCGGCGGCGGTTGTACATGGTCTTGAAAAAGTATACGTTTGCGCCCTCGCCTCGGTTAAGGCCGTCCCGGAGGAGCTTTTCGCTTCTGTCCTTTTTGCGCTTGACGGCCACGCCGGTGGGTTCGGACTGGGCGGCGGCCATCAGCTCGGCCCGCTCCTCGCTCTTGGCCATGGCGTCCTCGTAGAAGTCGGCCTTGATATTCCAGATGATGCAGATCAGGGCCCCGCCGCCGATGATGAGGGCGAGGAGGGAAAGAAGCGCGCCGGCGGCGTTGCCCTCCGCGGCAAAGCCGCAGAAGCCCTTGATCCAGCCCCAGAAGGGGATGAAGCGTGTGACGGGCGCGTTGAAGAACCGGTCCGCGGAGCGGATCCACCCCTCTCCCCTGCCGGCGGAGAAAGCGATAAAGGCCGCCGCGATCAGCGCCAGGAGCAGATAGATCCCACGGCGTAGATTGCGCTTTACGGCGGGATAGGTGGCGGAGAGGGTGTAGAGGGCAAGCTGGATCAACACGCCGCAGACGACGGTGAGGCCCCAGGCCGCCGCCAGGGCCAGCGCGGCCCAGATGCCCAGGCCCGCGTTGACCGACAGATTGGGCACCTGGAACAGCATATAGAGGCTCCCCAGGAGCCCCAGGCCCATCTGGGTCGCGAGGCGGAACATCAGCACCGACTGGGGCCGCATGGGCGACGGGAACAGGAGATTCACGTCCGCCGGCTGAAAGATGGCGCTGCCGTTCTTGTCCGCGTTCAGGGCGTAGAAGAAGAACATCAAAAGCACGATCGCCCCGGCCGCAAGCTCGATGAGGCCGGCCTCGTCGATGCCCAGCGACTCGGAAAGGCTCTGCTCCTCGGAATCGTCGGGGTTCTCATAGATCTCCCCCTCCCCCGCCGGCTCCTCCCCGTCGTCCGTGACCGCCGCCGCGATGGCGCCGATACAGATGCCCAGGACAACGCAGGCCAGGATGAAGATCAGCACCCAGGTCTTGAAGAGCTTTTTGAGCTGGTTTTTGAAGGTGTGGAGAACGTAATAGCCGAAAAGTCTCATTCCGCCGCCCCCTCCTCCGGCGTCTCGGGCGAATGGCCCTCGGTGACGTCGAAAAAAAGCTGTTCCAGGGTCCTGCCGTCCCCCTCAAGCTCCTGGCGGGTGACGTTGGCCCGGATGGCGCCGTGGTCCATGATGAGGGTCCTGTCCCAGAGCATGTCCACGCTGTCGATGATGTGGGTGCTGACCAGCATGGTGCGGCCCCGGCTCCGAAGCTCCTCGATGATGAGCTTCAGCTCCTTGATGGCGTGGGGGTCCAGGCCGATCATGGGCTCGTCCAGGAGGATAACGCCGGGCTCGGGCAGGAGGCCCAGGCAGATGTTCAGCTTCTGCTGCATACCCTTGGAAAGCTCGTCGCCGAACTTCCCGCGCTTGTCGTCCAGCTCAAACCGGCGGAAAAGCTCGTCCACGCGGCCGGAGTAACCGGTGAGCCGGTAGGCCCGGGCCAGAAATTCCATATGCTCGGAGACCGTCAGGTTGGGGTACAGGGAGGGCATCTCCGGGATGTAGCCCAGTAAGCGGCGTGCCTCCACGGTCTTGTTGGGATAGCCGCCCACGGTGATCCTGCCCTCAAATTTGAGAAAGCCGATGACGGACTTCATGATGGTACTCTTTCCCGCCCCGTTGGGTCCCAAAAGCACCGTGACGCTTCCGGGCTCCAGATGAAAGCTCACATCGTCGCAGGCCGTGACCTTGCCGTATTTTTTGGTGACGTGGGTAACATCAAGCATTGTGTTATCCTCCCTCGATAAAAACGAATTTCCTCGGATTTATGCGGATCGTGAATACGAGTGTAGAATAGCATATTTTTGTAAAAAAGTAAAGGACAGGATGAGCGAAAAAGCGTCCATATCGAATAATATCCACACGCAATGGTACGACTTTCCCCGTAGGGGCCGCCTCTCTTGGCGGCCCGCGGGCAGTTTTCCTCATAATGCATAATGTATATTCTTCCCCGGACCGGGAAAAACTTCCTGTGAGGTGATTTGATGGTCAAGGGGATCGCGAGAAGGGTCGTAGTGGTGAAGTCGCCGGACCCGAAGGTGTTTGACGAGGCGATATTCATAGTGCGCGAGGAGACGGGCCGGGGGCCGGGGGTGACCACGGAGGGGCTTTTGAAGGAGGCCCAGGCCGTGGCGGAGAGCTTCGCCCGGTCCCAGAGGACCAGCCGTCTCCCTCATCTTCCCTGGTGGGCTTTTTCGCTGATGGGAGCCGGGAGCGTGGGCGCGGCGTGGGTGCTGACGCTTCTCCTGTAAAAAGGCGGTCCGGCGGGAAAATCCCGGCCGGACCACTTGTATTATCGGCTGAAAGCTGATACAATATGTATATGATACTGATATGATATCTCCTGTCGGGGGTGGGAACATGAAAAGAATCATGCTGGTCTTTGGGACACGTCCCGAGGCCATTAAGATGTGTCCGCTGGTCAACGAGCTTAAGGAGCGAAAGGGCGTGGAGACCGTGGTCTGCGTCACGGGTCAGCACAGGGAGATGCTGCGGCAGGTGCTGGACGCCTTCCGGGTGGAGCCGGACTACGATCTGGAGGTCATGAGCCCCGGTCAGACGCTTTTCGACGTGACGGAGCGGGTCATGAACGGCATGAGGAAGGTGTTGGAGGAGGTCAGGCCCGACGTGGTGCTGGTCCACGGGGACACCACCACGACCTTCGCCTCCGCCCTGGCGTGTTTTTACATGGGTGTCGCCGTGGGACACGTGGAGGCGGGGCTTCGTACATACAACGTGCGCGCGCCCTATCCCGAGGAGTTCAACCGTCAGGCGGTCAGCTCCATCGCCGACTACAACTTCGCCCCCACGGCGCTTGCCCGGGACAACCTTCTGCGGGAGGGCAAGCCTCCCCAGTCCATCTACGTCACCGGCAACACCGCCATTGACGCCCTGGGAACCACGGTGGTGAACCACTTTGAACATCCGGACCTTACCTGGGCGGAGGGGGCGCGGCTCGTGATCCTGACGGCCCACCGGCGGGAGAACTGGGGCGAGCCCTTGCACCAC
>CANQSU010000122.1 GCA_947626585.1 uncultured Oscillospiraceae bacterium
TTTTATTTTTGGAATTGCCCCGCCGGCGCAGGCAATGCCGGCGGGACGCGCTGTTTTCTCCTATTGGATATCAGATGCGGTACGCGTGCAGGTTCCCGGCGAGCGCACGGGCGCAGATCTCCTCGTCGCTCAGGTATTCCGTGTAGCCTTCCAGGATGGCGGGGGAGTAGGGATTTACAACGGTCTGACGGATGGCTTCGCCCTTGGTGAAATAGTATCTGCCGTTGGCGCCCTTCCACATCTTGTTGCCGCCGACCATGACGGGTTCCACATTCGGATTGTAGACGCGGGTGTGCACGCCGTGTTCCGCCTCCCAGATGGTCGAGTAGTATTCGCCGTCGGCGCCTTCGTAGCCGCCGTATTTCAGTGCTTTGTAAGACTGTGTCATGTTATTCTCGCTCCTTATTCAGTTTTCAAGGTAGATGGCCGGCCAGGACGGGCCCGGCCGGCCGTGTTTGCTTTTTTTTTATCTCAGGTCCACGTCGGTCCCGAGCCAGACGCGGACGCTGATGCTGGTCTCGGGGTCCGTGTAGGTGCGGATCCGCTTCTTGTTCACGTCCAGGGACAACGCGTCCAGCGAGCCAGCGATCGCCCGTTCCAGGGACGCCTTGTCAGCCTGGTCCAGCGCGTCACGGCGGATGAGGCCCAGCGCGTGATACTTGCCGGTCTGGGACACGGCCTCGATGGTCTCGTAGACGCCGTCCGGGCCGATCTTGTAGGACAGGGTGGCCAGCTCCTCCAGGGTGACGCCCTCTTTGGGCAGAAGGAGCAGCATGGCTGCCTGGACGTCGGGGATCGCGAACTCCTCTGCGCAGGTGTCTTTGTCCACGCCCACGATGGTGCCGAAAGCGCGGTCGAACACGGACTTCTGGACAAGCAGTTCGCTCCCGTCGGCGTACTTCAGGTGCACCGGGCGGTTCTTGTCCGTCTCGTCGTAGTTCCAGGACTCGATGGCGATGCCGTTTTTCTTCTCGGACATGTCTTTGTTCCTTTCTTGTCGTCGGTTTTACCAGGTGACCCGCTCCGGGTCGAATTCGATATCATTGCCGTCCACGGGGTCGCAGGGTTCACCGTCAAACCGGTTGTTGTTTTTGGTGCAGAGATCCGGCTCGTGGCCGGGGCGGGGGTCCACGTCAACGACCAGGTTCCCCTGGCCGTCACGGTAGACTGGCCTGCCCCAGCTGTCGGAGCCGATGTACGTCAGCCGCCTCATTTCGCGGCCTCGGCCATGAGCGCCTTGATCTCGGCGAACACGGGCGCCAGCTTCGCGGTGATCTCATCGGGGTTGGCGTCAAAGCCGGAGCGGGCCAGCTTGAGCCGGACCTGGAGGGGCAGCGTGATCTCGGGGTCGTCCGCCTCGCGGATGGCGTCCAGGCAGGGCGCGATGCACCCGGCGGGGACCTTGGTCCGCATGATGTGCAGGATCCTGGAGGCGGCGTTGTCGGACTTGGTCGGCTCCGGGTCCTTATACTCGGGCTTGGGTTCCAGGTTCACTTCGCCGGTAGGGGTCACGAGGTCCGGGTCGGCGTCGGGGAGGTCCTGCGCCTCTGGTTTCGGCATGACGGTTTCCGCCCCGGCGTTTTCATCGCCCTTGTCGTCCTTAGGAGGATCTGTCTTTACGGTGGCAACGGGTTCGGTTTTCGCCTCGGGCTTGTCCGTCCTGTTCACGGACTTCGGCGCGCTGGCCTTGCGGGGACGGTCCGGCGTTTTCTTTGCGGGCGCGGCGGGCTTTGCCGTCCCGGCGGCGACGAGGCGGATGGGCTTGCCGTTGTCGGGGGAGGGGTACTCCACGCTGCAGAGTGCGTCCAGGGTGGGCTTGTCGGTGCAGGAGATGAAGACGGGGCTCTGGATGCCGGGAGTGTTCAGGATCGTCTGCGCGATGACGATGGCGGCCTTGCTCGCCATGTTCTCTGACGTTTTGACGATAACGACCTCGTCGGGGTACGCGGCCTGCGCCATGACGTCCACGGGGACGGGGATGACAGACCCCTCCTGGGCGATGAGCACGGTGCAGCGGCCGAGCAGTTCGGCCTTGGAACCCATGTAGACCTGCACGGTCATGTTTTTGGGCTGCTTTTCCAAATTGACCATTGGATTTTCTCCTTTCTCATGTGTTTTTAGTTATGAACACGGCTGGCGGCCGTTGTTCCTTGTTTGTTCCGGATGTGCCGTATGGCGGCCATGGCGCCGGCTGCGGTGACGGTCGTGAATATGGCCGCATGCCATGCCGTGGCCAGCTGCGGGACGGCCGTCCCGAGGATGATCCCGAAAATTAAAGCGATGACGGGCCAGTATTTCGTGAACATGCCCTGTGCGCTGTTATGTACGTGTTTCCGTGTTTTTTCCGCCATATGGCACCTCCGGTTTTTTATATTCAGTTTTCGGTTTCTTTTTCAGATCAGTTATGCTGTTCGGGACTGAGGGCGTCGTCCGCCACCAGCAGGGCGTCCGCCGTCTCCTGGGCCTTCAGGTAGTACTGTGTCAGGTCGTTGTCGATGGCTTCTGCCGTGAAGGCGACGGGCCAGGCGTGCTTGTCCTCGTGCACCTGGTACAGGTAGACGAAGCCGTTTTTCTTGACGCTGACCGTGCGGCCGATGGGGCCGCGGCTGCGCATGCCGCCGTAGGCTTTCATGCAGAGCTTGCAGGCGTTGAACGTGGCTTCCGTCACGATGTCGTCCCATGTTTTGTAGTCCTTTGCGAAGGCATAGGTGTTGAACCGCAGGCGCGGGGTCTGGTAGGGCTGGGCCTGGACGCCGTTCATGGCAGTCGTCGTGTCGGCCACGGTGAGCGCTTTGTTCTGGTACATGTGTTTTCCTCCTTAATGGCTTCTGGATTTTTTGTTGACTTTCGGGGTGTTTTTCAGCCGTTCGACTAGCTGTTCCTGGAGCCTGCTTTTGTCCTCATCAGGCGTCAGGCCTTTGTTCTGGTCCCCGGTGCGGGAGTTCATGAATTTACGGAGTTCCGAGTGGTTTCCCGCGAACTGTATGTACTGGATGTGCCGGACCTTGTTCCCGGGGAGCGCGTCGTCATGGAACTCTACGTCGAAGATGTCCGCGGCGGGCCCGAGGATCGTCGCGTACGCAGAGCAGACCGTGTCGACGTATTTCCCGGACGCGGGGCAGCGCAGCCGGACCATGATGCATTGGCCGCGGCCGCCGGACATGATGGAATCCACGAGCTTGCCGATCAGGGCGTCCATGATCTCGTAGAGCGTTGGCTCCACCAGACGTCCCTTCAAGTCCAGTTCCGGGTTGATGTAATAGTCGAGGCACAGGATGTACGGCCACGGCCCCATGATGGCCGCCGTGTCGTTCGTCCCGTCAGCCAGGTACGGGTTGAAGGTCATGACGAGCTTCCCGTTGCTGGTCAGCTCGTACCAGGATCCCGTGAGCCTTTCCGGGCTGACGGCCATCAGCGTCTTATCTTCATAAGTGAGACGGCCCGTGAACATCTGGAGGTTTTCGAAGGTCGCTTCCGGGCGGAGCTTTTTGACGTGCATGGTCATTGGCATGAACATGATCTTGTTGTTTTTTAGCATCAACGGGCGCTGGACCTTCAGGTCGAACCAGTCGACGACGAACAGGTTGTCCATGTCGAGATAGTCGTCGGAGCTGATGTAGTCCTTGAAGAGCCTGTCCAGGTCCTCCTGGTGCTGTTTGCTTAAATAGGGGTAGTATTCCTTTGGCGGGATGATGTCATCAGATTTGGCCTTGTTGCAGTCTTCGCACAGGATGACGAAGTTTTCTGCCTTGTTTTTCCCGCCTTTGGCCAACGGGATCACGTGTTCGATGGTGGCCTGTTTGAATTCGAGCTTTTTGCCGCAGTGGGCGCAGACGCCGCCGCAGCGTTTGTAGGTTGCGTTCTTTGTATGCCAGTCAATTGGTACGCGATCCTCGGACCGCTTTCTTGCCATGGCGGCACCTCCTTTTCTGTGTTTATTATAGCACAGCCGGGTGGCTGGATCAATATTTTTGTTATTATTTTTATATGGAAAATAACAAAAGTGCTTGTGTTGTCTTTGTTGGAAAAAAGAACCGCCGCACCCTTCCGGGTACGGCGGTCTTTCCGTATGTCGTTTTGTCAGCCGGCGGTGACGTCGGCGCCCCTGTCCCGGAGCATCTTTGCCACGATGCTGCGGTGGCAGAGCCCCGGGTCGCCGCAGAAGCAGACGAGCGCGATGTCCTTGCCGTTGTTGCTGGTGCGGGCGATGCTGTCCAGGAGCTTCAGTGCACGGGGGTTGGTCTCGATGTCGTGGATGAACCGGGGGACGTAGATCTCGTTGTAGGTGCGGCTGTTCCAGTTCCCGTCACGGACGAGCTTGCGGTACGTGAAGAACAGGTCGGAGCTGGGGGCCAGCTCGGGCATCTGGATGATGCGGCCGGGGGCCGGGTTGTAGGTCATACTGCGGACGATCGCAAAGGTCTTGAAGTACCTGTCTGGGTTGATGCTGCGGATATTTCCTGTGATGACCATGTTTTATCGACTCCTGTTTCTTATAATTCAGACCGGACCTGCATGAGCAGGATCCCAAGACGGTTCATGCCCCTGTTGGCGCACACGCCCCAGTAGGTATCGTTCCAGGTGTTTCCCTCGATGAGAGGGCGGTCCCCGGTGGCCATGAGCATGCCGGCGAGCAGCGGGTCGTGGAACTTGATCCGGAGCAGGTCCAGCATAACGGATTCCTTCACGTCTTCCCAGTTCGGCCGCAGGTCCAGCCGGCGTCCCCGGCGCTTGGCTTTGGACGGGTCGGCGTAGACACCGTTTTTCTGGAAGTCCTGGCGGAGCCGCAGGTCCAGCGTCTTTGCGGCCTGGAACGCCGATTCGACGCAGGTGTATTCCCCGCCCTCATAGACGATCTTGCTGGGGTAGAAATTCGAGAGAAAGCGTTCGGTCCCGGTGAACTCGTAAACAGGCGTCTTCGCACCCAACGGGATCCTATATTCTGTTTTCGGCGGCAGTGTCAATATGCATTCCTCCTATCCATGAAAAAAAAGTGGAGATGTTTGTCAGCGGCTACTGATTTTCACCACATCGTCTCCTGACAAAACAGAAACCCCGGCATGCGCGACAGCGCGTGCCGGGGTTGTGCCCTGTTCCGGAAAAGCCTTTGCCCTGGTGGGTGAACCCGTGGAACCGATGTACTCAGTTCTTCTCGTTCCCCGCCAAGACGCGACGCTTCTTCCGGCAGCTGGGGCAGCGGGCGGGGAGTTTCAGGCCACGGGACTCATACCAGTTGGCTTCCCCGATGGTGATGATGAAGCATGTTCCGCAGTCTTTGCAGGTACGGCGCTCCCGCACGGCGTCGTCCTGGTTCTTGCGGGCGTCGATCTCCGGCGCAGAGTTTTTCTTGGACATCCTGATCCGCTCCTTTTCGCTTGGTTTTGCAGTTGCTATTATACCACACGGCGGGACGTTTTTCAATCCCGCCGGGACGGCCGTTGCTTAATTTTTGAAGACGGATCCGGGATCCGTGTCCCTGGCGAGCCAGGACGTGATCAGGGTCGAGAGGCCGTCGTTGGAGCTGAGCGTGTACCCGGCGAAAACGTCTTTTGACACCGGCTCGGGATGCGGTTCGGGGTTTTCCGGCGTGTTGAGCCACACCTGGATGTGCCCGTCGGGGAACAGGTTGACGATGTGCATCCGGATGGCCCGCTCGATGATCTTGATGACCCGGTCGTGCGCCTGCATCAGGTTCCTGAACTCCACGGCGGACGCCTTCAGGTCCATCAGCCCCTGGGCGTCGCTGTTGTACAGGACGTACGGGGAGCAGCAGTTTCTTGCGCCGTCGGAGATGTAGCCCGGGCGGTCGTCAGAGAGGTGCGCCTCGAAATCCGTGAAGCGGGCGGCCTCGGCCCGGTTCCGGGCGTCGAAGGCGTCGGGCCCGCCGGGACGGGTCTTGCCGCGCTCGGTCCTGGCCTCGTCGCTGGCCATGATGTAGATCGGGTTGACGCAGAGGTCCGGGAGGCCCTTGCAGAGTTCCTTCAGGCCGTCCGGTTCCAGGATGATGAAGTCTGCCTGGTCCAGGGTGGACGGGTCGCAGAAGTACTCGTAGCCGTTGTCCAGGACTGTTTTCAGGAACTTGTTTTCCTCGGGGATCGAGGCGGCCTTTTCTTTGGAGATGAACATGTACTTGTTGTCCTCGGGGCCGCGCTGGGGCCTGGTGGTCCAGGTCATGGCCCGTTTCAGGCCCTGCTTCTCAAGCTCCGAGGCGAACGTGTCCTTGCCGGAACAGGTCCGGCCTATAATGACGTAGATCATGCGCGCTTTTCCTCCTCCAGGTGTTCCGGGTGTGCGTCGTGGTCCCAGGGCCGGTACTGGGCCAGCTCCGTGTCCACGTAGACCAGCTTGGTGGGCGCGGGCTTGTACTCCGGCAGGACGGACCCGCGCATGGGCGTGAATACGGCCGCGATGGGCGCGTCTGTCTCGAACTGGGCATAGCCGGCATAGAGGCGGGCAACGGACGTATCAGGATAGTCGTCGTTGGGCAACTCGGCGTTGGCCAGGTAGATGACGCGGTTATGATTGTCATGGGCATCCAGTGCGATGCCGGGATATTCGGCCTCATGGACCGGCGCCGAGGCGGTCAGGTCGTTTCCATCCTGGGTGATCTCCAGGATGACGCAGTCGGCGCTATCCTTGTCGATACCCAGCGTGTTCAGGAGCGTCTCCAGACTGATGGAGTGTTCCGCGTGGTCGTGGGTGCGGACCGTCAGGGTGATGGCCGCGGGCTGTTTCTTTTCAGGCATTTGTTCTGTCCTCCTTGTCTTTTATGATGAAAAAGTCAGGATCGGAACGATTCGATGAATTCCTCGTCGTCCTCTTCTTGGATGTCCTGGACGCCGCTCACGTCCATGAAGTCCAGGATCTCCCGGGCAAGGGACTCGTTGTTCTCGAATTCGTTTTCGGGGTCTTCCAGCTGGCCGCCGTCGATCTCGGTCAGGTGCTGGCCGTCATAGATCGTAAAGTCCCAGCCGCAGTCGCATTCCTGGACGTAAAGATAGACGGACGACGTGCCGGGGGCCAGTTTCAGGTTGGCCTTTTTGGGGTCCAGCAGGACATCATACATTTTTTCCATGGGTACCATCCTTTCTTAAAGCCCGTAGGGGCCGAGGAATGTGCGGCCCATGTGCCCGAGGGCGGACATGGTCTGGGCCAGCTTCTTTTCGGCGTCGATGCGCTCGAACAGGTCCTTGCGCTGCTCGGGCGTCAGTTCCATGAGTTCCGCGAGTCTGACGTTTTCGGCGCGGAGCTTTTCATTTTCTGCCTCCAGCTTCTGGTTCTCGGCTGTCGTTTCGGCGTCGTGTTTTTCCGCCGCGCGTCGGGCGTCCTCGGCCGCCCGGAGCTGGCGGTTCAGCCGGATCTCTTTTTCACGGAAGTGTTTTTCCGCGGCGTCGAATTTCTTCCCTTTAGGCATAGCATTCTCCTTTCGCACGGTCGGCGGCCTCGATGGCGCGCCTGACCGAGGCAGCCGTGTAGAGCCGGTATTCGTTGTCAGCCGGGAAGAACACCCGGATCACGTATTTGCGCCGGCCCGGGACGACGCCGCGGATCCTGGCGGCCCTGCCGCCGAGCATGACCTCCCGATTCCAGTCGTCCGTCCGCAGGCCGTATCTGTTGGCCGACGCGTCAAACGCGTTTTTGTACTTGCCCATTTCATTGCCGCAGCGGTCGTCGTCCATGGAGAAGACGGCGTTCACCTGGACGCCGGGTTTGGCGTTGGCGATGAATCTTGCCAGGGCCTCGTCGGAATTACCCTGGACTTCGGCCCAGAGCTTTTGGCCGTTTTCTGTATAGCAGATGATCATTGTGCTGTCACTCCTATCTGTTCATTTTCGATGGCTTCCCGGATCTCCTCGACCGAGCACATGCAGCAGCCGTCCGTGCCGGATACCATGACCCTGTATTTGCGCGGGCGCGTCTCGATCTGTTTGACGCGGCCGTGGAATACGCCGCCGCCCAGTTTGTGCCGCTTTCCGTCCAAGGCCACGCGGCGGAGCCAGCATTCCGGGCCGAGGCCGTATTTCTTGGCCGCTTTTACGAAGCGTTTGCGGCGTTCTTCCAGGGCTTCGTTTTCGACGCCATGGATGCGTGTTCCGGCCGGCATGGCGTCCAGGAACTTGCAGACCGCTTTTTCGGCCCCGTCCACGTCGTTTTCCTGTACTTCTACGTTTAAGATGAAGCCGCGCCACCATTGTTCTGGCATGTCCATCAGCAGCAGGTAGGGCGTGTCCTCCGTCTGGTGGTCGACCTTCGGGTCGAGTTCGTATAGGATCCTCATGTCGTTTTCTCTTTCTCCAGGCATTTTTCAGCCATGGCATAGATATCCTGGAACGGGACCAGCGCCACGAAGCGCATGGTCCAGAGTTCCCGGTCCTTGTGATATTCAAATTTCGAGATGCGGCTGCCGGGGAAATTGGACTTGAAGATCTTGGTGAGCTCCTCCCGGTTGTAGTCCGTGGCCAGGAGGATGTCCTTGAAGGTGTCTTCGTGCTTTTCCAGGGCGTTTATCGAATATTCTACGCACATGAGGTCAAAGAGGGCGTGGGGCGCGCAGTGGGCCTCGGGCTGGCCCGGCTTTACCAGCTCGTCGCCGAAGTCGGCCTGGAGGCACCAGGGTGTGAATGTGACGCTGGCATAGTGGAACCCGGCCCGCTCGTACCAGGCGCGGAACAGGTCCTCGTAGTGCTTCATGCCGGCGGACAAGGCGTCACCTGTCAGCCCGGCACCGAGCTGGGATTCCAGGTCTCGGATTTTCTTGTTGGCGGCCCGGAGCATGGCCGTGGCGT
>CANQSU010000123.1 GCA_947626585.1 uncultured Oscillospiraceae bacterium
AAGGCAAAGCCTTTGCCAACGGAAGGAATATTTTCGCGCCTGTGGGCGCGAAGCTCCGCGAGGCTTTGTCTACAGTCTGAACCGCCCTGACACCCGAGTGTCAGGGCGATTTTCCGTCGCTTTGCTCCGACAAGGGGATGCGGTGCTAAACTTCGGAGCCCCTTCCAGGGGCTAAGCCTGTACTTACCCCTTTTAGGGGTAAGTCAAACCCCCGGTTTACCGGGGGTTATGATTTACCTTTCCTCGCGAAGGAACGCCATTACTCCGCCGCCTTCAGCGCCTCGGCGGGGTTGATGCGCTTGAGCCGCAGATACATCAGCCCGTCCACCATCATGCTGAACAGGAAGGTCAGCGCGATCGACCAGACGTAGCTCATGGGCAGGACCCGGGGCGTGAAGTGGATAAGGTCAATGTTGACCTGTCCGATGACGTAGGCGTTCAGCGCCAGCCCCAGGGGTACACCCGCCGCCGCGCCGAGAACGGTGAGAAGCACGTTCTCCCGCAGCACATACAACGCCGACTCCAGGTCGAAGAAGCCCAGCACCTTCACGGTGGCCAGCTCCCTGAGCCGCTCCTGGATGTTGATGTTGGTCAGGTTGTAAATGACCACGAAGGCCAGGGCCGCGGCGCAGACGATGGTCAGGAGGACGATGTAGATGAGGCTCTCCATCATGCTCCCGATGCGCGTCCTCATATCCTCGCTGGCCGAGGCCGTCAGCACGTCGTCCATCCGCAGGATAGAGGCCAGGGCCTCGCCGGTGGAGACGGCGCCGTCCTTCAGCACCAGCGCGTAGTTGATGTCCGCGTCGCCGCCCGTGTGGGCGGCGTAGGTATCGGAGCTTATGTAGATGTTGTTATAGATGTAGTTGTCATAGACGCCGGAGACCGTCAACTCCATGCTGACCCCGTCGTCGTTCCGAAGCTCGATCACGTCCCCGGCCTTCACATTCAGCTTCATGGCAAGGCCGTTGTTGATGAGGGCCTCGTCCTTTCCGGGGAAGGGCAGGGGAGCGGATCCGTCGTGGAAGTCCATGAACTCATCGATCCTGTCAAGCCCCTCCGCGTCCACCGCGTTCAGGTAGACCTCCTTCTCCGTCCTGTTGGCCGTGACCGTGAAGGAGCTTTGATGGAGGAACAGGGCGTCCTCGGCCAGACCCGCGGTGTCGGAAAGAAATTTCGTCCGCAGGGACGGATCCAGGTGGCCCGAAAAGGTCACCGTAAAATCGTAGAGGGAGATCTCCGTGAACTGGTAGTCCACCACATTCTGAATGGAGTCGTTGATGCCCATGCCGGTCATCATCAGGGCCGTACACCCGGCGATGCCCAGGATCATCATAAAGACCCTGGACTTGTAGCGGAATATGTTCCGCACCGTCACCTTCCAGAGAAAGCTGAGCCGGTTCCAGAGGAAGGGGATCCGCTCCAGAACGACCCGCTTTCCGGCCTTGGGGGCCTTGGGGCGGATGATGTTGGCCGGCACGTCGGAAAGCTCCTTCCGGCAGCTTCCCCACGTCACCGCCAGCATGGCGACGAGATACAGAAGAAACGTCACGGTGGACAGCCTGAAATCGTAGAAAAACTCGATCCTGTCCGAGAAGGAATACATGATCTTGTAGGCCTGCCACACCACAAGGGGGATGACCTTGGAGCCCAGCAGGATCCCGGCGAGGCTCCCGATGACCGTGGCCGTGCCGGAGTAGACAAGGAATTTGCCCATCACCGCGAGCTTCGAATAGCCCAGGGCCATCAGCACTCCCAGCTGTGAGCGCTGTTCCTCCACCATCCGGGAGACGGTGGTCAGGCAGATGAGCGCCGCCACCAGAAAGAAGAACGCCGGGAACACCGAGGAGATGGACCGGACGATAGAGGCGTCCGACTCGAAGCACGCATAGCCCACGTTGCCCCAGCGGCCCAGAAGATAGGTCTCCGGGCGCTCAATCTCGTCGATTTGGCGCCTTGCGTCGTCGATCTCCGCCCTGGCGTCCGCCAACTCCTCCTCCGCGTCGGCAAACTCCCGTTCCGCCTCCGCTTTGGCGTCCTCGTACTCGGATAAGCCGTTTTCATATTCCTTCAGCCCGTCCGCGTACCGCTGTTCCGCGTCGGCAAGGTCGATTTCCGCCTGCTCCAGCTCCGCCTTGCCGTTGTTGTATTTGCGAAGCCCGTCCTGATACTCCCGGAGTCCGTCGTTATATTCCGCCAGTCCTTCGTCATATTTGGCCTGGGCGTCCATAAGCTCGTCGTTGGCCTCCGCCAGCGCCCGCTCGGCCTCGGCGACGGAGGCGTTGAACTCGTTCAAACCGTCCTCGTACTCGGCAAGCCCGCTCCGGTACTCCGCCCAGCCCTCGTCCAGCTCCTGACGCGCCTCGTCCAGCTGCCTTTTGGCCTCGTCCAGCTCGACCTTGGAATCGCTGAGAAGGTTCCAGCTGTCGTCCAGCGTCGAACGCCCGGAGTTTATTTCCTCGCGGGCGTCGCTGAGCTGCCGCTCCCCGGCTTTGATGGCGGCGACGATCCCCTCGGCGGTGCGCCCGTCTTCAACCGCCAGACCGGCGTTGAGCGCGGCCAACGCCGGCGCGTCCTCCGCCATCAACGCGTCATAGAACTCGTTCGCGTCGGCATAGGGGAGGGTCAGGCCCAGTATTGGCGCCGCCGCGAGAATATTTTGGAGATTGGATTTCAACTCGTTCTTGCTGCCGTCAAGCTCCTTCACGCCGTCATTATAATCCCTCTCCGCCTTGTCCAGCTCCGCGACGCCGGCGTTATATTGGGAAAGCCCTCTGTTGTATTGCCTCATGCCGGAATCGTATTCGCTCTGTCCCCGCTCGTACTCCGCCTCGCCTTCGTCCAGCTCGGCTTTGGCGTCGTCCAGCTGGGCCTTGGCGCTGTCCAGCTCCCGCTGTCCCTTGTAGCGCTCCTCCTCAAGCTCGGATACGCCCTTGTCGTACTCCTCCCAGCCCTCGTCCAGCTCGGCTTTGGCGTCGTCCAGCTGGGCCCTGGCGTCGTCCAGCTCCCGTTTGGCGTCCCGGAGCGTCCTTTCGTTGTCGGCAAGCTCCCTTTTGCCGTCCGTCAGCTCGGTCTTGCCGTCCTCAATCTCTGTCGCGGCGTCGTCCAGCTCCTTTTTGGCGTCCTCAAGCTCTTTCCAGGCGTCGCTCAGCTCGGCTTCCGCGTCGGCCCGCTTGTCCCGATATTCCTTCAGGCCGTCGTTATATTCCTTCTCCGCGTCCGCAAGCTCGCTCTCGGCCTCTCGCTTGACGGAGTCGTAGCGCGCGTCCGCCCGGCCTTCCGCCAGCGTTGTGAGCCGGTCCTCCAAGGCCCTGCTCCTCTCGTCATAGGCCTCCGTGTACCCCTCGGGCATGTCGGGACAGCGCAGATAGACCGAGGTGTAGTAGTCCGCGTCGACGGCGGAGGGCAGGACATAGCAGAAGGCCGAAACCGACCCGGACCCCAGGGACGTGCTTCCCCGCTCAAAGTTGAGGTACAGCGGCGAGGTGCAGATCCCCACCACCGTCAGCTCCCGCTCAGAAAACAGGTCCAGCGTGTCGGAGTCGTTGGTTTCGGACAGATAGATCTTGTCCCCGATGGATTTGTTGGCCCAGGAGTCTGCCAGACACTCGTTATCGTTCTCCGGCAGCCGCCCCTCGATGACATCCGGCACGTTGATCCTCTCGGGCAAGGTGTAAAAGGCGTAAACGTAGTCGATGTTTTCCCCAAAATTGACCAGGACGTCCGTCTTGAAGCTCCCCTCCGCGTCCAGCACGTCGGGATCGGCCTTCATGGCGTCCACGTCCTCGTCGGTGAGGCCCAGGGTGGCGGCGGCGGAGAAGTCGTAGAAGCTCGTCTTGTCAAGATACGTGTTTGCCGTGGCCGTCATGGCCTTTTGCGACACCCTGAGACCCACGAAAAACCCGCTCCCCAGGACGATGATGGCAAGAATAGCCAAAAACCGCCCCGGCGAGCGCAGGATCTCACGATATGTATTCTTGAAAAGAGGAGACATTTATCTCACCACTCTATTTCAGAAATCGGCGTCGGGTTCGGATTCAGCTTCACGTCCCGCACCGTGCCGCTGCGCACGGTGATGACCCGGTCGGCCATGGCCGTCAGGGCCGAGTTATGGGTGATGATGATCACCGTCATACCGGACTTCCGGCTGGTGTCCTCCAAAAGCCGCAGGATCTGCTTGCCGGTGTTGTAGTCCAGCGCCCCGGTGGGCTCGTCGCAGAGAAGGAGCTTGGGGTTTTTGGCCAAGGCGCGGGCGATGGCCACGCGCTGCTGTTCGCCGCCGGACAGCTGGGAGGGGAAGTTGCGGAGCCTCTCCCCAAGACCCACGGCCCTCAGCGTCTCCGCCGCGTCCAGGGGATCGGGGCAGATCTGGGCCGCCAGCTCTACGTTCTCAAGGGCTGTCAGGTTTTCGATGAGGTTGTAGAACTGGAACACGAACCCCACATCCCGCCTCCGATAGGCGATGAGCTTTTTTGGCGGGTAGTCGGAGATCGCCTCCCCGTCCAGCGTGATCCTTCCCCCGGTCAAAGCGTCCATGCCGCCCAATATGTTGAGCAGGGTCGTTTTCCCGGCTCCCGACGGGCCGACAATAACGCAGATCTCGCCCTTTTCCACCTCAAAGGACACCCCGTGGAGCGCCTCTACCTCCACCTCGCCCGAGCGGTATATCTTTTTCACGTTCTCAAACTCGATGAAAGCCACGCCGCATCACCTCAGCCTACAGTATAGCACATTCATTCCCCGCCGTTGTTAAGAATCGATGAAATTTTACTTGCAAATGTTGGCTGAAAGATTTATTCTATAGATAGAAAAAATAGTTGGGAGGCTGATTTTTTATGATCCACGCGATTGAAATCGCAAGCTCTCTGGTCATTGCCGCGCTCGCCCTCGTGGGGGTGTTTCTCCAGGCCGGACTTCACCACGGCCGCTACCGCCTCGGCACCTTCTCCTACTACACCAATCTCTCCAACCTCATCACCGGCGTCTATCAGCTGCTCCTCTTCATCTTCGCGCTTTCCGGCGGCGACGTGTATGACCGCCTTGCCGGCGCGGGGGTACGCTACAGCCTGACCCTGATGATCTGGGTGACCCACCTCATCTACCACTTTCTGCTGGTGCCCGACTACAGGAGGAAGCAGGGGGAGGATTTCAGGGCCGAGTGGGCCACCTTCAAGAATCTGGACGTCCACTATGCGGTGCCCCTGCTGGTTCTCCTGCAGTGGCTGGTGTTCGCGGACAAAAACGTGCCCTTTGCGGCGGTGTTCGCCTGGCTCCTGATCCCCCTGGCCTATCTGGCCTTCGCCATGCTGAGGGCCCGGATCCTGGGGCCCAACCCCAAGAGCGGCGTCTACCGCTACCCCTACTCCTTCATGGACCTGGACGAGCAGGGCATCAAAAACTGGACGAGAAACATTCTCATGGCCCTGGGCTTCTATATCGTCCTCGGCTTTGTCCTCTATGGAGTGAGTTGGATATTCAGAATCGTTTAAGAGGTGAACCATGTCCGCCTATAGGGTATCCCTGAAATCGCTTTTCTACATCGCGGTGGGCAATCTGGGCCTTGCCGCGGCCCTGGACTGCTTCTTCACGCCCAACGAGATCGCCGCCGGGGGCTTCGGCGGCATCGGCGTTATCGTCAATTCCCTCCTGCCCGTCAGCGTGGGCACCGTGGTGTTCGTTATCTCCGTGCCGGTGTTTATCTGGTCCTGGTTCTCCCAGGGCCCGGCCTACACCCTCTCGGCGCTTCTGTCCACCGCCGCCTTCTCGGTTTTTGCCGACCTCCTCTCCTTCCTGCCGTGCCTGACGGAAAACAGGCTCCTGGCCTCCGTATGCGGCGGCGCGCTCTACGGCGTCTCCGGCGCCGTCCTTGTCCGGGGCTACGTGGCGGGAAGCGGCACCGATCTCCTGGCCCGGCTTCTGGTCACGAAGATACGCCATTTATCCCTCGGCTCCTTTATCTTCATCTGCGACGCCGCCGTGGTCCTGGCCTCCGTCTTCGCCTTCGGGGACATCGAGTCCGGCATCTACGCCGGCGCGGCCATCGCCGTCTGCTCCTATACCACCGACAGGATGATCCACGGCTTCAACAAGGCCGTGGTCTTTGAGGTCATTACCCCCGACGGGGAGTCCTGCGAAAAGCTCAGCCGGGCCGTCATGGAAAAGCTGGACCGGGGCGTGACGATGGTCCCCGCCGTGGGCATGTATCAGCACAGCGAAAGGAACATGCTGATGATCGCCGTGTCCCCCAAGCAGATCTACGAGGTCAAGGACATGATCCGTACCCTCGCCCCCGGCTCCTTCGCCGTGATGCTCCACGCCAATGAGGTCATTGGCGAGGGCTTCAAGGGCCTGGACGTCACCGTGCCCTTGAAGGACCTGCCCGATTCCGACAAAATGTAGGGGGCCGCCCCCGGCGGCCCTCCCTCACCGCGCCAACCCAAAGGAGGCATCCCTATGCTTGTAGTTTACATAATTCTTGCCGCTTTCGCCCTTTTTGTCCTCCTCGAGATCCTGTTTTATCTCATGGCCTTTCAGGGCCACACCAACGCCGACTTCACAAAACACAACTTCGCCCTGAAGCCGGAGCTGCGCCCCTATGCCGACCTCATCCTCGCCGGCAAACGCTACTGCCGGGAGACGCCCCACGAGGATGTGACGATCAGGGCCCGGGACGGGGTCAGGCTTTTCGGGCGGGTCTATGACCGGGAGAACGCCCGGGCCGTGGTCATTATGATGCATGGCTACCGCTCCATGTCGGAAAACGACTTCTCCTGCTCCTCCGAATATGTCCATTCCCAGGGCTTTGCCATGATTATGGCCGACCAGCGCGCCCACGGCAGGTCCGGCGGCATGGCCATGACCTTCGGTATCCGGGAGCGCTGGGACCTTATAGAGTGGATAAAATACGCCGAGGGCCGCTTCCCCGGCAAGAGGATCATCCTGGAGGGTCTTTCCATGGGCTCCTCCACCGTCCTGATGGCGGCGGGGGAGAAGCTTCCCCCGAGCGTCGCCGGTATCATCTGCGACTGCGGCTACACCTCGCCAAAGGATATCATATGTACCGTTATTAAAAGCTGGCATCTGCCCGTCGGGATCTGCTATCCCATGGTGCGGCTGGCCGGAAGGGTCATTGGCGGCTTTGACGTGGAGGAGTGTTCCGCCCTGGAGGCGGGCCGCCGCGCCTCGCTCCCCGCCCTTTTCATCCACGGCGAGGCCGACGACTTCGTGCCCTGCCGGATGGGCCGGGAAAACTATGAGGCCTACGCCGGCCCCAAAAAGCTCTGTACCGTCCCCGGCGCGGGACACGGTCTCAGCTACGTGGTGGACATGAAAAAATGCCGGAATGCCCTCACCGGGTTCCTTTCGGAGGCCCTGGTAAAAGAATGTTTATAATTTATTTTGTTTTTCCCTTGACGAATCAGGGAGAATGAGGTAAAATGTTATGTAAATTGGGGAGAAAGCGGCCCCGTGCCGTATCCCCCCTCTTCCAATGAGATTTTACGGAGGGATATACGTGGGACTCATACCTCAGACGAAATGCGGAAGATGTGACCGGACCTATTCCAGTCTCCGGAGCCGCTGCCCTTACTGCGGGGCGCACCGTCATAAAAAAGGAAAGAGGACGACCGACACCGACAACGCCACCTGGAAGATCATCATCGGCATCCTCCTGATCGTCGTACTTATCGCCGCGGTCATTGTGATCCTGGTCACCTGCGCCAACGATACCGACCCGAACGACACCGCCGGCGGCGACTCCTACAACAACTCCACCGACGGCGTCGTCGGCCGCCCCGGTGACTCCGCGGGCGGCAGCACCGACAGCATCGGCGGAGGCCCCGATGATTCCAGCGGCAGCCCCGACGACTCCACGGGCGGCGGAACCGACAGCACCGGCGGTGACTCCTCCGACGTCCCCGTCCCCGTTATCGCTACCAGCATCACCGTCCGCAAGGGGAACAGCCGCGCGGAGGCCACCGATTTCGTGCTGTATGTGGGTGATACCTATAACGTCACGGCCGTCGTTACCCCGTCCAACGCCACCAGCATCCCTACCTGGTCCTGCGATAAGGCGGACGCCATGACCGTCATCCCCGACGAGACCGGCATGAAGGCCACCCTGACCGTCACCGGTACCGGCACGGTCAACGTCACCGTCACTGTGGACAACCTGGATTACACCTTCGTTGTCCGCTGCCGTAAAAAATAAGAGAAATGACTTAAAACACGAACACCCCGCAAACTTAAGGCCCCCAGTCAACTCCGACTGGGGGCCTTGCGGTTTTGCGGAGGGTCACGGGAGGGGGACAGTGTACTCCACGGACCCCTTGGAGAACCACAGGATGTCCGCCTTGCAGCGGTCCGGGTGGTCGAAATACCTGGGATCGTCAGTCTCGCCAATCAGTGCCGAGGGGGCGGCGATGCCGCAGGTGGGCAGGACGGAGTGGCCGGTGTAATAACCCACCTTACCAATAAACACCCGCGCTTTCTGAAACGTCTATAAGGTGAGAGCGCTCGAAATCGACAAACGGCCGGACACCGGCCGGCCCGCGTCGGATGCAGGGAAAGAGGTGGTCATACGCCTGAACTCTACGAACAATATTGGTCCTGGCTTGCCGGGTACTGTGAGCGGATGACCGGGGAGCGGCAATCCGCCGAGGATATCGCCCAGGAGGCCTTTATGCGGGCCATGGTAAACT
>CANQSU010000124.1 GCA_947626585.1 uncultured Oscillospiraceae bacterium
GCGTCACACGATTTTCCTAAAACGGTGCATTGCCATAGAATTATGGATGCACAGGAAATACCTATCGCCGGAAGCCCTTTCTCTTTTTTACGGAAGAGATCACTGACGTTAAAAGAATTAGCATGTTATCCCTTAGTTGGTCTTGCTCCAAATACTTCGACCTTCGATTTTTATAGCCAGTTGTTTGGAACACATGGATTGATATTCCAGCCCGATGTGGAGGTAGCCACAGCAGACCAAATTCTCCCAATGATAAAGAATGGTTTGGGGATCGGGTTTGCGCCAATGGCTTTCGCTCAAGACGACATTCTGTCGGGAAACGTGTTTGTCCTCCAACTGAACGAGCCAATTCCTACTCGCCCAATCTATTTTCTGAAACAGGCAGACCAACCGCTGAGCCTTGCAGCGAAAGAATTGGAAACGATGATCGTGAACAAATCTTAGTGCTGGTATTCTGAGATGTCTTTTTCATTTTCCCCCTTGACAAAGTCTGTCTGAAGACAATGTCCTTGGCAGGATTCCAGACGAGCAGTACAGAATCCTGTCCACCGAGTACACATTCGAGCAGGAGAACATCAAGAACGCACTCCCGGAGCTAACCACACATCTGCAGGAACTGAAGGACTCCACCACCAACTTCGACCGCTTCCTGGACAAAGCTCGAAAGTACACGGAGATAAACGAGTTGACCCCAGAACTTCTCCATACCTTCATTAAGCGAATTGAGGTAGGCGAACGTGTCAAGAAATATTCCCGCAACGCTCCCCAAGAGATTGTCATCCACTACCGGGACATCGGCATCTTAGATGACATGCCTCAGGAGCTTGAGGACATCCTCATACAGGTCGCTGAGCTGGATTTGGAAATAGCATAACACAAACTAAGGAGCCTGTGCATCACCACAGGCTCCCGACCGAAAAAATTTTAAGCTAGGTAGGTTCACAATGTTTCCCTACGACACGTCCCCGAGCGGCGGGGATTCTCCGTGTCAGAAGAGGAAGGCGGTGCGGGGAATACTTTCGTATTTTCAAGCCGCCAGACAAAGCATCCGGGGTTCCCGCGCGATCGGAGATCGCGTGGGGAGAGAAGAAGCCGAGACCGCGCCTGAGGGCAGCCAACGGAAGCCCGAAGTAAAGCGGCTCGCGCGACGACGAAAAAAGGCCGCCGCGAATTGAAGATTTTAATTGGTGATTAATTTAAAACACGCTGGTGCGCGGCAAAGAATTCGCCGCCCTTTCGGGCGGCGATGAACAGGCGGCATGGGAACGGTCCCGGGCCGTATTATTCCAGCTCCGACAGCGGCGTAAACCCGCAGGCCCGGGCGATGCAATCCGCGTCGATCTCGGCGTATATGGGGGCCAGGATTCCGTCGTTGGCCAGCTTGCGCATGCCAAGGACGGTATGGTAGGCGTGTTCGATAATCATGCCCGGCACTCCCACGGAGTTGGAGCCCCGCAGAACACCGTAATAGTCGCCCCTGTTGCCCTTGCGCCAGCAGACGAGGCCGGCGCTGCTGGGGTCGTCGTCATGCCAGGCGCCCCACTCCGGCACGGCGCCGGCCCGCATGGTGGCAAAGGTGTCGTTGGCGGCAATGCCAAGCTCATAATTCTTCTCCGCCAGGGCGACGCCCAGCCTGTTGGCCATATCCACCATAAGCTCGTCATCGCAGGCCATGGTGTTCAATATCACCATGGGCTTGTTTATGTAGACGGGCTGGTACCAGGTGTCATACCCGTGTACCCCGTGGGCGTTGGCGTTGGTGTGCAGGGAAATGAAGATGTTGCAGCCCTCGGAGTATAGGCCGCGAAGCTCCACGTTGCTGTCATAGTTCACACGGCCAAACACCTCGATCTTCTCGTTCTCTCTGGTCATACGGCACTCGATGCCGTATTTGTCTCGGAGGATATCCCTGAGCCTGAGTCCCACGTCCAGAACGAAATCACATTCCCTGTATGTTTTCCCATCGTCGGTACAGGCACCGGAGGAGCCTCTGAAGTGGCCGGGATCCAGACAAATAACAAGGTTCGTGGCCAGCGCTGTGTCTCCGGGTACGCTCTCATAGCGGGTCCTGTCGGCGGGGACCGGGTCGACCCTGTAGATGAACTGCCGGGGGCGTATGGACCCCAGATCGTCGGTAAACTCGGTCTCTCCGGCGCGGGCCCTGCCCACGCACGCCCAGCCGTCGGCGTTGGTATCCCTGCGCATGATCATGTAGGATTCCGCCTCCGGCGTCTCCGTCCATTTCACCAGCATCTGTGAGGCGGTCAATCGCTGAGCGGTCACGCCGGATACGCTCACGGGCGTTTTCGCCGGGGCGTCAGGGGCGGCGGGTGTCGAGGTGTCGGGCCCGGTCATACCGCCGGCCACAGCCGTAGCGCCGACGGCCAACGACACGGCCAGCGCAGCGATCAGCGGCGGAAGCCACCGCCAGTGTTTTCTCATATGGACCCCTCCCGGAAAAAGGATGTCGAATTTTGTCTGAGCTATCCACATTTTATCCTTTTTCCGGCCGCTTGTCCAGTATAAAAATGTGGCAATAAAAAATCATGCGGCAACAAAAACTGCCGCATGATTAAGAAGCATCTGAATTAATCGCCGCGATATTTTATCTCTCCCGGATATTTCTGGATATCTCCCCCAGGGCGCGGGCCGCCTCCATGCCACGGGATGACAATTTGGCGATATCCCCCAGAGAGACTATCCCCACAAGCTTTCCCCCCTCTGTGACGGGCAGCCTCCGCACTTGGCCCTTGCCCATCAGCTCCGCCGCCCGCTCCACATCCTCGCCGGGGTTGACGGAGATGACACTCCCGGTCATAATGTCGCCCACAGGCGTGTTCTCCGGGTCGTCCCCCGCCGCCACGCACCGGATAACGATATCCCTGTCCGTGACGACCCCCCGGACACGCCCATCCTCGTCGCACACCGGCAGGGAGCCGATGTTGTGACGGCTGAGCAGTCTGGCGGCCAGCGCCGCGCTCTCCTCTGTGGTGACAGATACCGTGGATGTACTCATGATCTCCGAAATTTTCATGGTCTCGCCCTCCTTTAAAATATATCCCTATTATCGCCGGAGGGGGCGGGAAATATACCGATTGCCACGGGCGGAAATATGAGCTATACTATCAGGGAGTATCCGAACGGATCGAAGCGCCGGAATAGGTGCGGCGATTTGGCCGGAGGTCCCTTGGATAAAAGAGAAAGGCGGCAGGAATATGGACGCGGAAAAGTATATGAAGGCGGCCCTGGAACTGGCGTGTGAGGCCGCCGTCGCCGGGGAAACACCCGTGGGGGCGGTCGTCGTCGACAAAGACGGCCATATCATAGGCCGGGGCCGCAACCGCACCGAGGAGAAAGACGCCACCTGCCACGCCGAGGTCGAGGCCATCCGGGACGCCTCGAAAGGCCTCGCCTCCTGGCGGCTGGAGGGCTGTTCCCTCTTTGTCACCATGGAGCCCTGCCCCATGTGTGCCGGCGCGGCTTATAACGCCCGGCTCGAGGCCATATACTACGGCGCGAGGGAGCCCCGTGCCGGCGCCTGCGGCGGTCTGTTTAATCTGTTCATGGAGCCGCTGGACCGCAGAGTCAAAATCTACGGCGGGATTCTGGAACCGGAGTGCCGTCAGATCCTGTCGGAGTTTTTCAAAAAGAAGAGGTGACCCCCTTCGGTTCCCTTGAAATAAAACTCCCCCGCGAAGGTCTACCTCCGCGGGGAAACTACTATTATTCCGGCGATTGAACAATCACAACGGGAAAAGATAGAAAACCGTCAATTTTCGGCGGGTGTGAATACCGCCATTATTTTTTCGCCCTCTTCGTCAGGATAGTCCACACTGACGGCCTCGCCCAGATACTTGTCGAAAAGCGCGCGGGAGATCTCAAAACCCACGCTGCCGTCGGAAAACAAATAACGCCCGCCGTTTTCAGCGATCTCATCGGGCATCGTGTCGAACCGGGCCACGGCGTAAAAATCGGCGCAAAAGCTCTCCACGCTTTCACGTACATTCGTGTCAACGGGCAGCGCGACCGGGTCGTCAGGGAAAAGGCTCACGGTCCTGCCCTGGTCGGCCACATCCCGTGTCTCTATGGCGCTGTCGCCGTTGCTGTAGGGGGCGATCCCCGTGTCCGCGCCGGAGGGATCCTCGCTTTTGGGAAAGAGTACGAGCGCCAGCACCGCCGCGACGGCGGCAAGGCTCACCGCGAAGCCGAACCGGCGCGATTTCACGCTCCCGCGCGTCTTGTCGATCCGCTCCACGCCCTCCATGACGCCGGTCACCAGCGCCTCGGGGGGTTCCTTTTCAAAATCCAAAGTCTCACGGACGCCGGTAAGAATGCGCAAAAGCTCCCGGCACTCTTCACACCCGGAAAGGTGGGCGTGAAGCTCGGTCTCGCGGTCGGCGTCAAGCGCGCCGTCAATGTATTGACTTATAAGCTCATGGAAATGCTCATGGTCGCTCATTCCGCCGCGCCTCCCTTGTTTTTGGTACTCTGTCTGTTTGACTGTGTATCCAAGGAAAATGTTCCACAATTTTTCAAAATTTCCGCCAGCGCCGCCCTGGCCCTGGCAAGCCGGGATTTGACGGTACCCTCCTCCAGCTTGAGCGCGGCGGCGATATCGGAATAGCTCATGTCCCGGTACTCCCGCATCAGGATGATCCGCCGCTTGTCCTCGTCCAGCTCCAGCACCGCCGCCCTCACGGCCTCCAGCCGCTCCCGGCGCTCCGCCTGCTCGTCCGGGGTGGGGGCGTCGTCGGGCATGTCAAGCTCCGCGCCGTCCTCCTCCGCCGACAGGGACACCAGTCTGCCCCGGCGGGATTTCTTGATGATGTCCATGGACGCGTTGTAGGTCAGCCGGTAGAGCCACACCGACAGGCGGCTCTCGCCCCGGAAGGAGCGGAGATTCTGGTACGCCTTCAAAAAAGCGTCCTGGGAGGCGTCAAGGGCGTCCTGCTCGCTGCCCGTCAGCTTGAGAGCCAGATTGTAGACGTTCTTCTGGTGTTCCCTCACGATCCGCTCAAAAGCGGATTTGTCGCCGGACGCCGCCGCCCGGACGGTGTTCAATTCCTCCTCAGACGTCACGCGCTCCCCTCCTCTCCTCATCTTTCAGAAAGTCAAGCACATCCCGCGTCACCTTCTCAATGTCCGCCAGGGTCTCCACCGACATGATCCGCTCTCTGAAAAAGGCCGCCCTGGGCATCCCACGGAGATACCAGGCCAGATGCTTTCTGGCCTCAAGGCAGGCGGACTTCTCCCCCAGCCAGCCGCTCGCCGTTCTGATCTGCTCCGCCGCGGTCCTGATCCTCTCGGAATAGGCCGGCGGCGCCGGGATCTCCCGGCCATCCAGCGCCGCCTTCGCCTCGGCAAAAAGCCACGGGTAGCCCTGACAGCCCCTGCCGATCATCACCGCTTCCGCCCCGGTGGTTTTTAGTATGCGCACGGCGTCCTGCGCGGAAAACACATCGCCGTTGGCAATTACAGGAATCGAAACCGCCCGCGCCACGTCCCTTATGGCGTCCCAATCGGCACGGCCGGAGTACATCTGCTCCCGCGTCCTGCCGTGTACCGTCACCGCGGCGGCCCCGGCATCCTCGCACATCCTCGCGAATTCCACACAGTTGACGTTCCCCGCGTCCCAACCCTTCCGGAACTTCACCGTCACGGGCCTGTCGGAATTTTTGACCACCGATTCGATTATTTTTTGCGCAAGCTCCGGCTTTTTCATCAGCGCCGAGCCGTCGCCCGCGTTCACTATCTCGCCCATGGGACAGCCCATGTTTATATCTATTATGTCGCAGCTGCTAAGCTCGCAAACCTTCGCCGCCGCCTCGCCCATGCGGGTAACGTCCGACCCGAAAATCTGCACCGCCGCGGGACGCTCCCCGGGCCCCAGCTCCATGATCTGAAGGGATTTTTTGTCCTGGTGCATCAGCGCCATGGAGGACACCATCTCCGTGACGGTGTACCCCGCGCCCCGCTCCCGGCAGACGGCGCGGAAGGCGATGTCCGTGACCCCGGCCATAGGCGCCAGCACAAGCCTGGAATCGATATGGACCCGGCCGATGTTCACAGATATCCCCCCTCGGAAAAATCGTAAAGCACATTGTACGAAATTTTGAGATAAATGTCAAGCCCGGCCCGACCGGCGGAAATTTTATGCGGTTTACCTATTGAAAAAACTCCGGATATGCTTTATACTGCTCCCATACTGTGCAGAGTAGGCTGGCGCGCGTCAAGTGCTTCGGGGACGGAGAGTTGCCCCGGGGACGAAGAAAGCAACGCTTTCGCGGTGCGCCTGCCGCATCCCGCTGCGACAGAGGATAGCCATATCTCCTGCCTTGTGGACAAATTCTGCATGGAGGGAGGTATTTTTTATGGAAAAAATCAAGCAAAATCTCATTGACTCGGCATTGGAATTCAAAAAGCTCCGGGTCCTCACCACCCTCGCCCTCATGGGCGCCCTGGCCGTCGCCCTGGATCACGTCGCGTCCATCGAAATCGGCGGCGTTGCCTCCGTGGGCTTCTCCGGCATCCCCAACCAGGTGGTGGATTTGCTTTTCGGGCCGGTCACCGGGGCCCTCTTCGGCGGGGCCATGGACGTACTCAAGTTCTTCATCAAGCCCAGCGGCGCCTTCCACTTTGGCTACACCTTCAACGCCATGCTGGCGGCCTTCATCTACGGGTGCTTTTACTACAAACGGCCCGTCGGCTTCTGGCGCATTTTGGCGGCCAAGGGGCTCATCGAGGTGGTGGTCAACCTGGGATTCGGCACGCTGTGGTCGGCCCAGCTCTTCGGGCGGGCGTTTCTGGCGGCGCTGAAGCTGAGGATTGGTTGGAGCCTCTTCATCAACTGGCCCCTGAACACGGCTGTTTTCTACCTCATCGCCAAGGGCCTGGAGCGGGCCGGTGTGTTCAAGATCTTCAGATCCCGTAAAACCTCCGCCCGTTCTCCGTCGTGACGCGCGACACGTCCTCAAAGCTCATGCCCCGGATCTCGGCGATCTTTTCCGCCACCAGGTGGACAAGGAGTGAAGAATTGCGCTCCCCCCTGTGGGGCACCGGAGCCATGTAGGGCGAGTCCGTCTCGATGAGCATACGCTCTAAGGGCATATTCTCCACAACTTCAACGCACCGTCTGGCGTTTTTAAAGGTGACCACGCCGGTGAAGCCCAGGTAAAAGCCCATGTCCAGCAGTATTTTCGCCGTCTCCCAGCTTCCCGAGTAGCAGTGTATCACACCGCGCACGCCGGGGTGGGCTTTCAATATGTCCAGGTTGTCCCGAACCGCCTCCCGCTCGTGGATGATAACGGGCTTGTCAAGCTCGCGCGCCAGCTTTAGCTGCTCGGCGTAGACACGTCTCTGCACGTCACGGGGCGAGAAATCGTAATGGTAGTCGAGCCCGATTTCGCCAACAGCCACGCACTTGGGGTCCTTTGAGAGCTTCCGAATGTCGTCAAGGTACGTATCCGCCGCGCCCTCAGCCTCGTGGGGATGGACCCCGGCGGCAAAATAGACAAAGTCATAGTCCCGGGCAATAACCTGGGCTTTTCTTGCCGAGGCAATGTCCGAGGCCGGGTCCACGATGAGCCCCACACCGGCGTCGCGCATTTTTGCCAGAAGTTCCGCCCGGTCGGTATCGAATTTCTCGTCGTCGTAGTGAGCATGGGTGTCAAAGAGCATAACTTTTTCCTCCGCTTGTGTGGAAATTTGAAAAAAACACTTGCAATCGTATGGAAATTATGATACCATAAAAGTCCCGCGAATTAAAGGACAAATATTATCTTAAAAAAGGATTGATTATTTTGGAAATCGCAATCACCATTATTCAGCTTCTCGCGTGCCTGGCTCTTGTGGTCATCGTTCTCATGCAGAGCGGTAAGAGTGCTGGTCTCTCCAGCGCCATTGGCGGCGGCAGCGGTGACACGTTCCTGGCCAAGAACAAGTCAAAGTCCCTCGACGCGCGTCTGGCCCGGCTCACCAAATGGGTGGCCGCCCTTTTCATCGTCCTGACCTTGGTGCTGGATTTCTTTGTAAAATAATAGTCCCCGGTCGGGAGCCGCAAGGCTCCCGATTTTTTTGCGCGAAAAGGGCAAGCTTTGTGAACCGGCGGCCGTTTTTCACGACTATATGGGTGAAGGCTTTCAAAAGAGGTACCTCGGATGCAGACAGAAGAATTGGAAAATTACACGCAGCCCCTGCTCACGGCGGCCATGCGCAAATGCGGCCGCATCGAGGACGCCCAGGACCTGGCCCAGGAGACGCTTTTGGCGGCCCTTTCGTACATGAAAAGGGGCGGGCGGATCGAGGACATACGGGCGTGGCTCCTGACGGTACTCCATCGGAAATTTAACGATCTTCTCCGGCGAACCTACCGGGAGGACAGCGTCAGCATCGGCCCGGACTTCGACCTTCCCGACGAGGGCGCCCTCCCGGACTTTGAGGATGAGGAGGCCGAGGAGGTCCGCAGAGCCGGAACGTCCGTGAGATTGCCTTGGAGATGGGCATCCCGGAGGGGACGGTCAAGCGCCGGCGTCAACCAGTATCCCGCACCCATCGTTCTCATCATTTAATCCCAAAAAATCCCCTCCGAAAGCGGCAATGTCATTAAGTTAAAAACCCTACCCCAAATCTTGCTAATGTTTGTCAAGGGAAAAATAAAAAAATTCGGATAAAGATGTAACCTGGAAACAGGCGCACAAAG
>CANQSU010000125.1 GCA_947626585.1 uncultured Oscillospiraceae bacterium
CGCAGGATACTCGATCTCAAGGCCCGGTACGGGATTATAGACTTGGATGATCCCTCCTGACGGGGGGAGTATGATCCGATGATACTAATACCCATTTAAAAGTAGACACCGAGCGGCGAGGATTTTTCGTGTCAGGCAAGGAAGGCGCCGCAGGGAATACTTTGTGTATTCCCAAGGCGGCTGACGCCGCATGACGCGAAAAAGACCGTCGCGAATGTCTTGTTTTAATTGGGTATTAGTATGAGACGAAAAGAAGGATCCCCCGGCGAATCGTGCCGGGGGATCGCTGTTACTGCGCCTTGTGATGGCCGAGGTGAAAGATGTTCACGGGTCCGTTGGGCCGGCGGGCGCTGGTGCGGCCCTCGGGCTGGATCTCGCCGGCGGCCGTCAGGGCCTTCTTGGTGAGGGCCGGGCCGATCAGCTCATAGACCAGCACCGAGAACAGCACCACGTTGCGTACCACCGCGCCGTCTGACAGCTGCTGGGCCGTCAGCGCCATTCCCAGGGCGACTCCGGCCTGGGGCAGGAGCGTGATGCCGATATATTTTGTGATATTCGGAGCGCATTTCGTCATGGAGCAGCTGCTGTAAGAGCCAACGTATTTGCCCAGGGAGCGGAATATTATGTAAACTATCCCGATGAGCAGGACCGTGGGCTGGGCGAGTATCCTCATGTCCAGCTCCGCGCCGGAGAGGACGAAGAACAGCACGAACACCGGCGCCGTCCAGTCGTCGATACGGCCCATAAGCTCCTCGGAGAAGTCGCAGATGTTGCAGAACACCGTTCCGGCCATCATGCACACCAGCAGGAGGCTGAAGCCGACGTGGATGCCGCCGATCTCAAACTCCGCCATGGAGATGCCCACGGTGGCCAGCACACAGGTGATGGACAGGGAGAGGCGCTTGGAGCGGGAGTGGAAGTATTTTTCGAATCTGTGCAGGAGCCATCCGAACAGCGTGCCCAGGAGCAGGGACAGCACGATCTCGATAACAGGCTCGAGGAGTATGGTCTTGAGGCTGATGGAGCCGCTTTCCAGGGCCGCCGCCACGCCGAAGGACGCGGAGAACAGCATGAGGCCCACGGCGTCGTCGATGGCGACCACCAGCAGAAGGAGCTTTGTCAGCGGTCCGTTGGCCTTGTACTGCCGCACCACCATCAGCGTCGCCGCCGGGGCCGTCGCCGCGGCGATGGAGCCCAGGGTGATGGCCGAGGGAATGGAGATGAGCTTCGGGGAGATGAGGTGGAGCGCCGCGAGGCCCAGATCCACCACGACGGTGGTGACGACGGCCTGGAGGATGCCTACGGTGATGGCCTGACGGCCCATGTGCCTGAGCTGCTCAAGCCGGAACTCGTTGCCGATGGTGAAGGCGATGAAGCCCAGCGCCACCTGGGAGATGAGGTCCAGACCCTTGACCTCCTCAAGGGACACAAAGCCGAGCCCTTTGATATGGAGAGCGCCGATGCAGAACGGCCCCAGCACCACGCCGGCCACAAGATATGCCGTCACCGCCGGGAGCTTGAGCTTTTTGGCGAGCCTGGACATCAAAAGCCCTCCGAACAGGGCAAGGGACAACTCGATCAAAATATACATAAAACGACCTCCCTCTTTAGGGTCTTACATTTTACACCCTGATGGGAGGAAATGCAATCTTCAAATTATCCGGTATTGATGCCGGTTCAGCGAAAAGATTGTACATTTTGCTCCGTCGTCCCTTCGCTGAAGGGGACTTGTCCCGGAGGCGGAAATACATTATAATGGAGGGCGCACTTTTTACGGAGGGAGCAGGTATATGGATTTTGAAAAGGTCATAGCCCGGGAATTTTCCCTGCGGTCATGGCAGGTAAAGGCGGTCATAGAGCTTCTGGACGCGGGGAACACCATACCCTTCATCGCCCGCTACCGGAAGGAGGCACACGGGTCCGTGGACGACCAGACCCTGCGGGAGATCGCGGAGCGGCTTTCGTATCTCCGGAGCCTTGACAGGCGCCGGGAGGAGATAGCCGGGTCCCTGACCGAGCGGGGGGCCCTGACGGAGGAGCTGGCGGAAAAGCTGAAGGCCGCCGCCACGCTGGCGGAGCTGGAGGACCTGTACAGACCCTACCGTCCTAAGCGCCGCACGCGGGCCGCCGTGGCAAAGGAGCGGGGGCTGGAGCCGCTGGCGCGGTGGCTGCTCGATAACCGTGGCCCGGCGGAGGTTACGGCGGAGGCGGAAAAATATATCACCGGCGACGTGCCCGACGCCGAAGCCGCCCTGGCCGGGGCGCGGGATATCATCGCCGAGCGGATCTCCGACGACGCGGAGCTGCGAAAGGAACTGAGGGAGATCATAAACCGGGAGGGCGTCCTCTCCACCGCGGCGGCGGGGGAGGAGGACAGCGTCTACCGTATGTACTACGGCTTTTCCGAGGGAGTGTCCCGGCTGGCGCCCCACCGGGTACTGGCCATCAACCGGGGCGAGCGGGAGGGCTTTTTGAAGGTGACCCTGACGGTCCCGGAGAACAGGATCCTGCCCAGGATCAAACGGGCCTGGGCCTTCCCCGGAAGCGCCGCCATGGGGCAGGTATGTGAGGCCTGCGAGGACGCCTGGGAGCGGCTCCTGTTCCCGTCCATGGAGCGGGAGCTTCGCGCGGACCTGACCGACCGGGCCAACGCGGGGGCCATCAAGGTCTTTTCCTCGAACCTCCACGAGCTTCTCATGCAACCTCCGGTGAAGGGACGGGTGATCCTGGGTGTGGATCCCGGCTTTCGCACCGGGTGCAAGCTGGCTGTGGTGGACGAGACGGGACGGGTGCTGGAGACGGGCGTGGGGTACTTCACCCTCCCCGGCGAAGGGGCGCGGAAGGAGGCGGCGGCGCGGCTCGTCAAGGCCATGGTGAAGCGCCACGGCGTCACCGCCATAGCCATCGGCAACGGGACCGCCTCCCGGGAGAGCGAACGGTTCATCGCCTCGCTCCTGCCGGAGCTGCCCGGCGTGGCCTACGCCATCGTCAGCGAGGCCGGAGCGTCGGTCTACTCCGCCTCGCCCCTGGCGGCGCGGGAATTCCCGGATTTTGATGTGTCCCTCCGGTCGGCGGTGTCCATCGCGCGCAGGCTTCAGGACCCGCTGGCGGAGCTTGTGAAGATCGACCCCAAAGCCATCGGCGTGGGGCAGTACCAGCACGATCTCAAACAGAACGAGCTGGCCGCGGCCCTTGACGGGGTGGTGGAGCAGTGCGTCAACGACGTGGGCGTGGAGGTCGGCACCGCCTCGGTCCCTCTCCTCTCCCGTGTGGCTGGCATCGGGCCGGCGCTGGCCGGGAACATCGTGGCCTACCGGGAGAAAAACGGGATCGCCTCCCGCGCGGCCTTGAAAAAGGTGCCGAAGCTGGGCCCTCGGGCCTTTGAGCAGTGCGCGGGCTTTCTGCGGGTGGCGGACTCCGACGATCCCCTGGACGCCACCGCCGTCCACCCGGAGAGCTACGGGCCGGCAAAAGCCCTGCTTTCCAGGCTGGGCTTCGACCTTACGGCGCTCCGGAAGGGCGGCGTGCCGGAGATCGGGGAACGGGCGAGGGAATACGGGCTCGATAAGCTGGCCGGGGAGCTGGACATCGGCATGCCTACGCTTTTGGATATCCTCTCCGAGCTTAAAAAGCCGGGCCGGGACCCGCGCGAGGAGCTTCCCGCGCCGAGCCTGCGCACCGATGTGCTGGATATCAAGGATCTGAGGCCCGGAATGGAGCTTTCCGGTACCGTGCGCAACGTCATCGACTTCGGCGCGTTCGTGGATATCGGCGTCCACCAGGACGGCCTGGTGCATATCTCCCGCATGGCCGACAGATATATCAAACACCCGTCGGACGTGGTCAAGGTGGGGGACGTGGTCAAGGTCTGGGTGGTGGACGTGGACCCGCGGAAGAAGAAAATCGCCCTGAGCATGGTCGGGAGCAAGCTTTGAGCGCCGCCCGCCCCGGGGCATATATTTTCCGCTTGTCTCATACCCTTTTCCGGGGTGATGAACATGCTTGACAAGCTCAAAAAGTTTTACGAAAGCCTGAGTGGAAAGCAAAAGAGAGGGATCGTGTCCCTGGCGCTGGTGCTGGCGCTGTCGGCGCTGCTGCTGGCCCTGCAGGCTCCGGCGGCGGTGACCGCGGCGGGCACCCGGCAGCTGCCCATCTACAGCGTGGAGCGGGACCAGACGATGGTGTCGCTCAGCTTTGACGCGGCCTGGGGCAACGAGGACACCCAGACGCTCATTGACATTCTTGGCAAGTACAACGTGAAGGTGACCTTCTTCGTGGTGGGCCAGTGGGTGGACAAATACCCGGAGTCGGTGAAGGCTCTGGCGGACGCCGGCCACGAGGTCATGAACCACTCCAACGACCACGCCCACTTCAATTCCCTGAGCGCCGACCAGATCGCCGCCAACATCAACGCCTGCGCGGACAAGATCGAGTCCGTCACCGGCGTCCGCCCGACGTTGTTCCGTCCGCCCTACGGCGAGTACGACGACCACGTCATCGCCGCCGTCCGAGCCCTGGGCGTGGAGCCGATACAATGGGACGTGGATTCTCTGGACTGGAAGGATCTGTCCGCCTCGGAGATCTATAAACGGGTGACGGAAAAGGTGAGGCCGGGGTCTATCGTGCTTTTTCACAACGCCGCGCTCCACACGCCGGAGGCGTTGGAGGACATCGTGAAATATCTCCTGGCCGAGGGGTACGAGATCGTGCCGATCTCGAAGCTCATTCTCCGTGAGCCGTACACCATCGACCACACGGGCCGGCAGTTCGCCGCGCAGGAGTGATGTCAGGGCCGGACGGTTTCCGGCCCTTTTTCGTGAAAAAACTTCTTCAAGCGGTTGACGGCCGGGGGCGGGAAATATATACTGACTACATATAAATACAAGGAATAATATACGAGGAGGTACTACTATGCGCATATACGAAAATCCCCGTAAGACCAGTGAGAACAGGCTTCCCCCGAGAAGCTGGTACATACCCGGCGGCGTCAGCCGGAAAATCGACCTGGACGGCACATGGCGGTTTAAGTTCTACCCCGAGGACGAGCTGGTGGAGGAGGACATCACGGAGTGGGACGCCATCCCCGTACCCTCCTGCTGGCAAAACCACGGGTATGAAAACCCCAACTACACCAACGTGAATTATCCCTACCCGGTGGACATGCCCTATGTGCCGGATTCCAATCCCTGCGGCGTTTATGAGCGGGATTTTGACCTTGAAAGGCTCTGGGGACGGGTCTACTATGTGCTGGAGGGCGTCAGCTCCTGCGCCTTTGTGACCGTCAACGGAAAATACGCGGGCTTTACCCAGGGCAGCCGCCTGAGAGCCGAGTTCGACGTGACGGGCTTTGTCCGGGAGGGTCAAAACACCCTGCGCGTGTACGTCCTCAAGTGGTGCTGCGGAAGCTACCTTGAGGACCAGGACGCCTTCAGATATAACGGCATCTTCCGGGACACGTATCTCATCCAGCGCCCGGAGGGGCATATCCGGGACGTGGAGATGATCCCCAACGCCGAATCCGTCCGCGTGAAGCTGGAGGGCGCGGCCCACGCGCGGATCCTGGACGGAAACGAACTCCTTTTCGAGACGGATTTTGAAAACGAGTTTACATACACGCCGGAAAACCCGGTCTTGTGGAACGCGGAAAAGCCCTACCTCTACACGGTGGAGCTTGCGAGGGCCGGGGAGATCATCACGCTGAAGGCGGGATTGCGCGAGATCTCCGTCTCCGACAAATACGAGCTTCTCATAAACGGTGTGCCCGTGAAGCTCCACGGCGTCAACCACCACGACACGAGTAAATACCGGGGCTGGTGCCAGAGCGTGGAGGAGCTGAGGCGCGACCTGGAGCTGATGAAGTCCCTGAACATCAACTGTGTGCGCACCTCCCATTACCCGCCCCACCCGGCCTTCGTGTCCATGTGCGACGAGCTGGGCCTCTACGTGGTGCTGGAGACGGACATCGAGACCCACGGCTTCACCCACCGCCGGAGCGACCCGGCCCCCGGCTATGACCACGCCCCGGGGGAGTGGCCCTGCACCAACAAGGACTGGGAGGGTGAATTCCTCTCCCGTATGGAGCGGGCGGTGGAGCTTCACAAAAACGCCCCGTCGGTGATCTTCTGGTCCCTGGGCAACGAGAGCGACTATGGGGACAACCACCGGGCGATGTTCCGTTATTTAAAGGAGCGGGACCCCTCGCGCCTCTCCCACTACGAGCAGGCCAGCGCCCAGGAGGATTTCGAGACGCCCGACGTGGTCAGCTGGATGTACGCCTCCTGTGAGCGCATAGAGGAGGCGGCGCTGGATCCGGAGATCAAAAAGCCGGTGTATCTGTGCGAATACGCCCACGCCATGGGCAACGGCCCCGGCGACGTGTGGGCCTACAACGAGATGTTTGACCGCTATCCCAAGCTGTGCGGCGGGTGCGTCTGGGAGTGGGCCGACCATGTGGCGGTCCGTGACGGCGTTCAGCTCTACGGCGGGGATTTCCCCGGTGAGCTGACCCATGACGCCAACTTCTGCTGTGACGGCATGGTCTTTGCCGACAGGAGCTTCAAGGCCGGCACCCTGGAGATCAAGGCCGCGTATCAGCCCATCGAAACGAGATTTGAGGGCGGAAAGCTCAGAGTGCGCAACAGGCTGGATTTCACGAACCTCAACGAGTACGAGCTGAAAATCGAGATCGAGAGGGACGGGGAGATCGTCGGCGAAAAGACGGTGAAGCCGGACCTTGCCCCCCATCGGTGGGCGGAGCTTGAGATCCCCCGGCTTCCGGATTCCTGCCGATATGGCGTACACGTCAGGTGCCGGCTCACAAAGGACGGCGTGGAGTGGGCCGCCACGGAGCATGAGCTTGACGTCCCCCGCGCGGCCGGAACGGTGGCCGCGCCTCTTGCCGTCACGGAGGACAGGCGCTTTATCTACGCCCGGGGGGAGGGCTTTGCCTACACCCTCTCCAAGCTCCACGGCGGCCTTGTCAGCGCCGTGACGGACAGCGTGGAGCGTCTGGCCGCCCCCATGAAACTCAGCTGCCTGCGCGCGCCCACGGACAACGACAGGAACATCCGGAGCCATTGGGTGTACGACGACGGGTGGCATGGGGAAAATTGGAACAAGACGTTTACGAAGATCTACGGTGTGGCCGTGGACGGCGGCACCGTCACCTTCCGGGGCTCCCTCGCCGGCGTCTCCCGTTCGCCGTCGCTGAGCTTCGAAACGCGGTATTCCTTCTTCGCCGACGGCGCGGTGGAGGTGAAATCGGCCTTCCATGTGAGGGAGGACGCTTTTTTCCTGCCACGCCTGGGCTTTGAGTGGACGCTCACTGGCGGCGGGACCTTCGCCTACTACGGAAAGGGGCCGGGGGAGAACTACGCCGATATGTGTCACTGCGCCCTGACGGGGCTTTATCACAGCGCCGCCTCCGCCGAGTACGTGCCCTACGTGCGGCCCCAGGAGCATGGGAACCACACGGGCGTGCGCGCCCTCACCGTGGGCGGTCTGACCTTTGAGGCCGACAGGATGGAGGCCAATGTCTCCGAATACTCCGCCCACGACCTCCTGGCTGCCGCCCACACCAACGAGCTTCACAGGGACGGCTTTGTGCATCTGCGCACGGATTACCGGGTCAGCGGCCTGGGCTCCAATTCCTGCGGGCCGGAGCTGGACCCCAGGTACAGATTAGACGAAAAAGAGATGTCCTTCACCTTCACCGTAAGGCCAGAAAAGAACTGATTCGCTTTCTGTGTCCATGACATTTTCACGGCTCCGCTATATAATGCGGTCATAACGTGAGAGGGGGCGGCACTGTGGATCAGGAAAAGGTGGGAAAATTCATCGCGCGGCTGCGCCGGGAGCGGGGCATGACCCAGGAGAAGCTTGGGGAGCGGCTGGGCGTCACCAACAAGACCGTGTCACGGTGGGAGACGGGGAGTTTCACATAGTTAAGGATACCACACCGACAACCCACGCTTAGAATGAAATACAAATAGCGGAGCATAGGCATTTCATTTTTGCCCAGCTCCGCTATTTACTGTCCATTTTCCTTGCCTTGTCACTTCATCAGTTCGTCCGACAGCCGCATGATCTCCGGGGCCAGCTCTGCCCGCTTGCGCTTGACCATGTGGTTGTAGATTGGATAGGCCGCAAGGACGCCGATGATGCCGACCACACCGACTGCAACGCCCGGAATGAAATACTGCTCCCAGCCGGGAACCATTGTGCAGCACATTCCAACGCCGAACAGCAGGGCGCTGATGATCCCGACGATCAGCGAGACAACGGTCGCGCCCTTTGTGGCGCTTTCGTCCAGACGGCGAAGCTGCTCCATCGAGGTTTCTTCTTTTGTCGGGGGCGTATATTTGCCCCGAATCTTCTTGATTTCTTCCTGCTCCTTTGCGGAATAGGTATAAGTGAATGTCTCTTTCTTATCGTCCATGATCCATAACTCCTTTCAGGCTTCTGCGGATATTGTAACAGTCAACTGTTTGCGAAACATTCAAGTTATGTTTGAGAATTGTTAATTTCAATTTTTTTCAGATTTTTATTTGCCCGCCAGATCATATAGATTGCCATACCGATCACGATGGTGCAGACGCCGCCGCCCGTCGCACCGGTCATGACCTGACGGAACAGCGGATCGTCGTC
>CANQSU010000126.1 GCA_947626585.1 uncultured Oscillospiraceae bacterium
TTTTCCGTCTCTTATTTTTACCATTATACCACAAACCCACCCCGGGGGATAGGGGTGGGTTTGTCGACAGGCTGAAAGGTATTGCCACGCCGGAAGGCGTGGCAATACCTTTTTTGCGTCCCCATTACTCCTTCCCGGCCTTTTCCACCTTCTCCGCCAGGATCGGCAGGGCGGTGATGAGGGCGGAGAGGGGGAGGGTGATGAGGAGCTTTAAGGAGGCCATGTGCCTGAGGTTTTCAAGCAGCACCGTCATGGGGGAGGCTGAGAGCTTCAGACGCCAGCCTGGGACCATGAAGCTCAGGGCGAAGTAAATGACGAACAGCGCCAGAAGAAACAGGGCGATGGACTGGACCGCGCGTTTTTTCATTTATTGATACTCCTTTCAAACCAGGTCCTTTATGGACACGTTTACCTTGTGTTCGATAGGCTTCCACTCCACCTTCTGAAAGACGGCGCAGATGGAGATGGGGATGTACGTCATCATGAAGAGGGGAAAGGTCAGGGTGTACAGCACCTTTTTGGCCGTCGTAGCATGGATCTTCCGCCACTCCTTCACCGTGGTGAAGGAGCCGATGGCGAGCATAAAGAGGTATGTGCCGAGGAACGACCTGATCACGGGATAGATGAGCTGCCAGGCAGTGCCGCCGGTCAGCAGGACCAGCACCGAGGCGGCCCCGTTCACCGCCAGGCCCAGAGAGGCGAGGATGATGGCGGGCATGATGGACATCACCATGTCAAAGCAGGAGAAGCTTCCGTGGAGCGCGCCGGAGATGAGCCGGCGGCCGTATTTGCGGAACACCTGCAAAAAGCCCTTTGACCAGCGAAGCCGCTGACGCCAGGATTGGGAGAACCTCACCGGCTGCTCGTCGAAAAGCTCGGCGTCGTGGGCGTAGCCGATCCTGTCGCCCCGGATCATGCAGTCGGCCGTGAACTCCGTGTCCTCCGTAAGCAGATGGAAGGGCCAGCCGCCGTTGCGGGCGATGATCTCGCGGCTGACGAGAAATCCCGTCCCGGACACCACGGCGCTGGTCCCGACAAGGGCCCGGGCGTGGTTCAGATACTCCGCGTCCCGGAGAAACCACAGGGCGTAGCCGGCGGAGATCCAGTTGCCGCCGAAGTTTTTGGAGTTGCGGTAGCTGGTGACCACCTGGCACCCGTCGCTGAACTCCCGGTTCATGGCGGCAATGTAGCCGGGGGAGAGCAGGTTGTCCGCGTCAAAGACGAAGTACCCGTCATACACGTCCCCGCGCTCGTATCTGACGCGCCGGAGAAGGAAGTCCAGGGCATAGCCCTTGCCCACGTTTACCCGGTCAAACCGCTCATACACCGCCGCGCCGGCTTGGCGGGCGGCCTGGGCAGTGCCGTCGGTGCAGTTGTCCGCCACCACAAAGATACTGACAAGCTCTCCGGGGTAGTCCTGATTTTTGATGGACTCGATGAGGTTCCCAATGACCGCCTCCTCGTTGCGCGCCGCGATCAGCACCGCGTAACGGTGCAGGATCGCGGACGTGTGGGGCTTGTCCCGCTTTAAGTGGGGGATCAGCAGATACACCAGCTGATAGAAGTAGCAGGTGAAAAAGAGAACGGATATTACGGTGTTGACGGCTCTTAAAAACGACATGACCGCGCCTCCCTTATGATTTGTACTGAAATCATAACGGAAGCGCGGTTAAGAAAAAATCCGGTAACCGTTTAAGAAAGTATTAACTTTTCATACGGATCTTAAAAGCTATAACCGAGCGGCGAAGGTTTCGCTTGTCACTCGGCCCTGGCTGAAAACACGAGGTTCCCGTTGTGCTTGCCGGCGGCGATACCGCCGGGGCCCGTGTACAGCTCGATCTCGTCGCCCAGGCGCGTCTCGGTGGCGAAATTCATGGTAAGCTCCCGCACCGACTCGATGCCGAGAACGTCCAGTGCCATGTCGGCGTAGCGGCAGTTGTTGGTGTGGTCGTTCTCGTCCAGATCGGCGCTTGTCACGGTGTGGCGTTTGACAAGCGTCAGTTCCCTGGGACGGATCCGGTCGATGCCCTCGGGCATGGCGGGCTCCGGGTTGTAGGTACCCGCAAAATCCAGGTCCGTCTGCTCCACATGGCGGGTGAGGGCGTTCACGATGCACCACTGGCTGGCGCCGGTGACCATCTCTCCGCCCTCGGGGGAGAGGATGTGGAAGTCGCGGTCATAGATCAGCGATCCTGTGCGCCGGGGGTAGCTGAGAAGGGTGCAGCCGGTGCCCGGCACAAGCTTCCCCAGCACGCGGAAGCGGTATTTGGTGACGACCCAGATGAGATTTTTCGCGATCAGCTCGTCAAAACCCAGCCCCGCCGAGGAGGCGTGGGCTTTGGCGATGTCCTGAAAGGCGTGGAGGATCCTGGAGGCTTTTACAGACCCCGCGGCGGTGAAATCCTCGGGGGTAAAGCCGAGGGGCATGGTGTAATGGATATACATCTTCCTGCCTCAGCGGATGTCCGCGTTCAGCTTGGCCTTCAGATCGTGGAGGATGCCCTTGATGAAGTGGTCCAGCTCCTTGGGCTCCAGGGCCTTACGGTCGGGAGTAAACACGATCTTGAAGCTCATGCTCTTCTTGCCCTCGCCGATCTGCCTGCCGCGATAGATGTCGAAAAGCTCCACGGACTTGACGGCCTTTCTCTTGCCGCGGATAACGGAGACAAGCTCGCCGCAGGTGATGTTCTCGTCCACCACCAGGGACAGATCCCTGTCCACGTCCGGGAACTCAGAGATGGGCTCATAGTGGAGGGAGGCGGGGAACAGCTTGACCAAGGCCGAGTAGTCCAGTTCACCCAGGTAGATGCTGCCGCCGCCCTTGCTGTCCTTGGGGAGGTCAAGCTCGGGGGCGATCTCGTTGGACAGCTTGCCAAAAACGCCCACAGTGACGTCCCCGCACTTCACACAGGCGGAGACACCGGGGTGAAGCCAGCTCACGTCGGAAGCCCGCTCGTAATCGAACCTCACGTTAAACGCCTCGCCCAGAGCCTCCACGGCACCCTTGGCGGTGAAGAAGTCCTCGCCGGTGCCGAAGAGCGCAAATCCCAGATGGGGGATCTCGTCGGGAAGCTCGGTCAGAGGAACCTGCTTGGGGACATAGATGCTGCCCACCTCAAAGACGCGCCCTTCATTGTTGCCGCGCTTCAGGTTTTCCACCACGGTCTTCAGAACGGAGGGGACCAGCGTGGAGCGCATGGTGGTCAGGTTCGCGGAGATGGGGTTCATGATTTTGATGGTGTTCCGTTCGGGCGCGTCGGCGGGCAGGTGCAGGCCGTCCAGATCCGCGTCCGAGTAGAAGGACAGGGTGGAGATCTCATAGAAGCCCTGGGCGCACATGACGCGCTTGAGCTTGTTGACACGCTCCTGAGCCGCCGTAAGGCCGCCGTTGGTGACGGTGGCGTCCTTTAAGAAGGTGGGGACGATATGCTCGTAGCCGTACTCCCGAATGACCTCCTCGGCCAGATCCGGCTCGCCGATCTCAATGTCCTCCCGCCAGCGGGGCGCGGTCACGTCCAGCGTATCGCCGTCCCGCTCCACCTGGAAGTCCAGCCGGCGCAGGATGTCCACAACGGTGTCCGCCGGGACATCGATGCCCAGAATACTGTTGATGCCGGACACGGCTGCCTTGAACCGCTTGCCCTCTCTCGGCGCGCCGGCGCCGCAGTCGAACTCACTGGACGTGATCTCGCCGCACCCCAGCTCCTCAATGAGGTGCAGGGCCCTGGCCATGCCCAGCTCGCAGGTGTACTCGGAGATGCCCTTCTCGTAGTGGGCGGAGGCGTCGGTATTCTGGCCCAGGCTCCGGGCGGTCCTGCGGATGTTGTCACGGGTGAATTTGGCGGACTCAAACAGGAGCTGACGGGTGTCGTCGGTGATCTCGCTGTTGAGGCCGCCCATGATGCCCGCCAGAGCCACGGGCTTGTGGCCGTCGCAAATGACAAGGTTTTGGGGGCCCAGCTTGAACACCTTTCCGTCCAGGGTGGTGATGGACTCTCCCTCCGCCGCCCTGCGCACGATGATCCGGTGGCTTTCCAGGGTGTCCATATCAAAGGCGTGCATGGGCTGGCCGATCTCCAGCATCACGTAGTTCGTGATGTCCACGATGTTGCTGATGCTCCTCAGGCCGCAAAGCGCCAGATGGCGGCGCATCCAGGCCGGGGAGACGCCGGGGGTGATGTTCCGCACCCAGTGGCCCAGATACCGGGGACACAGGTCGGGGGCCTCCACGGTGATATCAAGGCCGGGGTAGATGGCATCGGTCTGGGTGTAGTCCGTGGCCGGCATCCGGAGGGGCTTATCCAGAATGGCCGCCACCTCCCGGGCGATGCCAAGGATCGACTGGCAGTCGGCCCGGTTGGAGGTGATGGCGATATCAAAGACCACCTCGTCCAGCCCCACCACGGGCTTCACATCCGCGCCGATGGGCGCATCCTCCGGCAGCTCCAGCAGGCCGCAATAGCCCGCGCCGGGGTAGAGATCCTCATTGAGGCCCAGCTCGGTGCCGGAGCAGAGCATGCCCTCGCTGACAAAGCCGCGCATCTTGCCCTTCTTGATGGTGGCCACGCCCAGCACCGTCTCGTGGTCCGCCGCCGTCTCGTACACCGTGGCGCCCTGGAGCGCCACAGGGTAGACCCCGCCGGCGCGCACGTTGTCCGCGCCGCAGCAGATCTGAAGGAGTTTTTCTCCCGCCGCGTCCACCTTGCATACGTGCAGATGGGTGTCCGGGATGGCCTCGCACTCCACGACCCTTCCTACCACGACCCCGGAGATATCCTTACCGGTGTCTATAAGCTCCTCCACCTCAAAGCCGCAGTCAAAAAGCTTCTCCTCCAGCTCCGCGGCGGATATGTCTATGTCGACGAACTCTTTGAGCCAACTGAAAGGTACCTTCATCGCCGTCAACCTCCTTAATTCTTGAACTGCCTGAGAAAACGAAGATCGTTCTCATAGAAAAGCCCGATGTTGTTGATGCCGTACTTGAGCATGGCGATGCGCTCGATGCCGATGCCAAAGGCAAGGCCGGAGTACACGCCCGGGTCGATGCCGCAGTTTTCCAGCACCTTGCGGTGGACGATGCCGCCGCCCAGAACCTCGATCCAGCCGGTGCCCTTGCAGAGGGAGCATCCCTTGCCGCCGCAGGCAAAGCAGCTGACGTCCACCTCCACGCTGGGCTCCGTGAAGGGGAAATAGCTGGGCCGCAGACGGGTTTTCACGTTGCCGTCGAAGATCTTCTTGACGAACTCGTCCAGCATCCCCTGAAGGTCGCACAGGGTGATGTGCCTGTCCACCACCAGGCCCTCCATCTGGTGAAACTGGGGGGAGTGAGTGGCGTCGCTGTCGGAGCGAAAGACGCGTCCCGGCACAAGCACCTTGATGGGCGGCTTCTGGGCGTCCATGACCCGGATCTGGCCGGGACTGGTCTGGGTGCGCAGCAGAATATCCTCGGTGATGTAAAAAGTGTCCTGCATGTCGCGTGCCGGGTGGTTTTTCGCCACGTTGAGGCGCGTGAAGTTGTGGTCGTCGTCCTCGATCTCCGGCCCCTCGAAGATCTCAAAGCCCATGCCGGAAAAGACGGAGATCATCTCGTTTTTCGTAATGGTGATGGGATGGAGCGCACCCTCCTCGCGCTTTTTCGCCGGCAGGGTGATGTCGATCTGCTCGGACACGTTGCGCCGCGCGATCTCCGCCTCGGCGATCTTCGCCGCCGTCTCGTCGTAGAGGGCGGTGACTTGGGCCTTGAACTCGTTGACGAGCTTGCCCATGGCCGGACGCTCCTCCGGCGCCACGCTGCCCAGGGACTTCATCAGCTCCTGGACGCGGCCCTTCTTGCTCAGGAACCGCTGCCAGAAGGCGTCAAGCTCCTCCTTGGATTTGACCGCGTCAATGGCGGCGGTCACCTGGGCGCGCATTTCTTTGATTTTTGCTTCCATAAAAACACCCCGAAATATAGTATTGTAAGTGAAAGATGGACAAAATAAAAGCTCCGCCCCAATCAAGGGACGAAGCCAAAACTCCGCGGTACCACCCGAGCTTCTGCCAAAAAGGCAGCACTTGAAACGCCGGTAACGGCGGCCCCGGCCCGGACTACTGGGCAAACCCCTTTCCCCCAGGCAGCTCCGGAGTGAATTGCGCCGCCCCGCGCCAAAGGCCTCTCAGCATATAGCCCTCTCTCTGTCACACGGCATACGCGGCACACCGTCTCCATCATCGCTTTTGTCAATATTGTTCCTGTAGTTTATCATACCCGCCCCCGGTTGTCAAGCTTTTATCCGCCGGACTTCTTATGAAATCGGCAATAGCAAGGTAAAGAAAAAATCTTGACTTGGACGAGCTGACGCCCGCCGTGTTGAACGATATGGTAAAGGCGGTGGATGTCCATACGCCGGATAAGTCAAGCGGGCATAGGGAACAGCGGATTGACTTCCTATGACCTTGTGGGAATACTCCCCATGTCTTTACTGAAAGACCCGCAAAACGGAGAAACGGCATAGCCCGCAAGCTGCGCCGTTTCCCGAAAACGATCTTATGCTGTTTTATGAGCGCCGCCCTGACGGCGGGCTTTTTTGACGGTTCGGTTCGGAATAAGCTTACTTAAGCTCGACCTTGCCGCCGGCTTCCTCGATCTTCTTCTTGAGTTCCTCGGCCTCGTCCTTGGAGACGCCCTCCTTGATGGTCTTGGGAGCGCCCTCAACAGTGGCCTTGGCCTCGGCCAGGCCCTGGTTGGTGATCTCGCGGACGGCCTTAATGACCTTGATCTTGGTAGCGGCGTCGAAGCCGGTCAGGACCACGTCAAACTCGGTCTTCTCCTCAACGGGAGCGGCAGCGGCGGCGGCGCCGGCGGCGGGAGCGGCCATGGCGGCGGCGGAAACGCCGAACTCCTCCTCAAGGGCGTGTACAAGCTCGGAAAGCTCAAGAACGGTAAGAGCCTTGATTTCGTCGATCAGGGCGGTGACTTTTTCAGCAGCCATTGTAATTTTTCCTCCTGTAAGTATTTTGTTAAAGTCAGATGGATGGTGTAAGTCCGGGACTTACTCGGCCGGGGCCGGTTCGGGCTCCTCGGCGGGAGCGCCCTGCTTTTCGGCGATGGCCTTCAGCACGCAAGCGAGAGAAGTGATAGGGGCCAGCATGGTGCCGAGAACCTGCGCGCGCAGGATGGGCAGCGGGGGGATCTTGGCCAAAGCCTTGATCTCGTCGACGGAAATGACCTTCCCGTCCATAAAGCCGCCCTTGATCTCGAAGCAGTTTTGAAGCTTCTCGGCATACTCCGCGACGACTCTGGCGGGGGCCAGGGCGTCCTCATGGGAGATGGCCAGAGAAGTGGTGCCGTGGAGCAGCGGATCGAGTTCGCCGTACCCGGCGTCGTCAATGGCGAAGCGGACGAGGGTGTTCTTGACGACGGAATAGTCCACCTTCTCCTCGCGCATCTTGCGGCGGAGGGCAGTGTCGTCAGCCACCGTGATACCGGAGTAATCCACCAGTACGCCGGCGGCGGCTCCCTTGAGCTTCTCCTTCAGCGCGGCGACGACCGCCTGCTTCTCGCTCAGGACCTTTGCGTTGGGCATTTTGTTTTCACCTCCGTGGTTTTTGATGGCGTCCACAGAAAATGCCCTGACGCGCAAAGCATCAGGGCACGAAATCAGCAAATCAAATTTGCCGCCCTCGGCAGGATTTACGGCCTGACGCCACCTGCTGTCTTTGGAACGCCTGAGTATCATAACACACAAATTGTACCGTGTCAACTAAAAAATAAAATTTTTTTGCATGCGCGCGGGCAATTTGGGGCCCCCGCGCAAAGCGACGACGCGTGCGCGCGGCAAAACGGCGGGGAGGATTACATGGATTTCGCAAAACCCATGTAATCCTCCCGCGCGCTCCCCTTGCCGGAAAAATGGCAAAGCCATTTTTCCGGCAGTTTTCAATAGTTCTCCGCGTGGACCTCGAAGAAGCTCTGGGGGTGGTTGCAGGTGGGGCAGACGTCGGGGGCCTTGGTGCCCACGCAGATGTGGCCGCAGTTGCGGCACTCCCAGACCTTGACCTCGCTCTTTTCAAAGACCCTGGCGGTCTCCACGTTCTTCAAAAGGGCGCGGTAGCGCTCCTCATGGTGCTTCTCAATCTCGGCCACCAGGCGGAAGCGCGCGGCCAGCTCGGGGAAACCCTCCTCCTCGGCGGTCTTGGCAAAACCGGCGTACATGTCGGTCCACTCGTAGTTCTCGCCGTTCGCGGCCTCGGCCAGATTCTCGGCGGTGGTGCCGATGCCCTGCAGCTCCTTGAGCCAGAGCTTTGCATGCTCCTTTTCGTTGTCGGCGGTCTTCAGGAACAGCGCGGAGATCTGCTCATAGCCCTCCTTCTTGGCCACGGAGGCGAAATAGGTGTACTTGTTGCGGGCCTGGGACTCCCCGGCGAACGCGGCCTGAAGATTTTTCTCGGTCTGTGTTCCGGCGTATTTGCTCATGTTCATTTGCTCCTTCCTTCTCCATTCTCTTAATGAGAATGATTCTTATTTATATTCTAACCTGTTCCCTTTCTCTTGTCAATAGGAAAACGGGGAAATTTCAGGGGAATCGCTTACGAAGCAAAGACTTTGAGAAGGTAAGGAGGAGAGAGGGTACACTTTTTTCGTTTGAGATTG
>CANQSU010000127.1 GCA_947626585.1 uncultured Oscillospiraceae bacterium
GAGCAAGGCCGCGTAATCCTTCAATATTCTACGATAGGTGGTTTATTTTTGCGTCTGTGGGCGTGGGTGCGGTCCAAGAGCCTCCGGGGCGTTTTTTTGTACAGCCGCGCCGCATTTTGTACTCGACAAGAGCGGAGAAAATTGGTATAATAAAAAGCGATATCATTTTATCCTTGAAGAGAGGGAACAGCAAATGAACGACTACATCATTCTCACGGACTCCTCCTGCGACCTGCCGGCAAGCATGGCGGAGGAGCTGGATATAAAAGTCCTGCCCCTGAAGGTGAACCTTGACGGCAAGGAGTTCCGCAACTACCTGGACGAGCGGGAGATCTCCTCAAGCGTGTTCTACGCCGCCCTCAGAAACGGCGGCAACGCCTCCACCAGCGCCGTCAACCCCAGCGAGTTCGTGGAGGTCATGACGCCCTATCTCGAAAAGGGCCTGGACATCCTCTACATCGGCTTCGCCACGGCGCTCTCCAGCACCTGCCAGAACGGAGCCATAGCCGCGGAGGAGCTGAAGGAGAAATATCCTCAGCGGAAGATCTTTGTGGTTGACTCCAAGTGCGCCTCCATGGGACAGGGGTTGCTCTGCTACCTGACGGCGAAGAAGAAGCGGGAGGGCGCTGCCATCGAGGAGCTTCGGGATTTCGCGGCCGCCACCGCGCCCAGGGTCGCACACTGGTTTACCGTGGACGATCTCTTTTTCCTCAAGCGCGGGGGCCGGGTCAGCGCCGCCACCGCCGCGGTGGGAACGCTACTGAACATCAAGCCCGTACTGCACGTGGACGACGAGGGCAGGCTCATCAACATGTCCAAGGCCAGAGGCAGAAGGGCCGCCATCAAGGCGATCTTCGACAAATGCGCCCAGACCGGCGACGACATCTCCCGTCAGCATATCTTTATCAGCCACGGCGACTGCGAGCAGGACGCCAAGCTCCTGGCCTCCATGGTCTATGAAAATCTCAACCCCCTGGATGTGACCATCAGCTCCATCGGCCCCGTCATCGGCGCCCACTCCGGCCCCGGTACCTTGGCGATATTCTTCCTGGGGGATGTGAGGTAAACCGCCTGTTTCCGGCGGTACCGGCCCATACGCACGGGGCGGGTTTAGAACCCGCCCCGTGCAAACGGTATTATTATCTCGTAGGGGAGGGGGCCAACCCCTCCCTGTTTGTTTCAGGTTTCCCAATTGGCTTTTTTACAGACCTTTATATAGTGGCCTCACTCCGCCGAGATCATGTAGTAGTAAACCGGCTGCCCACCGGAGATGAGCTGGATGTCGGCGTCGGGGAAGAGGGCGGAGAGCTTCTCCTCCACAGCCTTGGCGGACTCCTCGGTCACGTCCTCGCCGTAGAAGATGGTCAGGACCTCCGGGTCAAAGCCCCGCACCGCGTCGGCGATGCCGCCGATGAGCTGGGCGAGATCCGAGGTGCTGGCAAGGAGCTGGTTCTCCAGAAGCGCCAGGTATTCACCGGACTTGATGTGGGTGCCGTCAAACTCCGAGTCCCGCGCCGCGTATGTAATGAGCGCGGTGTGGACGGTACCGCAGGCGTCGGTCATGGCGTCCGTAAGCTCGTCGGGCTCCAGGGAGTCGTCGAAGCACACCAGCGCGGAGATGCCCTGAGGGACCGTCTTGGAAGGGATGACCACCACGTTTTTATCGGTCAAACGGTCGCACTGCTGGGCGGCCATAATGATGTTCTTGTTGTTGGGAAACACAAAGACCGTCTCGGCGGGCACCGACTGGACGGCCCGCAGGATGTCCTCGGTGGAGGGGTTCATGGTTTGCCCGCCCGTGACCAGGGCGTCCACGCCCAAATTCTTGAACACGGCCTCCATGCCGTGTCCGGCGCAAACGGAAACAAGCCCGTACTTCTTCTCGGGCGGCACGTCCTCCGGCTCGGCTTTCCGCTGAGCCTCCATGGACTCAAGCTCCTTTTCCACCGCCTCCAGGTCGTCGGTGGACTGGGCTTTTCTGCCCGCGGCCAAATCGTCGCGCTGGGTGACCATGTTCTCGATCTTCGCCAGCTCCAGAGTGCCGTACTGCTGGGCGGCGTTGAGGGCGTCGCCGGGGGTATTGGTGTGGACGTGTACCTTGAAGGCGTCGTCGTCCTCGCCGATGACCAGGGAATCGCCGATGGAACTCAGATACTCCCGGAAGGGGTCAAGGTCCACATCCGGGTCCTTTTTGCGGACGATGAACACAGTGTCGAAGGCGAAGGTGATCTCCTCATCCGACAGTCCCGCGAAGTCCGCGCCCTCGCCGGCTCCGCCCTCGTCGGTGACCACATGCTCGATGGGCTGGCCCAGAAGGGCGGAGAGCATGCCGCGCAGGATGCACAGATACCCCTTGCCGCCGGCATCCACAACGCCGGCCTTTTTGAGAACGGGATTCTGCTCGGTGGTGCCGGCCAGAGCCACGTCGCCGGCGGAGATCATCCTGTCAAACATCTCCTCCAGGTCGTCGCCGGTCTCGGCGTAGGCCCGGGCGGCCTCGGCGGCGACGCGGGAGACGGTGAGGATGGTGCCCTCGGTGGGGCGCATGACGGCCTTGTAGGCCGCGTCCACCCCGCGCTGAAAGGCGGCGGCCAGCTCGGCGGCGTTGCAGACAGTTTTCTCCTTGAGGCTCTTTCCGATGCCCCGGAAGAGCAGGGAGAGGATGACGCCGGAGTTGCCCCGGGCGCCTCGCAGGAGGGCGCTGGACACGGTGTCGGCACAGGCGGTGACGGTGGCGTGGCTGCCGCTTTTCAGCGCGGTGACGCCCGAGCCCATAGTCAGGCTCATGTTGGTGCCCGTGTCGCCGTCGGGGACGGGGAACACGTTCAGCTCGTTGATCTGCTGCTTGTTCTGCTGCAAAAGGGCCGCGCCGGAGATGATCATGGATTTGAAGAGCGCGGCATCTATCGACTGTATCAAGGCTTTAATCCTCCATCAATCAAGACTTATCGAGTCCACATACACGTCTACGGAGCGGACCTCAATGCCGGTGGCCTCCGTGACCTTGTATTTGACCTCGCTGATGATGCTGCTGCACAGCACCGGGATGTTGACACCGTGGTCGACGATGATATGAAGGTCAATGTTGATATGATCCTCGCCGTAGGCGATGTGTACGCCCTTGCCCATGGCCTCGGGCTTCAGAAGATGGACGAGTCCATCGGTGACGGAGCGCATGGCCATGCCCTTGACACCGAAGCAACTGGTGGCCGCGTCGCCCACCAGCGTGGTGATCACGTCGGGCGAGATGGAGATGACGCCGAAACCCGTTTTGAATCTTACCATATAAGCACCCCTTTTCTGAGACACAGATTCATTCATACTATTATAGTACATAAAATCCCCGTATACAAGAGGTCAAATCCACGATTTTTAGATAAATATACGCGTGGGTATTGAAAAAGTTGAGAGGATAGTGTAAAATAGCATTGATTTTCGTCACCGTTTGAATTTGGAGGTAAGAACATGAGCAAGAAGAAGCTCGTCACACTCATTTCCGTAATTGTTGCCGTTGCCGCCGCCGTCACGGCGATCGTCGTTTTCCATAAGCAGATCGCGGCGTTCTTTGGATCCGTTTCCGCCAGACTCAAGAAGACCGAATCGGCCAGGGAACCCCAGCCCGACTTCACCGATGAGGAGCGGGAGTCCTTCGCGGATATCTGAGTACAATTGAAAAAGCGATCCCCGCGCCGGCCGGCACGGGGATCTTTTCGCGTTATTTCTCTTTTTTATACTCCAATATGTCCCCCGGCTGGCAGTCCAGCGCCTCGCAGATGGCCTCCAGGGTGGAGAAGCGGATGGCGCTGACCTTGCCGGTCTTGATCTTGGAGAGGTTCACGTTGGCGATGCCCACCTTCTCCGCAAGGGCGTTCAGGGACATTTTCCGGTCCGCCATGACCCGGTCCAGACGTAATATGATTGGCATTTGACCACCTCAGAGCGTCTCGTCGGACTGGCGCTGCAGCTCCTCGCCGTAGCGGAACACATAGGACAGCAGGAACAGCATGATCGGGACCACCAGGGACAGGCCGTCCGTATGGATCGTGACCCCCGTGACTAGGCCGGGTTGGAATAATTGATCCAGGTCGAACATGGAAGCTTCCAAAGCGGCGGTAACGCCGTCCAGAGCAAAATACACCACCGCGTTCGCCAGCGTTACCCAACCCAGTTTTTTCAGATTGGCGGATACGGTGCCGTCAAAGGGGTGGCCCTCCGCCATGTGCCGCAAGATGTGGAGCAGCAGCTTTAGAGCGCACGCCGACAGCGCCAGAGACGCTGTGGCAGCGCCGACCAGTACGCAGAGATAGAGGCGGATATTGCCGATGGGTTCCAACTCCCGGGAGAGCTGGAGCTCAGCCGTCCCCAAGTCGATGGTCATGTCCGCGGAACTCATCACTTGCCGAAGGGACTCGGCGGGGAGCAGAGCGGCCAGCACCAGGGCGACCGCTGTGATGATCGCGCAGACGATACTGAGGCGGTACAAAACGCGGACAATTTTATGAAGAACGCGGGCGGTTTTTGTGATCTTCTCCATGATAACGGCCCTCCTATTTAAAGTTGGGCACAGTATACCACGGATATGTATGTTTGTCAACTATTATTTAACGATAAACATTAAAAATTTTACGATTCACTTCCCGGTGGACCCGAAGCCGCCGGCCCCGCGCTCCGTCTCGGACAGCTCGTCTACCTCGATAAACTCCGTGAACGCCACGGGCATGACCACCATCTGGGCGATCCGGTCACCGGGATTGACGGTGACAGGATTTTTTGAGTGGTTCATCAGGGCAACCATGTACTCTCCCCGGTAGTCCGAATCCACCACGCCCACCTTGTTGGCCGGGGCGAGGCCCGACTTGGAGGCGAGCCCCGAACGGGCAAAGACAAAGCCGGCGTACCCCTCGGGGATCTCGGCGGTGAGGCCGGTATGGAAAAAGACGGTCTGTCCCGGCTCCACGGTCACCGGCCCGTCCATGCAGGCGTGGAGGTCCGCCCCGGCGGAGAAGGGGGAGCCCCTGGAGGGGAGAATGGCGCGGGGGTCCAGCTTTTTGACCTTGATTGTGATGGGTTCCATATGTATGATCCTTTCTGTGTCGTTCCCACAAGCGGGCCGCCGTTTACAGCGGCCCGCGTTGACAAAGCCGTTTCTATCTGAGCATATTCACATACCTTGCCGCCGCCGTCGCCGCCACCGCGCCGTCAGCGGCGGCGGTGATGAGCTGGCGGAGGGACTTTTGCCGCCCGTCACCGGCGACGAAAACCCCCGGCGTGCCGGACTCGCAGTCCTCGCCGGCAATGGCGTAGCCCGCCTCGTCCAGCTTCAGGACATTGGTGAAAGCGGCGTTGTTGGGGATCATGCCGATGGCGGTAAAGACACCGGGAGTGTCCAGGGTCGTCTCCTCGCCCGTCTCCGCGTTCTTCACCCGCAGGGCCGACACGCGGCCGTTCTCCCCGGCGACGACCTCGGCGGGGACATACGGCGTCAAAAATTCCACATTCGGCCTGGCTTTGGCGGCTTCCACCAGATGCCGTTCTGCCCGGAACTCCCGGCGGCGGTGGACGATGTAGACCTTCTCGCAGATGGAGCTTAAATACAGCGCGTCCTCGAAGGCCGTGTTCCCGCCGCCGACGACGGCAACCTTGCGGCCCCTGAAAAAGGCCCCGTCACAGGAGGCGCAGGTGGACACGCCCCGGCCCGAAAGCTCCGCCCCACCGGGGCAGTCCAGCTTCCGGTGCCCCGCGCCGGTGGCGATAATGACGGAAAGGGCCTCAAAATCCCCCTTGGCGGTGTGGACGAGCTTGACGTTATCGTGAAGCTCGATGCCCGTGACGGCGGCGGTCCTGATCTCCGCTCCCTGGGCCTGGGCCTGCTTTTGCCAGTCGTTCGCCAGCCGCCAGCCCTCGATCCGGGCGATGGCGGGAAAATTTTCGACGTTTTGCGAGTTTATGATCTGCCCGCCGCAGACGGTGATCTCAAGGATCAGGGTGGACAGTCCCGCCCGCCGCGCGTAGACCGCCGCCGTCAGTCCCGCCGGCCCGCCGCCTATGATGATAAGGTCGTACATAGATGCCTCCACTTTACGATTTTTTTTACCAAACAACAGTATACCACAATCTTAAATAAATTGACATACCCCTTTTGGGGAATTATAATATTATTACCGAAAAACAAAGGAGGCTTTTTCAATGGCTGAAATAATCAATAAAGACGCGTTTGAAGCGAAGGTCCTCGGCTCCGCCGACAAGACCGTGGTGGACTTTTTCGCCACCTGGTGCGGGCCCTGCCGCATGCTGGCCCCCATCCTTGAGGAGGTGGAGGGGGAGCATCCGGAGATCAGCTTTGTCAAGGTGGACATCGACGAGTCCCCGGAGCTTGCCATGCGCTACGGCGTTATGAGCGTCCCCACGCTCATGAAATTTGAGAACGGCCAGCCCACCGGCACCAGCGTCGGCCTCGTGCCCAAGGACGAGCTTGAGGCGTTCATCGCGTAAATTTAAAGAAGAGAGCTGCCAATGACCGATGGCAGCTCTCTTCCGTCAGTGGTATATTACCGCGCGGACTCCATACCGTGTTTATACTAATCCCCAATTAAAACAAGACATTCGCGACGGTCTATTTTGCGTCATACTTCGTCAGACCGCTTGGAAATACGACAGTATTCCCTGCGCGCTCTTCCTCGCCTGACGCAAAAAATCCTCGCCGCTCGGTGTCTCCTTTTAAATGGGTATTAGTATTACTTTTCCGTCACAATGTCGTATTTCTCCACATTGATGACCGTCTTTCCCTGGGACTGGAAGCTGATACCGTCGGCGGAGAGGGGGGTGTGGAAGGTGAGGGTCACGGCCTGTTCACCGTCGTTGACGAAGATCTCGGCGGAGAAGCGGTCCAGAATGACCCGGAGCTTGATCTCGCCCCCCCGGTCGCGCACAAAGCACTCCCGGACATGGACGAAGTCCCGGTTGGTACCGGAGTGGTCCCGGCTGACGCGAAGGGTGCTGGTCAGGGGCGTATAGGTGATGGAGGTGTAGTGCTGGCTCCCGGAGGCCACCTTCATGCGGAAATTGGTGTATCCGCACTCGCTGCGGGGCCGGACGGTGACGGTCATGTCGATGGTACGCCCATAGACGCCCCGGAGCGTCAGCTCCTCCTGCACGGGGATATCGGAATAGCTGACACGCCGGCCGTGGAGGGCGTTAAGCTCCCGAACGGGGTTCTGAATGACGCGCCCATCGCGCATTTCAAGCTCCCTGGGCAGGGTCATTTGCCCGAACCACTTGTCCTCCGGCCCCGACACGCAGGTGTCCCAATTCTGCATCCACGCGACGACGATCCGCCGCCCGTCCGGGGCCAGGAGCGTCTGGGGCGCGTAGAAATCAAGGCCGTAGTCCACCGCCTGGACGTTCTGCCGGTCAAAGGTGCGGGTCGCCTCGTCATATTCGCCGATGAGGAACATGGTGCAGTCGCCGTTGTGGAACTCCAGCCCCACGGCGCTCATGTCCTGGGGGCTTGTCATCAGGATCTGCTTATCCCCCAGGGTGAAGAAATCCGGGCACTCCCACATACGGCCAAACTCGTTATAGCACCGGTCCAGCACCGTTACAAAATGCCATTTGAGGGCGTCCTCACTCTCAAAGAGCAGTATGGCCCCGCTGCCGTCGTCGCTGCGGCACCCCACAACGCACCCATAGCCTCCGTCGGCGTTCCGGAACATCTTCGGGTCCCGGAAATCGTGGACGTTGAAGCCGGCGGGGATATCCTTTCCGTCTATCACCGGGTTGCCGTCCAGCTTTTCATACGTCAGCCCGTCCCCCACCGCCAGGCACTGGGTCTGCAGATCCCGCCGCACGCCGTCCTCGTCCATGTTGCTGCGCACGCCGGTATACATGATCAGCTGCCGCCCGTCCGGCAGCTCCAGAGCGGAGCCGGAGAAGCATCCGGCGTCGTCGTATTCCTCGTCCGGGGCCAGGGCGGCGGGCAGATACTCCCAGCGTAGAAGGTCTCGGCTTACCGCGTGGCCCCAGTGCATGGGGCCCCATTTGGTGGAATAGGGGTGATACTGATAGAAAAGGTGATACCGCCCCTTATAAAAGGAGAAGCCGTTGGGGTCGTTCATCCAGCCCACCCGTGGGGTCAGATGGAAGGCGGGACGTTCGCTGCCGGCGATATGGGCGCCGTAGCGCTCCTCAAAGTTCCGGGCTTTTTGAAGAAGCTCACTTGTCATGAAAGTACCCTCCGGGTAAAATGTTCGTTTTCTTAAGGAGCCGCCCCGGTCACGGGGCGGCTCCAGGATCATGTTCCGCTGTCTGTTTCGGCCTCGGCCGGCTCTTTATTCGGCCGCCGCGGCTACATAGCGGTCATAGGCGTCCTGATAGACGGCCAGAAGCTTGCTCATGCCGCAGCTGTCCTCCAGAACGGACAGATAGTCGCTCCACTGCTGATCGTTGGGCCCGCCGTCCTTGATCCAGCGGCCCTC
>CANQSU010000128.1 GCA_947626585.1 uncultured Oscillospiraceae bacterium
CGGGGAACGTGTTGATGCGCACGAAGTCCTGTTCCTTCATCATCAGGTGCTCGAAAATCCCCATGGAGTTCGGGGCGTACAGGACGCCTTCGAGCCCGTATGGGTTCAGCAGCGTCGACAGGGCCGACATGGCTGTGATTGCCGCGACCCAGGGCGTGAACTGGATCCGGTCGGACGTCACGCGCCTGTCAGGCAGCTTGACGCAATAGGCGGCCATGACACAGAAATGAAAAACGACCATGGACGCGTGGAAGTTGGCTTCGACGCAGGTAATGAGCGGCAGGAATAATAGCCAGGCTTTTTTGCCGGTGTCCCGGTACTTGTTCAGAATATAGCACTGGAACACGATCAGCAGCATGGTCAGGTTTTCAGGCCGCAGGCTGATGTGATACGCGCCGACGATGAAGAACATGACGGCAATGGCCGCGAGCATCGAGACGGTTTTCTGGAACGACGTCCCGGCGTTTTTCGCAACCAGCTTCACGTAGACGGCATACACCGCCATCGCCTGGGTAAGCATGAGCAGGAACAGCCCGATGTTGTTCGGGAGCATGGCCGCCCAGGCCATGATGACGCAGTAGATCCACTGCTGTAACACGATGGCAAGGTCTGGCACGAAGTTCCAGTTGTTGACGTGCGGGACCCCGGACCGCAAGATCTCACGCCCCTGGGCCACCATGTAATAGGCGTCGATATCGACGCCGTTGGTGAACCAGGACATGGCAAAGAGGCAGGCGGCAACGATGAAGATGACGTTCCGCCAGGTTTTCTCTTTCATCCGAACACTCCTTTTCGTTGAATATTTTTGCACGGTACGGCATTTCACATGGATATGATAATATAAATCCGGGCCGTTGTCAACGTGCTTGATTGTGTTATTCGTTTTCGTTTCGTTTGGGACGGGGTGGTTTATCCATAGGGGGGTTGACAATGCCGGCCAGATCCGGTATAATCGGACATAGATTGAGAAAGGAGGTGTACCGGAATGAGCGAGATCCTGTTTGCCAACGACCTGGCCGACGGCCTGATGGAGAAGCTGCCGAAGGACATCCCGTCCAAAGCTGCCGCCCGCCGGATCGTCGACGCCATCTTCGACCAGATCAGCGATGCCGTTTCCAACGGCAATTCTGTGCGGATCAGTGGATTTGGCACGTTCGAGTCCGTCGAGCATGCCGCCCGTACCGCCGTGAACCCCAACGATCCGTCCCAGAAGATCGACGTCCCCGCCAAGCGCAAGCCCAAATTCCGTGCCGCCGGCGCGTTCCGCGACGCTGTTGCGGATAAGTAAGCGGCGCCGTGGCGGTCTGTGTCTTCTGGCCCTCTGCATGTTATGCCTGTCCGGGTGTTCCGTTGAAGGTATGGGTGAGTTCGCTAACACCCTTGGCGACCTGTACGATACATACGGCCCCGGGCAGGTATACATGTCCGAGGACAGCGATTACTACCTGTACCGCCGTGACATGCACAGCGACGCCTATGAAGGCGAGGCCTATTTCGAGGTCAACGGGAACGTCCCGTACAGCGGTATCTGCGGGATCCCCGAGGGCGTCTGTAACTCTGAACTGTCGGCCGGCCGTGCCATGCTTGGGACGGCGACCGTGATGGAGGTTTTCACCCCCGATATTTCCTACGAGGAGCTCCCTGACCCGCCCGGGTTCGTCCAGGCCGATTATTTTGGCGTCACGCCGCATGGGGCCCTCTATGAAAAAGTTCGGCTCGTTCCCGAGATGTTCGGAGGCGGTTCCGACCCGGGCAACCTGGTCACCGGCACGGAGTACCTGGATTATCATTTGGCACAGTGTTGGGACGAGATCGCGGAACATGTCGACGGCATGGACGATGGCTGCGGCGTGTGTTTGCGCGTGACGCCGGTGTATTCCGGTGTTGACCGCGTGTGCGCCGGCGTCCTGGTTGAAGCCGAGTCCTACGGGACGGACGCTGTCCGGATGTGCCGGTATTATTACAATGTCCAGCCGGGGATCCGGATTGATTATTCGTCCGGCGAGAGCCGCCTGGAAGCGGAACCGGTTGTCGTACCGACGGAGGAGGGTGCCGATGGAGACGAAGAAAAATAAGATCCGTCCCGCATGGGGCGTGACGCTTTGGTCCGGGGCTGCCTGGGCGGCCGTGCTGGCGGCGGTCGGGCATTCGCCCGTGATGCTGGTCTTCACGGCGGCGTTTGCCGCCGGCGGGATTTGCCGGATCATCAAAAAGCATAAAAAGACAGGGCAGGCGTGACGCCTGCCCTGTTTATTTGCGCCAGCTTCGTTCCATGAGCAGTTTCTTCAGGGCCGATTCCCCGTCCAGGACGTATCTCCCATCATATAGGAACCAGTCGTCCCGGATGTGCCGGATCGAGACGTTGTCCGGCAGTCCGCCGGTCTTAATTTTTTCGATGAGCGCCTGCTGCCTCGCGAAGTGCCAGAACATGCGTTTCGTGACGACGTACCGGTGGCCTTTGTGCTCGATGAGCCAGAAGGCGCCGTATTTCTTGACCGGCGTCACGCCGCCCGGGTATTCCCGCCCGACGGACGGGTGGTCAAACGTGCCGGGGCCTTTGTACGTCTGCTTTTCTTTCCGATTGGCATAGGTCCCGTTGGTCATCAGCCAGTATTCCAGCATGGCTGCCTGGCACGGGAATTCGTTCCCCTCGCAGTCTTTTGACGGGATCAGGTGCAGGCTGTCCGCCGTCAGGGCCGTCTCGATGTCGCAGCCTTTCCGGATCCGGTGGGTGTATGTCGCGTACGAGACGCCGTGGGCGTCGAGCATGGCCTTTTGGGACGAGAAGCGCTTGTTCTCATGGTCCTTTGACTTGATATAGTGGTTATGGTTTTCCGGGTTCTCCAGGATCTCGGCCAGGGTCCACCCCAGTTCCAGGCGGGACCGCAGGACCGTCTTCGTGATGCCGTAGGCCCGGCAGAGGGCGTTGATGGAGTCGTATTCCACGCCTTTGTGGTCCTTCGGGTGTTCCGGCTTTTCGGTGCGGGCCGTGAGGGCATCCTGGACTGACAGGTTGTTTCGGATGTTGATGATATATTGCTGCTTGGTGATGTCGTAGGCCGCGCACATGGCGTCCAGCGACTCGTAGTCGTTCCCGTGGCCGTCCGAGACGTGGCGGGCCGTGTGGCGGCGCTTCGTTTCGATGGGAGAGAGGCACTTTTCCAGGTCCCAGCCCTTGGCGCGGCGCTGGAAGAACGTGGTCCGGGGGATGCGCCAGTAGTCGCACATGGCGCGGATCGATTCGAACTTGTTGCCCAAGTGGTCCTCGCATTCATGCGCGCCGGCCATGTCGGTGTCCATCGGGGGCGTTTCCAGGGCTGTCTTCATATCCCAGCCTTTCACGGCCGTGCGGTAATGATAGATGGTCTGGTTGGTCCCCCAGTGGCGGTACATCTCGGCATAGGATTCAAACTCGTTGCCGAGATGGTCCGTCACAGGTTTCCTGATGCCCATTGCCGTCAACCCGCGTCCCGGTCGTATAGGGCGCTCATGAACCAGTTCTTGAAGCTGGCCGACTTGGCGTCCGTGTCGATCAGGAACTTGACGGTCTCCATGTTGGCGCGGATCTTGTCCGGGGTGATCTTGAGGCCGTAGGCGTCCGGCTGGATATAAATTTTTCCGAGCTCCTTGCAGCGGGACATGGCCACGTACAGCTGGCCGGCCATGAAGATCTCCGGCACCAGGTTCATCTTGTCATAAGTCTGGCCCTGGGCTTTATGGATGGTCACGGCGTAGCCGATCTTGAACGGGAACTGGCAGACGTGCCCGATCTCCACGGGCTGGATGCGGCCGTCGTGGACCGTATAATCATAAAATGGCAGGTCGATCTTGTTGACCCAGGTGCTGAGGCCGCTGTCGAGTTTGACGTAGACGCCGTCGCCGGAGCGGGACCGGGCGGTGATGGTCCCGAGGCTGCCGTTGTGATAGGCCATGGCGCCGCCGCCGTTGCGGGGCGCCTGCATGCACATGACGACCCTCGCGCCGACTTTGTAGAGCAGTTTTTCCGCGAAGTTGGTCTGCTTCACGTTGGCCTTGCCGGTGACCTCGGCGTCGCTCTCGTAAAGCTCGCCGGGCAGGTTGTAGATGCCCAGGGCGTTCTTCTCGGCAGCCGTGTTGTTATACCCGCAGAGCCAGATCCCGCCGTCCTGGGGTTTGTCGGCGCTGTTCTGGTTGAGATAGTCCATGTCCGTCTTGACGCCGATCTTCAGGTTGTCCAGGGCCTTGCAGAAGCCTGGGTCGGACTGGCGCATGGGCTGGGACAGTAAGATCGGCTGGAAGTCGAACTCGGCCCACCAGTGGGAGTTGTAACAGCAGCCGTTGCCGATGTCGCGGCCGGTGACCTCGGCATAAAGCTCGCGGTCCTTCTGGGTGATGACGGGCATGAGTTGGCCGAAGTCCCCACATAAAATGACCTGGATCGGGTTCTTGCCGTTTTTCGCTCTGTACTGGCTGGCGGCGCGGATTTGGGCCATGGCGTTGCCGAAGGCGTCCACGCGGGCCATGCTGACTTCGTCGATGAAGATAATATCGGCGTAGACCAGGGTCTTGTACATGTTGGCGTACTGGGAGCCCTCAATCCGGTCCGTGAGGACCGTCAGCGGCAGCTTGAACAGCCGGTGCATGGTGACGCCGCCGATGGCCGTCGCCGCGACGCCGGTGGGGGCGCATTTTAGCAGGTTGATATTGTTGATGTCGCAGTATTTCGTGAACACGTCGATCAGGTAGGACTTTCCCGTCCCGGCGTCGCCGGTCAGGAAGTAATTCTTTCCGGAGTCATAACCGTAGGCCAGGGCCTGGAACGCGTATTTCTGGTCGTCGTTAAGGGTGGCGTATTCAGCCGGGAAACGCCTGTTTTTCATGAAAACTCCTCCTTTTCGAGAGTTTTTTTTATTTTGTGAGGCCGAAGTTGGACTTCACATGGATGTCGATGATCCTGTCGTAATCCAGGACGTACTGGTCGTCGCCGATCTCGCACAGGAACCACGGGAAGCCAAGGTTTTTCAGGATTCGGATCTTCTGGTTTTTCGCGCCGGTCTCCTGTACCGGGATGAATTCCTGGGAATCGTGGTAGACTTTGAGCAGCGTCTGGTACGGCACGACCACGTCGTTGTTTTTGACGGACGCGAGGAACCACGGCCATGCCAGCGGGCGGATGTTTTTATATTTTCCGCAGGACGTGTGCTTCCACGCGGATTTTACGCAGGATATTAAATATTGGTCTGTGACGTCCCGTCCCTGGAGGGCGTATTTTGGGACTTTATGATATTCCGCCATCAGGAACGCGGCCGGGAAGGATTTCCCGAACATGTCGGTACAGGGCTTCGCGTTTATAACAGACGGCCGTGTCGCGGCGTCGTGTTCGTCCCATCCGGCCCGGACGCGGCTCAGATACATGGTCCTGCTGATATTGTTCGCCTTGCACATGGCCCCGACGGACGGGTAGTTTTTCCCGTCAGGGCCCGGGACGGGGCGGGGCTTGATGTCTTTTCGGGTGACCTTGCCGGTGATGGCCTGCTCCACCGTCCAGCCGCGCTTCAGGCGTTCCCGGAAGGTCGACAGGCCGATCTTGTAATACCGGCAGAGCTCGCTGACGGACGGGAACACGCGGCCGGTGTGATCGGTGATCGCCTTCGAGTTCTGGGCGGTCGTGTTGACCGGCGTGGTCAGGTTTTTCTCCAGGTCCCATTTCAGGATGCGTTTCCTGGACCAATAGACTTTTTCGGAGAGTCCGTAGGCGGCGCACATTGCGCCAACGGTCGGGTATTCCACGCCTTTGAAGTCTTTGACCGGCTTGGTGAACTTGTGCTTTTTCCTGGTCGTGTCGTTCGGCGTGGTCAGGGCCTGTTCCAGGGTCCAGCCGCGCTTGAGCCGGTTGTTGAACGTGGTCATGGGAAGGCCGAAGGCGTCGCACATGGCCCGAACGCTGGGCCAGGTTTTGCCGGTGTGGTCCTGTGTCTGGGCCATGTGCCTACCTCCTTTTATTTCTTGATGCCGAGGGCGGATTTGGCCTGCTTCAGGGTCAGGCCGACGAGCGTGACGGGCGTCTGGGACCGGGCCTTGGACAGGTTGATCTCGCCGTGGGTCCCGTCGTCGTAAGTAAGTTTCAGCTTGTTTTCCTGAACGTCGTCGTAGACGTTCTTGATGCGTTTCTGGGCCACTGTTTTCCTCCTTTTCGGTATTTATTTTACAACCGAAGGTTGTAAACGTAGATGTTGGCGTCATGCCCTGAGAGATGCTCGTTGATGAGCGGCTTGACGTCGCGGGGTCTCAGGCCGCCGTTGCCACAACCCGGGGCTGGCATGGCCAGGGATCTGATATCAGGGTTCAGCATCAGCCAGGCGCTGAGTTCCATGAGGCCCATTTCGACCCAGCGCAGGCGGGACGGGTCGCGCCAGTGGTTCTTGGTCGCCATGTTTATTATAATTGGGGCGTTGTCGCACTTGGTCACGAAGATGCCGCCGGGGGTCAGCCTGAATTCGTCGTCACGGTAGCAGGCGTCCCTGTAGAGCCAGTAGTTTTCCGGCCAGCGGTTCTTGAACTGGAGGGCGACGCCTTTCCCCATGACGCCGACGCAGTTGACCGTGTTTACGTAGGCCTGGTAATCGACGGCGAACATGTCGCCGGTGACGTAGTAGAGCATGTTTTCCTCCTCATTTTACGTTATACTGCTGTTTCCAGGCCGCCTCCAGGGCGTCCATTTCTTCGGATGTGGCCATTTTGAATGACTTGTCCCGCTGCTTGCAATCCGGGTCGCAGCCGTTGCACATGCCGCGGTTGCCGCAGTTTAAGCAGTGCAGTGGGTTGTACATGGGCCGGCGCAGGGTTGTCTTGTCGAGGACCTCGTGCGTGACGGGGTCTTTTAGGACGATTCCGTCATGGGACCCGGGAAAAATCAGGTTCAGCCTGGCGGCTCCTGCAATTGTCGACTGGTCGTGCTTATATGGAATATAAGCCGTTTTGCCGTCCCGGACGAGATAAGTGCCTGTTTCATACCAGTAGAACGTGGTCTTATACACCCGGCACTGCTCATGGATGAGCCAGACCCAGTCATAATCACAGGGACGGGGATTGTCGTAGTTTTCCCCGCCGGCGGAAACTTCCGAGATCTGTCCGGATCTTAGGGCCGGGGTCAGGTCGATCATGGAGAGCAGCGGCGCGCAGCAGATGCCCTTGGCCGCGGCGGGTATTTTCTCGAAGACCGGCCAGCGTTCGTCGAAGGCCCGCTGGTTCTCGCAGGTCATGTTCAGGAACACGTTGGGGTACCCGCCGCCCCAGTCTGCCGGCAGGCACTGTTCGATCCTGGGGACGCGTTTGGTGAGCAGCCAGAATTCCAGGTCAGAACGGGTTCTGATAATTTTCCAGAACTCGTCCCTCCATTCGTCGGCCTGTTCCAGGAACGTGTCGGATGTCATGTTGGCTCGGATCCGTTCGCCGGGACGGAGCTTGTAATTGCCCTGGCGGTCCTTTTTAAGAGGGTAGTCGAAATTATTGGTCCTGTAAATGTCGCTGGAGGGCCGTTCCACGCCGCGGCGATTGTCCAGGGCATACATGTAGCAGTTCTGGCAGCCTTCGGAGTATTTAATGCATCCGTGCCACGGGTTCCAGATGTCGCGCATGGGGCGGCGCCTCCTTTCGCATTTTTAATCTATGGCCGGCGTGACTTTGTACGACACGTTGTCGTCCGTCTCCGCCTGGTTCAGCAGGTCCTTTACTCTTCGGGCGCCCTCTTCCGGCATGGAACGGATGTAAGGGATTGTTTTTCCCTGCCTCGCGTGCGTCTTGACGACGCTGTATTCGGGGTCCCTTGCGCAGCACCTGTCAGCGTCGCGGCATGCCTGGTTCAGGAAGTAGACTTGCAGTCCGCCGCCCGCGTAAAGTTCGTCGTTCACGGACGCGTGGCGCATGGCGTCCACGTTCTCGAACAGGATGTGGCGGCTTGTGGGCCCCTGTTTGTCAACGGACTGCCTGGTGAGGGCGCGCTCCGTGTCAAAATAGGCCTTTCCGTTTATGATGCCGTAAAAGAACTGGGATTCGACTTCGCGGCCCTCGTGCGTGTCGGTGACGGTCCCGAGGCGCTTGAGTTCCACATGGTCGAGGTTGATACCGAACAGCACCGCGATGGTGCTTTTCAGGGTTTCGGCTGCGTCCGCGGCGCCCTCGGCGCTGGTTTGGATGGTGAAGCCGCGCTTGGCCGCGTTTTCAGGCCCGCCATGGATTTTTTCCAGAAGGACTGTTTTCATTGTCTTGTCGAATAGAAAGCATGTCGTATAATGAAGCATGGTTAAGATTTCCTTTTCATGTTTTATTTTTGGAATTGCCCCGCCGGCGCAGGCAATGCCGGCGGGACGCGCTGTTTTCTCCTATTGGATATCAGATG
>CANQSU010000129.1 GCA_947626585.1 uncultured Oscillospiraceae bacterium
CTTTCGTTTATGTCGGTGCTATTGCTATTTTGTTGAAATAGCACAATCCTTCCTTATTTTTAAAACAAGCCCTAATATCTATTTAAAAGGAGACACCGAGCGGCGAGGATTTTTCGTGTCAGGCAAGGAAGATGCCGCAGGGAATACTGTATGTATTCCCAAGGCGGCTGACGCCACCGGGGTCCCCGGCGGGCAAAGCCCGGTGGGGAGAGGAGGAGCCAAGCCTGCGCCTGAGCCCGACCAAAGGGAGGGCGAGGTAAAGCGGCTTGAGCGACGACGACGCGAAAAAGACCGGCGCAAATGTCTTATTTTAATTAGATATTAGTATAAAGGGAATGGGCCGCCGTGGGCGGCCCGGAAATCACACCGTTCCCTTATAAAACCGCACCGTAAATTTCGCCCCGCCCCCGGGGGCGTTCTCCGCCTTTATGGTGCCGCCGGAGTTTTGAATGATCGTCCGGGCCAGGGCGAGGCCGATGCCGGCGGACTGGGCGTCGGCATTTTTGCCCCGGTAGAAGCGCTCAAAGATGTGGGGCAGATCGTCCGGGTCGATGCCGGGTCCGGTGTCGGAGATCAAAAGCTCGGTGTAGATGGCGTTTTCCGCCGACGTTACCGTGACGCTCCCGCCGGGAGGGGTGTGTTCCATGCAGTTTTTGAGGATGTTCCCAACGGCCTCGGCACACCAGGCCGGGTCGGCCGCGATCTTCTCCTCCCCCACGCCCTCCCGGCGAAGCTCCACGTCCCGAAGCTCCATGGCTATGAGGAGCGGCCCGGAGGCGGAGTCCACAAGCTCGGCGGCGGTAAATTCACCGGGCGTCATTTCCGCTGTTCCGGCGTCCAGACGGGATATCTTCAAAAGCGCCGTCACCAGCCATTCAACGCGCCCGAGCTGCCGCTGCAGCTCCCTCGCCAGCTCCCGCCGGCGGGTATCCGAAAGCTCCGGCTCGGAGAGCATCGCCGCGGCAAGATTTATGCTGGTCAGCGGTGTTTTCAACTGGTGGGAGATGTCCGCCAGAGAGTCGGCCAGATACACCTTGTCGGACCTGAGCCGGTCGGACTGGGACCTGAGCGTCACCAATAGCTTGGACAGCTCCGACTGCAAAATGGACAGCTCCCCCTCGGAAAACCGGTCCAGGTCGAAGCTCTCCTGCCCGTGCATGATCCGGTCCAGCTCATCCGCCAGCTCGCCCATGAGCGTGAACCGCCGGCGGGCCGCCAGAAGATCGACCGCGTACAGCACCGCCGCGGCCGCGAGAACACAAAGCCCCGCCGCCGTGCCGACGGCAAAGCCTGAAATGGAGACCGCCGCGCCGACGGAGAGAAAGATCAGCGATTCCCGCCGGAAGGCGTCGTTTCTGAGCAAATGCTTCACAGCTTGTACCCCAATCCACGCACGGTCTTGATGTACCGGGGCTCCGCCGGATCGTCCTCTATCTTATCCCGCAGACGCTTGATATACACCGTCAGCGTGTTGTCGTTGACGAAATCCCCGCCCACGTCCCAGATCTCCTCCAGTAGCTTTGACCGGGACAGCACCCGGCCCCGGTTGTTGAGAAAAACCAGCAGGAGCTTGTATTCCAGGGCGGACAGATAGACCTCCCGCCCGCCCTTTGTCACCTGGGCCTTCTCCGTGTCCACCCGCAGACCCTCCAGCTCCACGACGGAGGAGGCCTTGCCGGCCCGGCGCAGGACCGTGCGGATGCGGCTCACCAGCTCCCGGGGTCGGAAGGGCTTGGCCACGTAGTCGTCGGCCCCCAGCTCGAGGCCCGTCACCACGGAGAATTCGTCCCCCGAGGCGGTGAGGAAGATGATGGGCGTGCCGCAGCGCTGCTTGATCTCCGAGCAGAGGGAAAAACCGTTGCCGTCGGGCAGTCCCACGTCCAGCAGGGCCAGATCAAAGCTCTCGTCGATGGTCTCCAGCGCCGCCGCGGCGCCTGGAACGGCCAAAGCGTCAAAGCCCTCGCCGCGCAGAAAGTCCGTGAGATTGCGCGCGATGGCGGCGTCGTCCTCAACGATCAGAATTCGGGTCATGGTATCACCTCGGAACTTCATCAGCCAAATTTTTCGGTTCCCGGCGCAGGCCGGGGAGAAAAACGGCGTAAAAACAAGTATAACGTCCGCCTTGCGGACATTATACCATAAGCTTGCGGAAAATGGGAGGGGAGAAAGGTAATATTACTGTTTTGTAATTAAATTTGTTTGGTATTTCCCTGTTGAGGTTTTTTGTCCGGTGTGCTATACTCTATAAATGTGGTTTAAGGCGACGTGGGTTCGACTTCCGTCACCTTAAATACGATTTCACCCGCCGGGAGTACAGTATGTTTGAGAAATTGGCACAGATCGAGGATAAATACCTGGCCGCCAGGGCGCGGCTTGAGACGCCCCAGGTGTACTCCGACCCGGCTCTCTACGCCCAGGTCGCCCGTGAGGTAAAGGAGCTGACGCCGGTGGCGGAGGCTTACCGGCGGTGGAAGGGATTTCAGGCCGCTATTGACGAGGCGAAGGAGCTTCTCTCCGACCCGGAGCTGGGCGATATGGCCCGGGAGGAGCTGGAGTCGGCAAGGACCGGACTTGAAGAGAGTGAAAAGGAATTGAAGCTGCTCCTGCTGCCCCGAGACCCCAACGACGAACGGAACGTGATCATCGAGATCCGAGGCGGCGTGGGCGGGGAGGAGTCCGCGCTGTTCGCCGCGGACCTCTTCCGCATGTACTCCATGTACGCCGAGATCCGTGGGTGGAAAATCGAGATAGCCAACATAAACGAGACGGAGCTTGGCGGCATAAAGGAGATAAGCTTCCTCGTGGAGGGCAGGGGGGCCTGGTCCCGGCTCAAGTTCGAGTCCGGCGTCCACCGGGTCCAGCGGGTGCCCGTCACCGAATCCAGCGGCCGCATTCAGACCAGCGCCGCCACCGTGGCGGTGCTTCCCGAGCTTGAGGAGATGGAATTTGAGATAAACCCGGCGGATCTGCAGATCGACACCTTCCGCTCCACCGGCGCGGGGGGACAGAAGGTCAACAAGACCGAGTCCGCCATCCGCATCACCCACATCCCCACGGGCACGGTGGTGGAGTGCCAGGACGAGCGCAGCCAGTATAAGAACAAGGACCGGGCCATGAAAATCCTGGCAAGCCGCCTCGCCGACGCGGAGAGAAGGAAACGGGACGCCGCCGTGGCCGCCGAGCGAAAGAGCCAGGTGGGCTCCGGCGACCGTTCCGAGCGTATCCGCACCTACAACTTCCCCCAGGGGAGGGTGACGGATCACCGGATCAACCTGACATTGTATAAGATAGACCAGATCATGAACGGCCAGCTCGACGAGATCGTCGACGCGCTCATAACCGCCGACCAGGCGGAGAAGCTGAAGGGAGAGGAAGGCTGACGGCCGTGGGAGGATCGCGATGGGAACATTCTTTTTGACGCGAAACGAAATCGGTACCGCCGCGGACATCCTGCGCCGAGGCGGTGTGGTCGCCGTACCCACGGAGACGGTGTACGGCCTGGCCGCCAACGGCCTCAGTGAAGCGGCGGTGAGGAGGATATTCGCGGCCAAGGGAAGGCCGGAGAATAAACCTGTCAGCCTGTTTGCGGCGGATATCTCCGAGGCCGAGCGGTTCTGCCACGTGACGGACGCCGCCCGGAAGCTGGCCCGCTTCTGGCCGGGGCCGCTGACAGTGATTCTGAGACGCCGGGAGTGCGTGCCCGATGCCATTACCGCCGGAGGAGAGGGCGTGGGGATCAGGATCCCCGACGATGAGACCACCCTGGCGATCCTCAGGAGCGTTGACTTCCCCCTGACCGGCACCAGCGCCAATCTCAGCGGGGAGGCGTCCGCAAAAAGCGCCGCCGAAGCCATGGAGGTATTCAGGGGCCGTATTGACGCCGTCATGGACGGGGTCGCCCCCGGCGGGGTGCCGTCCACGGTGGTGGATCTGACCGGGAGGTTTGCGAAAGTTGTCCGATTGGGGGCAATTTCGGCGCGGGAGCTTGAAAACGCGCTGGGGGAAGTGGTAGAATGTTGACCGTCGGGATCACAGGCCCCACCGGGGCCGGAAAGACCACGGCGCTGAGGGCCGTGGAGGCCCTCGGCGGCGCGGTCTTTGACTGCGACGCCGTATATAAGGAGCTGCTGGGCACCGACGCCGATATGCTCGCCGCCATTGACGCGCTTTTTCCCGGCGTTGTGAAGGACGGGATCCTGGACCGGCGGGAGCTGGCGGGGCGGGTGTTTTCGGACCCCGCGGCGCTTCGCGAGCTGTCCGGCCTCACCCATCCCCATGTTCTGCGGGAGGTCAAAAAACGGCTTGAGGGCGCCGAAAGGGCCGGCCGCTCCATCGCCGCGGTGGACGCCATCGGACTTTTCGAGTCGGGGCTTTCGGAGACCTGTGACGTCACGGTGTTCGTCACCGCGCCGGAGAGCGCGCGGGCGGAGCGGATCATGGCCCGGGACGGGATATCCCACGGCGATGCCCTGGCACGGATCCGGGCCCAGAACGGGGATGCGTATTTCCGTGCCCGGGCGGATCATGAGCTTGTCAATTCATTTTCCGACAGCGTAGAATTTTACCAAAGCTGTCTGAACTTTTTTAGGAGGCTTTTAAATGAGCGAGCTTAAAGACAAACTTTTCTACAAGCAGAAGCATGTCCATGACATTTTGGACGAGGCGGAGACGGCGGCCTCGGAGGCGTACTGCAAAAAGTACATGGATTACCTTCAAAGGGCCAAGACCGAGCGGCTGGCCGCGGCTGAGGCTATTGTCCTGGCGGAGAAATACGGCTTCCGCGAGTTTGACCGTGACGCTCCCCTGAAGGCCGGCGATAAGATCTACCGCTGTGTCCAGGGTAAGCTTCTGCTCCTGGCCGTTGTCGGCACCGACTCTTTGGAAAAGGGCGTCAATCTCTGCGCCGCCCACATCGACTCCCCACGGCTGGATCTCAAGCAGATCCCCCTCTACGAGGACCATGAGCTGGCCTACTTCAAGACCCATTACTACGGCGGCATCCGCAAGTACCAGTGGGTGACCATCCCCCTGGAGCTGCACGGCGTGGTGTCCCTGGCAAACGGCGAGACCGTCACCGTCAACATCGGCGCGGACCCCGGCGATCCCATCTTCTGCGTCTCCGACCTGCTGCCCCATCTGGCGGCCAAGCAGTCCGAACAGCCCCTTGCCAAGGCCATTCCCGGTGAGAAGCTGAATATCATCATGGGGTCCCTGCCGCTGAAGGGCGAGGAGGGCTCGGACAGGGTGAAGCTGGGCGTCATGAAGCTCCTCAACGAGAAATACGGCATCACCGAGGAGGATTTCCTGTCCGCCGAGATCGAGGCGGTGCCAGCCTTTCCCGTGCGTGAGGCGGGCATCGACCGCTCCCTCATCGCCGGCTACGGCCAGGATGACCGCGTCTGCGCCTTTGCCGAACTCCAGGCCATCTATGAGACGGAGAACCCCGTCAGGACCGCCGTGTGCATCCTGACGGACAAGGAGGAGATCGGCTCCGTGGGCGTCACCGGCATGATCTCCGAGGCCTTCGAGTGCTTTATGGGCGACATGTGCGACAAGCAGGGTGTGAAGCTCGCCCATTGCTTTGAAAATTCCTTCTGCGTGTCCGCCGACGTGACCAACGCCTTTGACCCCACCTGGCCCGAGGTCTCCGAGATCCGCAACAACTCCAAGCTCAACTACGGCGTGGCTATCGCCAAATTTACAGGCCGGGGCGGCAAGTCCGGCTCAAACGACGCCAGCGCCGAGACCATGGGAAGGATCAGAAAAATTTTTGCCGCGAACGGCGTCACCTGGCAGTACGCCGAGCTTGGCCGGGTCGACGAGGGCGGCGGCGGGACCGTGGCCTGCTACATGGGCAACCGCAACATCCCCACCGTGGACGCCGGCACCCCGGTCCTGGCCATGCACTCCCCCTACGAGCTTACCGCCAAGTACGACTGCTATATGACCTACAAGGCCATGAAGGCGGTTTACGCGTCCAGATAAGGAAAGTTTGCAAGGACTCCCTCATACACTCCCCGTAAGGGGGGTGTATTTTTGCTGGCGTTGATTTCCCGCGTCCCCGCGAAGGGGAGAAAGTGTACTGTAAATCTTGCGGCCGAGCGGCCGCTGGGGCTTTTCTGTGTTTGGGCGGAGCTGAGGATCGGCGTCCGGGCGGGGGAGCGGCGGATACGGCGGTGCCTGGAGAAGAGCGCCGAGGAGCTTGTGCGGCTGCGCGCCGTGACGGCGGTGTTTCAGGAGGGGTTCGAGTACCGGGACGTTTTTTTGGACCGGGGCTTCCGGGAGGCCGGATGCGAGGCGCTTCTGACGGCAAAGGCCGGGGAAATCGCCGCCCTGGCCGCTAAAAGGTACGACCGGGCGTATCTCACCGCCCGCCGCGCCGACCGGCAGAGCCTTCACGCGGCACGGACTCTGTGCGAAAGCTTCCGCTACCTGGTACTGGATGTGCCGGATGAGAGCTTCGCGCGGTTCGAGGAGGTGTGCCTCTCCCTTGGCGTCACGCCGGAGCCGCCCGTCCGCGATATGCCCCCGCCTGACGCCGCCGTGTTTTTATGCAAACCAAGAACCCCTGTTTTCCTGCCGGGGAGGTGCGTCAAGCTTGCGGTTGAAGGCGGCGGGCTTGTGAAGGGGGGCCGGGAGATCGGAAGGATCTCCTTTGTCCTTCCGGAGCCGCGCCGCTTCGAGCTTCCCTTTCCCCAAAGCCCGATCCTCTCCGCCGCCGTTGAGGCCGGAACGGTGACGCCGGACGAGGTGACCGCCGCCGCGGCGTCCATCGTGTGAGAAAAACGGCGCGGACCCGGCAAATGACTTGACAAAGAGGGGAAAAATCTCTATAATATCTTAAATCAAAAATATACCTTTAAGGAGTGTTCATACATGGCAGAATCCAACAGGTACAGAATGAGCCGCCAGAGGCTTGAGGAAATCAAGGAAGAGCTTCACTATATGCAGACCGTCCGGGAGAAGGAAGTGGCCGAGCAGATCAAGGAGGCCCGGTCCTTCGGCGACCTTTCCGAGAACTCCGAGTACGACGAGGCCAAGACCGAGCAGGGCAAGCTCTATTCCCGCATTGCCGAGTTCCAGGACCTTATCGAGCATGCCGTCATCGTGGAGGAGAGCGAGGACAGCGACAAGGTGGGCATCGGAAGCATCGTCACCGTTCGGGACATCGAGAGCGACGCCAACTACAAATATAAGATCGTGGGCTCCCAGGAGGCCAACCCCATGGAGGGCAAGATCTCCGACGACTCTCCCTTCGGAAAGGCCCTGTACGGCCACGCCACCGGCGAGACCGTAGACGTGGACGCCCCCGCCGGTATCATCCGGTACGAGATTCTCGCGATAGAGAAATGATACTGATATCGACTCAAAATCTTCCCTTCGCGACGGTCTTTTTTCGTCCTCGCGCGAGCGCCCTTTCCCCGGCGTGCTTGTGTCCGCCGGGGGCCCCGGACGCTTCGTCAGATGACTTGGAAATACACACAGTATTCCCCGCGTCGTCTTCCTCGCCTGATGCGAGGAATTCTCGCCGCTCGGGGGAACCTTTTGAATCGATATTAGTATAAGCTCCCGTGGGGGCCGTACGGGCCGCCGCCTTTGGCGGCCCACTTTTATTCATATTAAGGAGAATAGAGATGCCAGACGTTCATTCAACTCCCGTCCCCGAGATGGATCTCTCCGAGATCCTCAAGGTCCGCCGGGACAAGCTCGCCTCCCTGCGGAGCGAGGGACGCGACCCCTTTACCATCACAAAATTTGAACGCACAGCCTACAGCGAGGACGTGAAGGCGGATTTTGAAAAGCTTGAGAATCAGCATGTTGCCGTAGCCGGCAGGGTCATGGCGAAGCGCGGCATGGGCAAGGCCATCTTCGCGGATCTCCAGGATCAGAAGGGCCGCATCCAGATCTACGTCCGCGCCGACGCCGTAAGCCCCGAGGAATTTGCCGATTTCCGCAAGGTTGACGTGGGCGATATCGTGGGCGTAGAGGGCTACGTATTCCGCACCAGGATGGGGGAGATCTCCGTCCACTGTGAGAGGACACAGCTCCTTTCAAAGTCCCTGCGACCCCTCCCCGAGAAGTTCCACGGTCTCACCGACAAGGAGGCTCGCTACCGCCAGAGGTATGTGGACCTGATCGTCAATCCCGAGGTCAAACGGACCTTTGAGCTGCGCTCCAGGTTCATCAAATTCATCCGTGATTTCATGGACAGCCGGGGGTATATCGAGGTGGAGACCCCCGTCCTCAATACACTTGCCGGCGGCGCCGCCGCCCGCCCCTTCATCACCCACCACAATACTCTGGATATCG
>CANQSU010000130.1 GCA_947626585.1 uncultured Oscillospiraceae bacterium
CTGGATATCAAGTGCCGCATGGCGGGCCTGAAGCCCGACGCGGTGGTCGTCGTCGCCACGGTCCGGGCACTGAAGATGCACGGGGGGCTGGACAAAAAGCAGCTGGGCACCGAGGACCTGGAGGCCCTGCGGCGCGGCCTTCCCAACCTCTTACAGCACGTGGAGAACATCACCCAGGTCTACCATCTGCCCGCCGTGGTGGCCGTCAACCGCTTCCCCACGGACACGGAGGCCGAGCTCCGGCTGGTGGAGGACGAGTGCAGAAAGCTGGGCGTCAACGTGGCCCTCTCCGAGGTCTGGGGCAAGGGCGGCGAGGGCGGCACGGCCCTGGCCCGGGAGGTGGTCAGACTGTGCGAGCAGCCGAGCGGCTTCACCTTCTCCTACGAGCTTGACAAGCCCATCGTGGAGAAGCTTGAGGAGATCTCCAAAAAGATCTACCACGCCGACGGCGTGGAGCTGACGGCCAACGCCAAAAAGCAGGCCAGGAAGCTGACCGAGCTGGGCTTCGGCGGTATGCCCATCTGCATGGCCAAGACCCAGTACAGCTTTTCCGACGACCCGAAGCTCCTGGGCGCGCCCCGTGGCTTCAAGATCACGGTGAGAAATCTGAAGGTCTCCGCCGGGGCGGGCTTCATCGTGGCCCTGACCGGCGACGTGATGACCATGCCCGGCCTTCCCAAGGTCCCGGCGGCGGAGAAGATCGACGTGGACGGGAACGGGGTCATTTCCGGCCTCTTTTGAACGGCGTTTTGGGGGGAACGGTTTTATGGAAAATTCTATGCTTGAGTACACCCTTCCGCAGTTTGCCGGCGAGCTTGCCTCAAAGGCGGCGGTACCCGGCGGGGGAGGGGCGTCGGCGCTTGGCGGGGCGCTGGCGTCCGCGCTGGCGGGCATGGTGTGCGAGCTTACGCTTGGAAAGAAGAAGTACGCCCGGTATGAGGACGAGCTGAGACGGATACGCGACCGGGCGTCGGAGCTGAGGCTGGAGCTGCTTTGCCTCATCGACGAGGACGCGGCGGCCTTCGAGCCTCTGTCCCGGGCCTACTCCATCCCCAGGGACGACCCCGCCAGGGCGGAGGTCATGGAGAAGGCGCTGAGAACGGCCTCCCGCCCGCCCATGGATATCGCCCGGAGGTGCGGGGAGGTCGCGGAGCTTCTCTCCGAGCTTGCCGAAAAGGGCAGCGCCATCGCGGTGTCTGACGTGGGCGTGGGGGCGCAATTGGCCAGGGCCGCGCTTCTTGCCGCCGGGCTCAACGTGCGGATAAACGCCCGCTCCATGGCCGACCGGGAGTACGCCGCGGAAATGATCGCCGAATTGGACGCCATGGAGGCAAAATACGTGCCCATGGCGGAGGCGGTATATGTAAGAGCGCGGGAGAGAATAGGGTAAGGAACAGAGAGGCGGAACCCAACGGAAAAGAAAGGAGAGGGTGGATCATGCGGAAGCTGGCCTGGTTCGCCTTCTCCTTCGCTTTGGGGACCTTTGCCTGCCAGTATTTTCTGCCCCCGCGGTTGATGCCGCTGGCGGCGGTGAGCTGCGCCGCCCTGGGACTTCTGGGATACGCGGTCATCCGGCGGGATTACCGGCGGTGCGCGGTGCTGGCGGGGGTCGGACTGGCCGTGGGGATGCTCTGGTCCTTCGGCTATGAGACGATCTTTTTCTCCGGGGCCAGGGCCATGGACGGCACGGAGGGCACGGTGGACGCCGTGGTGCTGGATTTTCCCGTGGAGACGGACTACGGGTACCGGGTGGACGTGAAGGTCACCGGGGAGAGCCGGTTTGCCCTCAAGACCCGGGCTTATTTCTACAATGACGGCGCCGGGACGCTCAGGCCGGGGGACGAGATCAGCTTCCGGGCCAAATTCTCCACCGCCGACAAGGTGGGGGACGAGGAGATCGCGACCCTCACCTCCCGGGGCTATTTCCTCTTTGCCAGGAGCGCGAAGGAGCTTCGGGTAAAGGCCTCGCCGGGGATGGGGATCTCCAATTTCCACGTGTATCTGGCCCGGGCCATCCGGGACAAAATAGATAAGACCTTCCCCCTGGGCACGGCGGATTTCATGCGGGCGCTCCTCACCGGGGACCGGTCGAGGCTCAACGAGGATGTGGAGACCACCGCCGCCATGGAGCGGGCCGGCGTGACCCACATCGTGGCGGTGTCCGGGATGCACGTGTCGATCCTGGCGGGGTTCCTCTTTACGGTGCTGGGGCACTCAGCGCCGGCGGTCCTGGCGGCGGTCCCGGTGCTTTTGATCTTCATGGCCGTGTCCGGCTTTGCCTCCTCGGTGGTCAGGGCCGTGGTGATGCAGGTGATGGTGCTGGTCTCGCCCCTGGTGTACAGGGAGAGCGACAGCCTGACGAGCCTTTCGCTTGCCATGCTGATTTTGCTCCTTATCAACCCCCGCGCCATAGCCGGGGTGGGGTTTCAGCTCTCCTTTGCCGCCACGCTGGGGATCATCCTCTTTACGCCCAGGATGCAGAAATTCTTTACCTCCCGGCTCCCCAAGGGGAAGAGCTTTAAAAAGAGCGTGCTTTTGTGGGCCTCCGGCACGGTGTCCGCCACCTTTGGGGCGCTGCTGCCGACCGTGCCCATCTCGGCCTTTTATTTCGGGTGCGTGTCCATCATCGCGCCGCTGGTCAATCTCCTCATCCTCTGGGCCGTGTCGCCGGCGTTCCTCATCGGGGCCGTCGCGGTGGGCGCGGCGTTCATCTGCTTGCCCGTGGGGCGGGTCATCGGGTTTTACCCGGCGGCGCTGGTGAAATATATCCTCCTTGTGGTGAAGCTGGCCGCCAGACCGTTTCTCGCGGCCGTGTACCTTGACGGGACCGCCGTGAGGGTCTGGTTCCTGCTTACGTATCTCACCGTGCTGGCCTTTGCCGTGTTCAAAATAAAGCCCCGGTGGGCGGTCTGGGCGGCCTCCGCCGCGGCGGCGTCCCTGTGCGTGATCATCGCCGTCAGCGACATATCGGCGGCCTCCCGGCCGGGATACACCCTGACGGCGCTGGATGTGGGGCAGGGGCAGAGCATCGCGGTGACCTCGGGAAAATATACGGCCATCATCGACTGCGGCACCACCTCCGGGGAGGACGCGGGGGAGATCGCGGAGAGATATGTCAGGAGCCTCGGGCGGGGGAGCGTGGAGCTGCTGATCCTCACCCATTACCATGAGGATCACGCGGGAGGCGTGGAGCGGCTCCTCGCGGCGCTGGATGTGGAGACGCTGGCAGTGCCGGAGCCGAGAAACGAGGACAGCGATCTGGACGAGAGCGTTCTGGCCGCCGCGAAGCGGGCCGGGTGCCGGATCCGGTACGTGGACGGACTGACGGAGCTTGCGCTGGGGGACACGTCCCTCACCGTCTACCCGCCCCTGGGAGGGGAGACGGAGAACGAGCGCGGGCTGATGATCCTGATCTCTCAAAACGGCTTTGACACGCTGGTCACCGGCGACGCGCCGGCGGCGCTGGAAAGGCAGCTGGTGGAGACCTACGTCCTCCCGGACATCGAGTGCCTGGTGGTGGGACACCACGGGTCGGCGGGCTCCACCTGCGAGGAGCTTTTGGACAGCCTGAGGCCCGAGACGGCCGTCATATCCGTGGGGGCGGACAACTCCTACGGGCACCCCACGGGGGCCGTGCTGGACCGGCTTTCCGCGCGGGGGATCGAGATCCTGAGGACCGATTTGAGCGGGAATATCACGGTAAGGGCGGTGGAATGAGATGGCCTGGAACAAAAGGGACGACGAGGTCAATGTGGAGTACGAGCGGCTCAAGGCCGATCTGAAGGCCGGGACGCCGAAAAACGCCTACGTTTTTTACGGCGAGGAGCGGTATCTTCTGGACGACGCCCTCAAAAAACTGCGGGACATGATCCCGGCGGACACGGCGGAGTTCAACCACCACCGGCTGGACGGCAGGAGCTTTGACGCCGATGAGTTCTCCCTCTCCGTGGACGCCCTGCCGGTGTTTTCCGAGAGGACGCTCATCGAGGTCGGGAGTACGGAATTCCAAAAGCTGGGCGAGGAGGCGCGGCGGGCGGTCGTCGAGGTATTGAAGGACGTGCCCGAGTACGCCACGGTGGTGTTCGTCTGCCCGGAGGGCTCGAATCCCGACTGGAGGAGCGCGTCGGCCAGGGAGATCTCCGCCCTTGTGACCAGGGTGGAATTCCGGAAGCTTTCGGAGCGGGACCAGAAGCGGTGGGTCATACGCCGCCTGGCCGCCGATGGGAAGAAGATCACAAACGAGGCTGTCGACCGGTTCGTCCTCATGACCGGCGGGCTCATGACCAACATGAGGACGGAGCTTGAAAAGCTCATCGCCTACACCAAAGGCGAGGCGGTGGAAATACGGGATGTGGAGCTGCTGGTGACGCCGGTGGCCGACGCAAGGACCTGGGAATTCACCGACGCGGTCATAAAGTGCCAGCCGGACAGGGCCTTCGAGACGATGGGGGAGCTTTTGCGGATGCCGGACGTGGACGCCTATTCCGTGGTCTACTCCCTGGCGTCCGTCACAAGACAGCTGATGATGGCGAGGATCTGCGCCGACTCCGGTGTGAACGTGAAGGAATTCATGTCCCTCGCCGGGGTGAAGAGCGAATATCCCGCGAAGAATCTCATGTCCGCGGCCAGAAGGATCCCGTTGGAGAGGAGCGCCAAGGCGGCGGAACAGTGCTGTGAGACGATCCTGCGGCTCAACAGCACGTCGGAGGACAAGCTGGGGGCGGCCAGAGAGCTGACCGCCCGGGTGCTTCTCACCCTGGGGGTGAAGGCGTGAAGCCGAGGGTCCGGGAGGCTCTGGTGGTGGAGGGGCGGTACGACAAAAACACCGTCCTGCAGGCCGTGGACGCCCTCGTGGTGGAGACCAACGGCTTCGGGGTGTTTTCGGACAGGGAGCGGGTGGAGCTGATCCGTGCCCTGGCCAGGGCACGGGGGGTCGTCGTCCTGACGGACCCCGACTCCGCCGGCTTTCTCATAAGGAACCGCCTGAAGGGCAGCCTCGCCGGGGAGAACGTGAAGCATGCCTACATCCCGGATATTCCCGGCAAGGAGCGGCGGAAGGCCGCGCCCTCGAAGGAGGGAAAGCTGGGGGTGGAGGGCGTGCCGGGGGAGGTCATCGTGGACGCCCTGCGCCGCGCCGGGGCCACCTTTGAAAAAGAAAACGCCGCCGAAAGGACCGGCGGCGTCACAAAATACGATTTTTACGCGCTGGGCCTGTCCGGCCGGCCGGACAGCGAAAAGCGGCGGGCGGAGCTGAAGCGCGGGCTTGACCTGCCCGAAAGGCTGACCGCCAACGCGCTTCTGGACGTGGTCAACGCCCTGATGACGAGGGAGGAGCTTGAAAGGCTCATTGAAGCCGGTCCTCAATGATGAGGGCGCCCAGATAGACCGTGAGGAGTATCCCCAGCGGGGTCCTGTAGAGGTCGGCGATGAGCCGGTGGGTATGTACGTTGTGGGCCGTCAGCGGCCCCGTGTAGACCGAGAGGAGAAGCGCCCCGGCCAGGATCAAACACGAGGCTATGAGTCCGTATCTGATGAGCAGATACGCCGGACGCGACAGCCGCCGTCCCGGCTTCAAGCGTTTTTTCCTGTTCATCGCCATCCCCCTCTCACGAACAGTTTACAGGAATGCGGAGGGAAATTCAACGCTAAAAATTTTCCTGGTTTTTTGAAAAAAATTTTGAAAGCACTGTACAAAAGGATCATCGTTTGGTATAATATTTTGTAGTTTTCTATCAGGGAGGCATACGAAATGAGATGTCCGTACTGCGGTTTTTCCGAGAGTAAAGTCATAGATTCGCGGCCCACAGAGGACAATATACGCCGCCGCCGTGAGTGCATGTCCTGCGGAAAGCGCTTCACCACCTATGAGTCCGTGGAGCGTATGCCCATTGTGGTGGTGAAGAAGGACGGAAGCCGTCAGGCCTTTGACAAGGTGAAGATCGTCAATTCCATGCTCCACGCCTGCGAAAAGCGCACCGTGGGCCTCCCCGAGATAGAGGCGGTCGCCAGCGAAATCGAGCAGGAGGCCCAAAACTACCCCGACCGGGAGATCCCCTCCAGCTACATAGGCGAGCTTGTGATGCGTCACTTAAAGCAGCTGGACGAGGTGGCTTATGTGCGCTTCGCCTCGGTGTACCGGCAGTTCAAGGATATCAGCACCTTCATGGAGGAGCTGAACAAGCTGCTGCTGGAGAAGTGAAAAAACGTTGATTCATATTATCGAATCGGCTTTTTTACATTGTCGGCCGGTAGTGATCCGACGAAATGCAGTATTTTTGTCGGGTCGCTGTAACAAAATAACAAAAGAGGCGGCTTCGGGCTGCCTCTTTTTGTATGGCCTGGCGGCGTAAATGTCGGTATTAGTATCAGAATATGCTCCCGAAATTGATGCTCTCCATCTCCGCTATCCCGCGCAGGTGTTCGGTGACAAGCTCCACGGCGCTTTTGACGGCGCCCTGTTCGCGGGTGTAGATGTGTTCCGTAAGCTCGTAAAAATCGTCGGTGAGCGTCTCGATGTCCGTGTGCCGCAGGACGATCTTGGCGTAGGGCTCCCTTTCACTCCATATCCTCATGGCGTCGTTGAGGGCCCTGGAGCTGCCTTCCCAGTCCCCCTGCTCGGCGCGGGAGCCGGCGGCGGCGACGGCGTCGGAGATCTCGCCGCACATGGAGCCGATGAGCCAGGTGTTCATCATCGACAGGGCCAGGATCAGGGCCAGAAGAGCGCCGGCGAAAAGCTCTTTTTTCATTTTCCGCTGTCCTTTCCGGCATAATAGATCTTGCCCGCCCCGTCCACGGTCATGATGTAGACGTCGCCGACGCTCCCGAGTCCCCGGCGTTTTACCTGGCTTTGGAGCCACTTCTCGTCCCGGCCCAGGAGCTTTAAATTGTCGCTCATGACCCGGCCCTCGCTGATGACCGTGACGGGCAGGCCGCTGTCCGGGGCGTTCACGTTCAGCTGTTCCGGCGTGGCGGGGGAGAATTTGGCGTAGGGCAGGACCGAGAGGGTGCCGTCTGTCTCCAGAATGGCGTGGCGGACGGTGGAGATGTCGGTAATGCCGTTGATGCGCAGCTCCACGTACAGCTCGTCCATACTGATGCGGCATTTTTTCATTTCCTTCTGGACGACGACGCCGTTGTCGATGAGGATGCTGGGCTTCCCCGAGACGAGACGGCGGAAGCGTCCGTGCTTGACGGAGATGCCGGAGATGATCAGCTGGCAGCAGAGGAGCGTCAGCACCGGGACGATGCCGTAAATGAGCGGCGTGCCCGTGTCCTGCAGGGGCTGAGAGGCCAGATTCGAGATCAGCACCGCCACCACAAGCTCCAGAGGCTCCAGCTCCCCCAGCTGGCGCTTGCCCATGATGCGGATGGAGAAAATGAGAAGAAGAAAGACGATGATGGTGCGGACAAAGCTCACACCCATGGAAATACCCCCTTTTTTGTAAGTATCTGCATATTTCGGGTCGTTATACTATACAAATTTGACAATGAGGGGTTCCGGATGGGAAGTATTTTCTTGACACCGGGCACGGAAAAGGATAAACTACATAAAATAAGATATATTGTTTTTTTGACATCAAATTTCATTTCCGTTTTGGAGGGCGCTATGGGAAAATATTTCGGCACGGACGGATTCAGGGGCGAGGCCAACGTGGGGCTTACGGTGGACCACGCCTTCAAGATAGGTAGATTCATCGGAAGGCATTTCGGCAAGGAGGGCAACAAGTGCCGTGTGGTCATCGGCAAGGACACACGCCGCTCCAGCTACATGTACGAGGCGGCGCTGACCGCCGGCCTCACCGCCTCCGGGGCGGACGTGTATCTTCTCCACGTCACCACCACCCCGTCGGTGAGCTACATAGCCCGCGTGGACGACTTTGACTGCGGTATCATGATCTCCGCCAGCCACAACCCCTATTATGACAACGGCATCAAGCTCATCAACTCCGGCGGGGAGAAAATGGAGGAGGAGGTGCTTCTTGAGATCGAGAAGTACCTGGACGGCGAGATCGGCGAGCTTCCCTACGCCACGGGGGCCGAGATTGGACGGACCATCGACTACTCCGCCGGCCGCAACCGGTATATCGGTTATCTCATCTCCCTTGCCACCCACTCCTACAAGGGCAAGAAGGTGGGCCTGGACTGCGCCAACGGCTCCACCTCCATGATCGCCAAGAGCGTCTTTGACGCCCTGGGGGCGGA
>CANQSU010000131.1 GCA_947626585.1 uncultured Oscillospiraceae bacterium
TTGCATACGTCGCACCAGCCGGCGGGATGGGCCAGCGCCTCCAGCTCGGCGCAGGAAAGCTCCACGCCGCTGTGAGCGCTGCCCGCGGCGGGATAGACGGTCCGGTGGTCCCTGAGACTTACGTCCAGCCACACCTCCGCCCCCGGCGGGACGAGGAACGGACACACGCCTCCGGGGCCGTTGCCGGTGAGCTTTTCCGTGTCCTCGGCCGAGAGCATTTTCGCCTTGCAGCCGAACTGGTCCTTGAACTTGCGGTTGTCCACGCGCCGGGTGCCGGCGGTCACCACCAGCACCGCCCCGCCGCCGTGATAAAAGCCCAGGGTCTTGGCGATCCGGTCCGGGTCCACCCCCAGGGCCTGGGCGGCCAGCTGGACGGTGGCGGTGGACGCTTCGAACTCATGCAGCCGGCCCGAAAAACCGTTTTCCGCCAGATAGGCGCGTACTTTTTCGATGGTCATGGGAATCTCCTTGCAAAAAATGAAAGTTGGCAGTAAGATAATACCATGGATACGATAAAAAAGAAAGTCGCCGTTATCGGCGCGTTGAACGTGGACATCGGCGGCCGGGCCGGCCGGACGCTGGTCCGGGGAGACTCTATCCCCGGAACGGTGCGCACCACTTTGGGGGGCGTGGGCTGGAACGTCGCCAGAAACTGCGCCCTTTTGGGGGCGCAGACGGCCTTCTTCTCCCTGCTGGGCGAGGATGAGCACGAGTACGCCATCCGGATGGAGGGGGAGCGGTTCGGCGTGAGCCTGGAGCACTGCCGCTGGGAGGAGCGGCAAAACAACCGCTACCTGTACATCTGCGACGAGCGCGGGGACGTGGCCGCCGCCGTGAACGACATGGCGCTGTGCGCGCGGATCGACACGGCGCTGGCGGAGGCATGGGCCCCGGCGCTGACGGGGTGCGGCGCCGTGATGATGGACGCCAACCTGCCGGAGCAGACGCTGATATGGCTGGGGCAGAATCTGACCGCGCCTCTGGCGGCGGACTGCGTGTCCGCGGCCAAGGCCGTGCGGCTGCGGCCCATCCTGCACCGGCTGCACACCCTCAAGGCCAACCGCCTGGAGGCGGAAGCCCTCACCGGCCGCGAACGGCCGCTGGACTGTGCCAAGGCGCTGCTGGACGCGGGGGTGAAGCGGGTGGTGATCACCATGGGGCCCCAGGGCGTGCTGTGCGCGGAGGAGAAGAACTTTTTGCGCCACAACGCCGAGAACACCCGTGCCGTGGACGCCACCGGCGCGGGGGACAGCCTGACGGCGGCGCTGACCGTGGGTCTGGCGGCGGGACTGCCGCTGGAGACGTGCGCCAAGCTGGGTGTGACCGCCGCGGGCATCACCATCTCCCAGCCCGGCTCTGTGACGGAGAAGCTCAGCAAGCTGGCAAACAGATTCTAAAAATTTTTTCGATCACACGCAATAAAAACCCTTTTCTGTGCGTTACTTATCTGACAGGAGAAAGCAGAGCGTATGGCACAAGTGATGGAAAAGACCGCCCGGAGGGACGCCGGCCCGACCGATGAGCTGGAGCGGCTTCTGGGGCGGATGGGGTCGGGAGACCGGCAGGCGCTGGCGGAGTTATACAGCCGCACCCGGGGCGCGGTATATGCCGCGGCGCTGGCCATCCTGCAAAACGCCGCCGACGCCCAGGACGCGGCCCAGGACGCCTTCGTGCGGGCCTGGCAGGCCGCCGGGCGGTACCGGCCCCAGGGCTCGCCCATGGCGTGGCTGCTGACCATCGCCCGCAACGAGGCGCTCAGCCGCCTGCGCCAAAGCGGACGGCAGACGCCGCTTTCCGACGGGGAATGGGACGCCATCCCCGCCAACGCGGCCGTCTCGCCGGAGGACCGGGCGATGCTGCAGACGGCCCTGGCCGGGCTGGGCGGCGACGAGCGGCAGATCGTGCTGCTGCACGCCGTGTCCGGCTTGAAACACCGCCAGATAGCGGATATGCTGCATATGCCTCTGGCCACTGTCCTGTCAAAATACCACCGCGCACTGAAAAAACTGCGTGTCCTGCTGGAAGGAGATGACGCCTCATGACGGATCGGGAGCTGACCCGGCGGCTGAGAGATGCCGTGGAGCACACCGCGCCCGACGATCTGCAGGCGGTGCTCTCCCGGTGCGGGACCGGGAAAGGGACTGTGATCGATATGAAAAATACCTCTTCTTCCACCGGCCGCAGGCGCCGGATGACGGGACTTATCGCCGCGTGCCTGGCGCTGGTGCTGCTGGCCGGCGGCGGCGGGATATTCTACCAGCGGGCCTACGCCGTGGCGTCGGTGATCAGCCTGGACGTGAACCCCAGCATCGAGCTGACGGTGAACCGCAGCGAGAAGGTGCTCTCCTGCAGGGGCCTGAACGAGCAGGCGCAGACCGTCCTGGCGGACATGGGCGGCGGCAGCGACCTGGAGGGCGCCAAGCTGGACGTGGCGGTCAACGCCATCGTGGGCGCGCTGGTGCGCAGCGGCTATCTGGACGATCTGGACAGCGCCATCCTCATCTCCGTGGAGGACAGCGACGCCGACCGGGGCGCACGGCTGCAGCAGCAGCTGGTGGCCTCCGTGGACGGAGTGCTCCAGACCGCCTCCAACAAGGCGTCCGTGCTCAGCCAGAGCGTGGCCGCCGACAAGGCCCTGGACAGCCGGGCCCAGCAGAACAATATCTCCACCGGCAAAGCATACCTGGTCAACCAGGTGCTGGCCGTGAACCCCGCGCTGTCCTTCGACGCGCTGGCGGCGCTGTCCGTGGAGGAGCTGCGGGACCTGATCAAGATCGGCGCGCCGGACATGCCCATCGGCCGGGACGCGGCCGTACAGGCGGCGCTGGACTGCGCGGGCCTTGCCGAGGGCGGATACGACTGGGCCGAGGCGGACCCGGAGCTGGACGAGCGGGTGCCCTATTATGAGGTGGAGCTTCTCGTGAACGGGAAGGAGTACGACTACGGCGTACAGGCATTCAGCGGCGAGGTCATCCAGGGGGCGGCCATCCCCGACCTGCTGACGCCGGGCCCGGCCCTGCCCCAGTCCGATACCCCCGCCGTGACCGAGGCGGACGCGGAGGCCATCGCCCTGGCGGACGCCGGTGTGGACGAGGCCGCGGCCACGGTCCGGACCCGTCAGGACTATGACGACGGCGCTCTGCGCTGGGACGTGGAGTTCGCCGACGGGGCCAGCGAGTATGAGTACGAGATCGACGCCGCCACCGGCGCGATCCTCTCCTCCCAGAAGGAGGCCCTGCCCGGCGGCGGGAAAAACGCCCCCGCCGGCGGCGCCACCGGCGACATCGGCGAGGAGGCGGCCAAGGCAGCCGCCTTGGACCACGCCGGCCTTACGGCGGACCAGGTCTCCCGGCTCAAGTGCCAGAGGGACATGGAGCACGGCCGGCTGGAATATGAGATAGAGTTCCGCGCCGACGGGTATGAGTATGAATACACCATCGACGGCGCCACCGGGGCCATCCTGGACCACGAGCGGGACTGGGACGACTGAAAAAGGGAGCGGGCGGGGCCTCACGGCTCCGCCCGCGTGAAAAATACAAAGAAAGAGAGCCGATCTGTCGGCTCTCTTTTCCATTTATAAAAGCCACACCCCTGCGCGCTTTGAGGTCGGAAAGGAGTTTCCTGTATGAGAAAGCATCAAGAGGAGAAAGGGGAGTTACACAAAGGGCCCATATACAGGGGCGTGGCCGGCGGCTGATTGAGAAGGCCGGTCCGATGACTTCTCCGGCTCTTGAGTATATATAATCACACTTTTGGAAATACGTCAAGGACTTTTTTACAAAAATTTGGAAAATTTTTCTCTTGGGCGGACAAAGTTTGTATAAAATGCAAAAAAATCTTGATGGATGTCCACGGTGCGTGGACTGAATTTCCATATATCTGCCATTTTGCCGCCGGATGCCCATACGGGGCGGGCAGTGCTGTGACGGACGCTCTCCCGGCGGGCGGACGGGCGTAAAAAGGGCGCGGCATGACAGCCGCGCCCTGAAGGGTTCAGTCGTTTTTCTTCCGGAAGATCAGGAACTTGGACAGGACGTAGTTGAGGATGATGACCACGATGGACACCGTCACCTTGGCGGCGAAGCCCTCGATGCCGAACAGCGCCTGATCCAGCCCCAGCCACATCAGCAGCGGCAGTCCGCCCAGCTCCACGGCGCCGGAGAACAGCCGTCCGGCCAGGAACGCGGCGGCCTCCTTCAGCCAGCCGGGCCAGGCCCAGCTTTTGGAGTTGAAGACCCACAGCTTGTTCGTCACGAACGCGAAGGTGACGGCGCATACCCAGCTGAGGATGTTGCCGGCGACGGGACGCATGCCCGCCGGTCCGACGAACAGCGCGTAGGTGACCCAGCTGATAACGGTGGTCAGCCCGCCGAAGATCAGATAGCTGATCAGCTCTCTGTATTTGGAAAACAGTTTTTTCAGCTTTTCCATGGCCGTCTTAGCCCCCCGCGGGCTGGTCGGTGGGCTGGGCGGCGCTCTGGTCCGCCGGCAGCGCCGCGCTCTGGTCCGCGCTCTGGCTGGCGCCGGCTATGTTCAGGTCCACCTGCTGGACGATCTCCTCGGTGTCCGTGCGCAGGGTCCGGACGGTGAAGCCCGTATACACGAGCGTGCCCTCCTGGGCATTTTCCTGGACGGCGGAGGGGGCGTACACAGGGGTCTGCGCGGGCTGGCCGATGGCGACGTACAGGTCGAATATGGTCTTATCCACACACGTCAGCGCCGCCTCATAGGCCGCGCCGTCGATCTGCAGATCGGTGGGAGAGGCGGGCGGCACGTGGGACTGGACGGACGTGGCGGCGTCGGTGTCGGAGGCCGCCAGGATCGCCAGCTCGTCCTGCGAGGCGGTGGGGACGGGCGTCGGGGCGGCCTCGGACACCTCGGCCGTCCGGTGGCAGGCGCTCAGGCACATGACGGCCGACGCCAGAAGTATGATGGAAATGGTTTTTTTCATGATTTTTCCTCCTGGAAAGGCAGCGCGGGAATGATCGGATATCTGAAATGGCTGCCGCAGCGACGCTCATTATAGCACACTATTTGGTGATTTGAAAGATAAGGATGCCATCCTGGTCATAGACGAGGGGGTAATTCTGCTGAAAATAGGCGGTGTCCACGGTATACAGGTCCCGCTCCCCGTCGCCGATATAGACGTAATCCACGCCGTATTGTTCCGCCCAGCGCTCAAAATCCTCCCCGCCGGCGTACATGGCCGCCACATGGCTCTGCCGCTCGGCGTAGTCGATGCCGTGGTAATACAGGAAGGTATCGGACCCGCACAGGATGTCCCGGCCGGTGAGGATGGAGACGGGGTTGGTGTGGTAGTTGGCGGCGGTGAGGAACAGCCCGTGGGGGTCGGTATTGTCCGTGATGAACGCCGCCGCGCGCACCTGCGGGCCGGACAGCAGCTGGTACTCGCTCACCGCCTCCCGCAGCATGGTCATGGCGCCGGAGAGCGTGCCCAGGACCACCACCGCCGCGGCCAGCGCGCCGGCCAGCGCATGGGGCCGGACCTTCTCCAGCAGCTGCCACAGCCAGGAGCAGACCAGGATGTCCGTCACCATGTACCAGATGTACAGCAGCTTGTTGTTGTCATAGGGGTTGGGCTGGAAGGAGACGATGTTGGCCACGAGAAACAGCGCCGCCGCGCCCCAGAAAAGCCGCGCCCGGTCGCCGCGCAGCAGCACCATCATGGGCGCCGTCAGCAAAAACACCACGCCGCCGTTGACAAGCCAGAACCACAGCCAGTTGGTCTGCCCATGCTCCCAGCCCGGATTGAGCCACAGATACCGGCCGCTGCCCGCCGCGTCGAAGGCCCACTCGAACAGCTGCGGCAGGGCCAGAGCCATGCACACCGCGCCGTAAAGCACGTAATTTTCGATGAGCGGCCGCAGATGGCCCTGCCGCCGCGCCTTCGGCAGGAAGGCGAAGAACCATCCGCCGGAGAGCATGCCCAGCGCGAGGAAGGTGTGGGTGTGGATCATGGGCATGGTCCCGGCCAGCACCGCCAGCACGGCAAATTCCCGCCGGCCCTCCCCCTGCTCCACGGTCTTTCGCAGCGCTGTGACCAGCAGATACAGCGCCGCGATCCCCACGCACCAGCCGGCCATGGTGGTCCGCTGGGGGATGAGCATGTCGCACACCACGTTCACCCAGCGTATATCCTCCTCCACCAGATTGGTAGGGGTGATGTAAAAGCCGGTGAGCAGATCACTAAAGCTGTACTTGCCGGTGAGAAACAGGACGAAACCGAACCCGCCGTTAAAGACGAACAGCAGCCAGGCCGCCAGCGTAGGGGCCGGCTTTTTCGTCAGCCGGTCCGCCAGCAGCCAGAAGCCGAGAAAGACGCCGAAGAGCATCACCAGGCTGGGCACGATCACCGCCATGCGCAGGCTCAGTCCGAAAAACCGCAGGGTGCCGGAGGCGGCGTCGGCAAGGAATGGGTAATCCAGCTTCTGTCCGGGGAAGATGCTGTACTCCGGCGGGAACTGGCCCTGCTGGTAGAAGCTCTCGATAAAGCTCAGGTGCAGCGTCAGGTCCCCGTACGTGCTCTGCCCCACCCATACGCTCCCGTCCTCGCCCGGCAGGAGGACGTGGGTATGCAGCAGATACCCGCAGAAGGCCGTGGCGAGCAGACTGAGCACCAGACCGGTCATATCCTGCGCGGAGAGGCGGCGCGGGGCGGGTTTTGCCGCCGCCGGCTCCTTACGGGACCGAAAGAGGCAGAGGACCAGCGCCGCCGTACCCAGAAAGGCCGCGCCCAGCGCGATGAGCTGGGCCGTCAGCGTGAAGCCGACGAAGAACGCCGGCAGGCAGGGCAGCCACATCAGCGCCACACAGCCGAACACCAGCCCCAGCCAGCATCGCACCATCCCCCGGCAGGAGGGCAGCGAGACGGCGGCCAGACACTGGCCGAACAGCAGATAGACGAGCAGAGTTGGCATGGAATAAACTCCTTGTTGGCCCCCTTGTGTAAAGGGGGCTGGCTCCGACGCAAGTCGGAGACTGAGGGATTGTATTGAGGTTTATGTCTCAGGACCCAGTCTGGCGAGGACCTGCGCAAACCAGTCGGGCAGATCGGTCCACAGCTCGATGGCCTCGCCGGTAGTGGGGTGGATGAATCTCAGGCCGCGGGCGTGCAGGCACTGGCTTTCCAGGCCCTTGTCCCGGCGGCCGCCGTAGACCGTGTCCCCCAGCAGCGGGTGGCCGGTCCAGGCCATGTGCACCCGTATCTGATGGGTGCGGCCTGTCTCCAGCCGGCAGCGGATATAGGTATGGCGGGCGTACCGGGCCAGCACCTGCCAGTGGGTGACGGCGGGGCGGGAGTTTTTGTCCGTCACGGCCATCCGCTGGCGGTTTTTGCTGTCCCGGCCGATGGGCGCGTCCACCGTGCCCGCGTCGTCGTGAAGGGCGCCGTGGCACACCGCGTCATACACACGGAAGAGACTGTGATCCTTCAGCTGGGAGGACAGGGCCTCATGGGCCTTGTCGTTTTTTGCCGCGATGATCAGACCGCTGGTGTCCTTGTCGATCCGATGCACGATACCGGGGCGCAGCTGGCCGCCCACGCCGGAGAGACTTTCACCGCAGTGGGCCAGCAGGGCGTTTACCAGCGTGCCGTCCGGGTGGCCGGGGGCCGGGTGCACCACCATGCCCCGTGGCTTGTTCACCACGATCACGTCGGCGTCCTCATATACCACGTCCAGGGCGATGGCCTGGGCGACGGCTGTGGCGGGCGCGGCCTGCGGCAGGACCACGGTGAATTCGTCGCCCGCCGTGACCCGGTAGTTTTTCCGCACGGCCGCGCCCCGGAGGGTGACGCGTCCGCCCTCCAGCAGCCGCGCCGCCGCGCTGCGGCTGCGTATCGGGGCCTGGCACGCAAGAAGAGCGTCGATCCTCTCGCCGCTCTCCTGTGCCGTGATATGGATTGTGTCCTCCATCAGGTATCTCTGAATTCAGACAGGATGTCGTCCAGGGAGTACTCGCCGAAGCCCGGATCCAGCGCGTCCTTCTTCGCCGGAGCGGGCGCCGCGGTGGGCGCGGGGGCACGGCCTGCGGAGG
>CANQSU010000132.1 GCA_947626585.1 uncultured Oscillospiraceae bacterium
TAGTTACTACTCTTGTGGGGTACTTCTTTCGCAAATTTTCTCTTATTGCATTCTTGACTTCACACCATTAGACTTGGAAGATCGTTTTTTCATTTCCGTCATGATTTCCGCCGGACCTAAACCGCTCCGGCTCAGCTCCATCATCCGCTCGATCACCGGCCTTGCGTGGGCGAAAAACAGCTCAAAACCGGGGCAGAGGTAGTGCTGGCCCGGCTCGCCGTCCACGGAGAGGGCGAAGCGGTCCTTGGGGCACCCGCCGTTGCAGATGAAAAGCCAGGGACACCGCCCGCATTGGGCCGTGAGCGTGCCGCGCTTGGCCCTGCCAAAGGCAAGCTGAGCGTCGGAATCGGCCGCCTTTTCAAGATTTCCGCCGGCCAGATTCCCAATTCTGTGGTCCGGGTCCACAAAGTGGTCGCAGGAGTATACGGCCCCGTCCTCCTCCACCACCGGCACGCGCCCGCACTCGCCCCGCAGGGTGCAGAGGGACGCCTCGCCCCCCGCCAGGACGCGGGACACCTCCGCGAAAAACTGGACGTCAAGCCTGCCCAGGTCATGGGTCACCCATTCGTCAAAGCAGGCGCGGAGAAATTCGCCGTACCCCTCGGGGGAGACGGATTCGGGCGTTACGGCGCCGTCCGGGGCGCGGGCCACGATGGGGATGAACTGTATCCAGCCGCTTCCCAGTCCGCGAAGGGCACGGTAGACCTCCAGGGGCCGCTTTTCGCTCCCGGAATTGACCGTGCATAAAAGGTCCGGCTCGATGCCGCGCCTTTTGAGCCGCGCCGCGGCGGCCCTGACGCGCTCGAAGGTGGGCTTGCCGCCCAGGTCCCGGCGGTTTGCGTCGTGGACCGCCTCCGAGCCGTCGACGGACAGACCCACGTCAAAGCGGTTTTCCTTTAAAAAAGCGCACCAGGCGTCGCTGAGCAAAAGCCCGTTGGTTTGCAGATTGTTGAGGGCCGTCCAGCCCGCCGGCAGGTATTTCCGCTCAAGCTCCACCGCTTTTTTGTAAAAATCCAGCCCCGCCAGCGTTGGCTCGCCGCCGTGCCAGGTGAAGGACACCACGGGGCCGGGGGAGGCGTCGACGGTCTGGCGGATCAGCTTTTCGAGCAGATCGAAGCTCATGCGCGTCTGCTTTTCGTGGGCGGAGTATTTTCCCTTGTCCAGATAGTAGCAGTAGCGGCACCGCATGTTGCACCGGGAGCCCACGGGCTTTGCCATCACGGCAAAGGGAAGCTTTTCCGCACCGCTCATTTGAGGCGCCTGTCCAGGAAGTCCAGGCACTTGTCCAGAGAGTCCATAGCCGGACCCTGCCGGTACATGGGCGTGTGGTAGTACCAGATCCCGTGTCCGGCCCCGTCGTAGCGGTGGAACTCGCAGTCCTTGTGAAGCTCCCTGAGACGGGCCTCCAGCGTGTCCACCTCCTCCGGCGAGGGGCTCCTGTCCTCGTTGCCGAAGATACCTAAAAGCGGGCACTGAAGGCTTTCCGCGTAGTCGATGGGAGCCACGGGCCGGGCGGGCGTCAGCTTATCGGGCGGGCAGACAACGCCGCCGCCCCAGCAGTCCACCGCCGCGTCGATGCCGGGTACGGTGCAGGCCGCCAGAAAGGTGTGGCGGCCGCCGGAACACATGCCGATGACGCCGGCCCTGCCGTTGGAGTTGGGCTGAGCCTTCAAAAAGCTCAGGGACGCGGCCACGTCGCCCATTACGTCGTCGTCCGGCACGCCGCCCTGTTCCATGGATTTCCGCGCGACCTCGGAGGGCGTCCCGTGGCCCACCTCCTCGTAGATGTTGGGGCAGAGGACGGAGTAGCCGTGTTCGGAAAAGCGGCGGGCGGTCTCCCGGCACCACTCGTCCCAGCCGGGCATGTGGGGGATCAGCACCAGCGAGGGCGCTTTTTCCACCCACAGGGGCCGTGACCAGTAGGCGTGGATGGGCACGTTCCGCCTGCCGGGAATGACCACCGTCTCCGAAATCTGGCCTGAATAGGCGTCGGTCATAAAGCTGTTCCACATGGGTAAGGTCTCCTTTCAGAAGTAGATTCTACATAAAAACGGTTCATTTGCTCAGATACACCATCAGCGCGGCGGCGTCGGCGGGGGAGACGCCGGAGATGCGGGTGGCCTGGCCCAGATTGTCGGGACGGATCCGGCTCAGCTTCTGCCGTGCCTCCAGCCTGAGGCCCTGGATGGCGTTGTAGTCGATATCCGGAGGGAGCTTCTTCTCCTCCAGCCGCCGGAACTCCCTGATCTGCCGGGTCTGCTTTTCGATGTAACCGGCGTACTTGAGCCCGATCTCCACCTCCTTCGCCACGGCGCGGGGCAGCTCGGGCCGGGCCGGGTCAAAGGGAGCGGTGGAGGCGTAGTCCAGCTGGGGCCGGCGTATGAGATTGGCGAGGCTGACCCCGGTGGTCACCGCCGGCTGGCCGTGGCCGGTCAAAAAGGCGTTCAATTCCTCCGTGGGTGGGACGAAGGCCGTCTCCAGCCTCGCCGTCTCCCGCTTCACGCTCTCATATTTGTCCAGCACCCGCTGATACCGCTCGTCGGATATCAGCCCCAGACCGTGGCCCACGCCGCAAAGGCGTATATCCGCGTTGTCCTGCCTGAGATACAGCCGGTACTCGGAGCGGGAGGTCATCATGCGGTAGGGCTCGTTGGTGCCCCGGGTCACCAGGTCGTCGATGAGCGTGCCGATGTAGCTCCCGGCCCGGTCCAGGATCATCGGCTCCCGGCCCAGGAGCTTCAGCGCGGCGTTGACGCCCGCCGCGAAGCCCTGCGCGGCCGCCTCCTCGTAGCCGGAGCTGCCGTTGAACTGCCCCGCGCCGTAGAGGCCGGGGATGTTCCGCGCCTCCAGCGTCAGCTTAAGCTCCGTGGGGTCCACGCAGTCGTACTCGATGGCGTAGGCGTAGCGCTGGATCTCGGCGTGTTCAAGTCCCTCAATGGAGTGTACCATCTCCACCTGCACATCCTCGGGCAGGGATGAGCTGAGGCCCTGCAGATAAAGCTCCTCGGTCCCCAGCCCCATGGGCTCTACAAACAGCTGGTGGCGCTTTTTGTCCGGGAAGGTGACGATCTTCGTCTCGATGGACGGGCAGTACCTGGGCCCCACCCCGCTTATGACGCCGGAGTAGAGGGGGGAGCGGTGGAGGCTGCTTCTGATGATCTCGTGCGTCCGCTCGTTGGTGTAGGTGAGCCAGCAGACCGCGCGGTTTTCGGGCACAACGTCGCTGTCAAAGGTGAAGGGCTCCGGCTCGGCGTCCCCCGGCTGGAGCTCCATTTTGGAAAAATCCACCGATCTTGCGTTGATCCTGGGCGGTGTGCCGGTCTTGAACCGCCGGAGGGACAGCCCCAAATCGAGCAGGCAGTCCGTCAGCGGCCCCGAGGCGTGCATCCCGTCGGGTCCGCTCTCCTCGGTCACGTCGCCCGTGACGGTCCGGCCCCTGAGATACGTGCCCGTGCAGACGATCGCCGCTTTGCACGCCCACACGGCCCCGGAGCGGGTGACGACGGCGCTGACGGCGCCGTTTTCCGTCCTGATCTCCGCGATCTCCGCCTGGACCAGCCGCAAACGCTCCTGCCTCTCCAGCACGCCCTTCATGATCTTCTGATACTCCCGCCGGTCCGCCTGGGCCCTCAGCGAGTGGACGGCGGGACCCTTGCCCAGGTTGAGCATCCTGTATTGGATACAGGCGAGATCCGCCGACACCGGCATCTGGCCGCCGAGACAGGAAAGCTCCCGGACCAGGTGGCCCTTGGCCGTGCCGCCGATGGCCGGGTTGCAGGGCATGTTGCCAACGCTGTCCAGATTCATGGTAAAGATCACCGTCTCGCACCCCAGGCGCGCCGAGGCCAGGGCCGCCTCGATCCCGGCGTGCCCCGCGCCAATGACGGCCACATCTGCCCTTCCGGCTGTGTATTCCATGGTATCACCTCTTGTTCATGTACATTTTAATACAATCCGCCCATTTTCGCAACATAATTCATAATTGCATCACGACTTTGAACATTTTGTAAACTTCACAAAAAATTAATCCATTTTTCATAAGTTTATGGTTAAATAAAACAAGAAATGTGCTTCCGGCGCTCCCATGCCGCGAGACGCCGGCGCGTTTGCTCAGAGGATCCTTAATCATTCTTGGAGGACGAATTCAGCATGAACATAGCGAAAATCATGGTGCCGAAGGCGCTGACCGTTTGCCTGAGGACCGATTCTACCGTCCGTCAGGGCGTGGAGGTGATGCGCCGGCACGGCTACACCGCCATACCGGTTCTGGACGCGGACGGAAAATTCGTGGGATGCGTCAACGACCGGGATTTCCTTCGGTATATCAACTCCCTCGATCACTACGACCCCAGGGAGCAGGAGCGGAACACGGTGGGGGAGATCATGCGCAGGGATTTTTGCCCGCCCATTTCCATCACCGCCAGCGAGGACGATATCATCGACGCCGCGCTCCTGCAAAACTTTGTCCCCGTGGTGGACGACCGGGGCGCCCTGTGCGGCATCGTCACCCGCCGCATGATCATCGCGGAGCTGGCCGGACGGGAATTGCCGGCTTTGGACGGGGAATTCACGGAGGAATAGCGCGGCCGAAAAAGCCGCGAAATACGCCCTGCCCCGCTCCCGAGTCCCCCTCTCCCGGACAATTTGAAAAATCGTCGCCGCCCGGTGGGCGGCGATAATTTTATGGAATTTTTTCATGGATCGTCATATTTTCAACTCGTCCCGCATAGGCTTGTGACGAGGAGTGTGATGACATGAGAACAGTTGTGCTGGGACTGATCGCCGGGGCAATGGTTCTGGCGGCAATGCCCGCCTGTGCCAGGGCCTGCTGCGGCGAGGTCACAATACACCCGGAATTCATACCTGACGCGGCCTCGGACAATGAGATTTTGGACGAGCCCGCCCGCGCGGAGGAGGCGCTCCCGGAGGAGCTGTTTTACACCGAGGCGGACGCGGAGATCCTGGCAAAGCTCATGTGGAGCGAGGCTGGCGGCATTGAAAGCGAGACGGAACAGGCGTGCGTCGCCTGGACGGTCCTGAATCGGCTGGACAGCCCGGACTTCACCGGCGGCACCGTCGCCGAGGTGGTGACCGCGCCGGGACAGTTCTACTATCTGGACTGGGCGCCGGTCACCGAGGAGCTGTACGCGCTGGCCCTTGACGTGCTGGATCGCTGGAACGACGAGAAAAACGGAGGACTCGGCACGGGCCGCGTCCTGCCCGCCACCTACTTCTGGTACGCCGGCGACGGCAGCCACAACTACTTCCGTGACGCCTACCGTGGCGGTACCCGCTGGAATTACTCTTTGGAAAGCCCATATGATACTTAAATGATATAAGGATGGAAAGAAGCCCCGCGGCGTGCGCCGCGGGGCTTTGAAAGCTTTTTAAGTTTTCAGATGATCACACGAGATCAGGAAACCGTGACGAGATCACTGGTCACGGAAGCGCCCTTAGCGCCGGTAAGGGTAACGCCGCCCGTGCAAGTGATAGTGGTGTTGTCACCAACGGCGAAGTTCTGGCCGGAAGCGTTCTTCACAGTCAGGGTAAACTGGACACGATAGTTTCCAGCCACGAAAGCCGCGCCGGTGTAGGGTACATAATTGCCCGCGCTGTCCAGCTTCAACCAGGTGGCGGTAACCTCGACATTACCTGTGAAGCTTGAGCCGGTGCCGGAGGCGGTAAACTTAACGTCCTTAACATAGGCGCCGACAGCCGCTGTGCCGGTCTGGGTTATAGCAACGCTGGTAAGGCCACTGGAGGCGGGACTCTCCTTGCCAACATCGGGAATCTCAACGTAGATCAGGTTGATCCAGCCGTACTGGTTGAGCTGGAACCAGATCTTATTGACAGCGTTACCGTAAGCCTTCTGGACGGTACCCAGATCGACGTTAACAGCGGTGCTGCTGCCGGTGTTGGGATCAACCAGATAGATGGAGGCATCCTTGACCACGGCGTAGAAGTTGGAAGCGCTGGAAGCAGTGGAGCCTTGATAGAGGACGCCGTCCACGTAACCGTAGTCATTACCGGCATAGGTGTTGTCGCTGAGGCACACTTCCTTCCAGGAGCCGTTGGTCAGATCGCTGTAGGCGTAAAGTCCGGTGGCGTTGATGCCGTCGACGCCGTCGTAGTTCACACGCAGGGGCTGATTGGCGTTGCCGTTGATGACGGCGGTGTACTGATAATACTCGTCATACACCTTGACGAAAGCGTCAGCATCGACAAGATAGGCGTAGTTGTCAACGGGCTCGACAGTGTTGGTACTCTTGTTGACAGCATTGATGATAAGAACATAGTCGGCCCAACCGTCGTCACCCGTGATATACTCAACCTGAAGAGTGTTGCTGGAGGCCTCACCGTTGGGATTCACGACGACAGTGCCGGTGCAGTTATAATCCTGGATAGACTGGAATCCAGTCAAGACGGAGTAACCGGTGAACACATAGCCGCCCTTGGAGTTCTGCATCTGATAATTGGCCACGAAGAACACGGTCTTGTCGTTTACCAGATTGGACTTATCGATCGCGTCGGCGTCGCCGGCTTCGATCTTGTTGTCGCCGTCAGTAACAGGAGTGCCGTTATTCGCGGCGGTAACCAGGGAGTAGCCGGAGTACAGGGTGTCTGCGTCCGCGGAATCCTTATCAGGCTCCCAACTCACCAGGTTGCCAACGAGGTCCTCGGCAGCCCCGGCGGCATCATCTTCAGAGTTAAAGGGCTGCTGATCGGCGCTCAAACTGATACCGCTTGCAACGGCATCGATAAACTTGACCTTGACCTGGGTGTTCTTCTCGGTCAGAACGGTGAGTTCGCCATAGTACTGACCGGCCTTGATCTTGCCGGCGTCGAAGTCAACGACAACGCCCTTGCCCGTGCTGCCGGCGTCCTTGACGGGATCAACACCAAGCACGTTGCCCTTGGCGTCAAGATAAAGAACAAAGGTACTGTTGATATCCGTCTCGGTCAGCTGAGCGGTGCTGGATTCACCGTTGTAGCCATAGGTGTAGTTGTACAGATAGGTCGTGCCGTTGGTGCCTACAAAGCCGGTAATCTTGGTATGATCAGCGTTGTAAACAATGGCGGCAACCGTCACGGTGGCGGTGGCGGCCTTAACGGTGTTTTTCAGCGTCAACGAGGTGATGGAGCTGAAAGCACCATAATCCGCCGCACCATTGGAAGCGATCATGTCGTCCTTGACATAGCTGGTGGTTCCGGTCACATCCCGGGTAAGATCTTTTGCGGTGGGGGCGAGAGGAGAGCCGGTGGGGGTCTCGTTATTGAAATAGGTCGTGGCGTTCCATTTAGCCGAGATAGCGGTCTGGCCATTGACCTTCACTTCACTGGTGACGCTGTTAACTTTGGAAAGGAAGGTGTCAACAATGACGATGCGGTCAGCATAGACCCTGGTGTGACGGCCCTGACCGCCGATAGTATTGGTAGTATCGGTCGCGGTGAGAGTCGTGGAGGCGACATTGTTTGTAGCCTTGCCGTTGGTGTAGACATCAATTGTGGCGGTGGGGCCGGTCAGCTTGGCGGCAGCATAGGCGGCCGCTTGTGTCACGGGCTCCCAGGAATCCAACAGGGCCGCGTCAGGGTCGCTGGGATTCTTGACCAAGGGGGTATCGGGCCATGTAAAGGTGACGCTATAGATAGTGGAGGGAGCGCCCCACTCATCGTAATCCTTGGCGGTAGCACCGATCTCCATCAGCTTCTTGCCCAGAGAGTAATAGCCGATGCTGGGATACAGGGCGGGCTCGACGCGGTCGGTCAGGGTGGCGGCGTTGAAAGTCAACTGAGCCACAGCGCCGCGGGAAGACACCTTGGCGGGATCCTCGGGAACGTTCTTGGAGATGCCGGTCTGGGTGGCGCCGGCCAGAACGTACTTAGTCCAGTCCGGGCCGGTGTACTCGTTGTTCTTGTCGTAGCCGAGGGCGCGAAGCAGCATGGCCTGGACCTCAGCGCCGGTGATCGGCTCGTTGGGGAAGACCTTCCCGCCCGGGGTGCCCTTCAGCACGCCCTGGTT
>CANQSU010000133.1 GCA_947626585.1 uncultured Oscillospiraceae bacterium
GCGGCGAGGATTTTTCGTGTCAGGCAAGGAAGACGCCGCAGGGAATACTGTATGTATTCCCAAGGCGGCTGACGCAGCATGGCGCGAAAAAGACCGGCGCAAATGTCTTATTTTAATTAGATATTAGTATAAGGCCGTGGTCAAGCACATAACCAAGGACGCAGGCGCAGAAGGTGTCGCCGGCTCCCGTCGTCTCAATGGTGCCGCCAAGCTGAAATCCGGGGACATAAACATGGGTATCCCCGTAATAGGCGTAGCTGCCGTCGCGGCCGGCGGTAACATTCATCAACATTATATTCGGGTGATAACTCCTTAAAATGGACGCGCCACGGTCAAGGTCCGTCTCTCCCGTCATAAACTCAAGCTCATTATCCGCTGTCTTCACCACATCCGCCCGGTCAAGGCCCCAGCTTATCATCATATTTCGTTCTTCTCTCTAATGAAGCGAATCAACAGGGGCGCTGACTCATATGTCCATGGCGGCATGGTGTCCCTGGTAGATGGCCTTGGTTACAGTTCCTGTAATGCCCGCGTCTCGCGGCTGTGAGGGCCGCAGACAGGCCGCCGGGGCCGCCGCCGGCGATGAGGACCCGCTTTTTGACCGGGGCGGGGCTTATTTCAAAGCCCTCGTCCTCCCTGCCGATAATTGGATTGACGGCACAGCGGCGGGTGGAAGTGACCGCCCGCTCGGACATGCAAACAAAGCACCGCATACAACGGACGATCTCGTCATCGCGGTTGGAGATCACCTTGTTTGGCAGCTCGGGGTCAGCCAGCAGCTGACGGCCCATATACACGATGTCCGCCTTGCCGGAGGCAATGATCTCCTCCATCTGTTCCGGATCGCTCAGGCCGCCGATAGCGGCCACGGGTTTGGAGATATGCTTTCTGATTTCTTCCGCCAGATACACATTTCGGCCATGGGCCTCAAACATGGATGGGTGGGTAATGCCAAAGGTCCTCTGATAAGTGCCGGCGGTGACGTGGAGAATATCGAAATATGGCTCTAAAATCCTGGCAATTTTTATGCCCTCATCCAAATCATAGCCTTCAGGGACAAACTCAGCCCCTGAAAGACGAAGCTCAATGGGAAAACCGGGCCCAACGGCAGCGCGAATGACCTTCAGGACCTGAATGACGAAGCGGCAGCGGTTTTCAGTACTTCCGCCATATTCGTCCGCCCGATGGTTGTACATGGGTGAGAGGAACTGATTCAGAAGCCAGCCGTGGCCCGCGTGAACCATAAGCATCTCAAAGCCCGCGCGCTTGCAGAGGGCCGCCACATGGCCATAAGCGGAGGTGATCTCATCTATCAGCTCCCTGGTCAGAGCCCTGACCGGTACCCCGTCGGCCCTGACGCTGTCGTCGGCACTCCACCGCGTCAGGCCGAGCGACCTGTTTTTGTCGGTCATGTAGGTGCCGGCATACATGCCGGAGTGACTCAGCTCAATGCTTGGGATGGCCCCGTGACGTCGAATGGCATCGGCTGTATATGCTGCCCTGGCAAGGGAGTTGAGAATGCTTTCATCAAGGTGATAGGCATGAGAGCCATCGGTGGCGGGGTGGACCATCAGCTCGCTGACGGTGACCGCGGCGGCGCCGCCCCTGGCCCGGTACTCATAGAAGGCTGTGGACTTGGGGCCGATACAGCCGTCATTTTCAATATCCGTGCCGCCCATCGGGGCGGAGAACATACGATTGCGGAAGGTCACATTGCCTACACGAATGGGATCGCAAAGATGTGGGTATTTTCGTTCCATGCTTTTCTCCTGTCTAAAAAATTCTGGAAAGCCGCGATCACGGCTTTCCAGATCCTGGCTGATCGAGTCTGGGCTTTAAAGTCCAAACTCTTTTTTCAGGACTTCGGCCATGATGTCTCTCGGCGCCTCTTCACCGGTCCAAAGAGTAAAGTTCAGCGCTCCCTGATTCACCAACATACCAAGTCCGTTGACGGTTTCAGCTCCCCGGCTCTCGGCTTCCCGCAGAAACAGGGTGTGCGGATCGTTAAAGATAACGTCGCAAACGACCATATTCCTGGTGATGCCGTTGTAATCAACCTCCGGTTTCCGGTCAACATTCGGATAGAGCCCGACGGGCGTTGCGTTTACGAGAATATCCGTATTTTCGGGTATTTCAGCCTTGCCCTCCCAGGGAATGAACGCCCCTTTCGCCAAAGTCCTTTCACATATCAGGCGGGCGAGTTCCTCGCCCTGCTCCCTTATTATACCGACAACGTTTATCTCCGCCGCGCCGCCGAGGGCACATTCGACACAGATAGCCCTGGCCGCGCCGCCCGCTCCAAGTATAGTCAGTCTTTTCCCTTTTACGGGGATGCCGCGCTCGGTCAACGACCTCATAAAGCCCTTTCCGTCGGTATTGTCACCCCAGAGCTTGCCGTTGTTATTCACGACTACATTGACGGCGCCGATCAGCTCCGCTTCCGGAGAGAGTTGATCCAAATATTCGAGGACCTTGACCTTGTGGGGAATGGTCAGATTTATCCCCCGCATGTTGAACGCGCGGACCGCTTCCATGGCGGCTTTCAAATCTTTCTCCTCAACCTTGATGGTCAGGTATCTGTAGAAGAGATTTTTCGCGGCAAAGGCCGCCTCCTCCATAACGCCGGTGGGATTTTCGTCGATAGGACAGCCGAAGGCCCCAACCAGCTCAGCGCGATAAGATTTACCCATATTGCCTCCCGGTCCTCAGTCAATTTTTGAATCCCAGTATTCCTCTTCCTCAAATCCTATGTCCCTAAAATTCTCCCAGCTCCATACCCGTTCGATTTGATCCTGGGTCATCAGGTCCTTGCGGGCGCGTGTGGTCAAATGCGGCGACTGGTGTACGCGGAAAAAGATAAAGGGCTTTTCACAGCTGAGTACCTGATAAAACCCGTGAGGCAGACCCGCCGGGATGTAGATGAGGCTCGTCCTTGTTATAATATGCTCCTCCATCTCCTCCCCAAAGGACATGGTGCATACGCCGCCAAGCTCTTCGGGATGGTAGGGATCTGAGCCGATGAGAAAAATCAGTTCGTTTTCCTTGTGAACGTGGGGCGGGTGCCCGACCCCATTCTGCAGTTCAAGTGTGTGTTCCATTGTCTCCGGCACGACCCAGTGAGGGAGGTATTCATTGCAGTTCCTGAAATTGTCTCCGTTGACCTTGGCGATCCAGGCGCCATGATGGCTCGGTTCGGGATAGCCGGGATACTGTGTGGTTATATCCACCACATATCGGTCATATTTGTGGCCTTTTTCCATTTGTTTGTATGCTCCTTTTTTGTTAATTCTTTACCCTTTTACGGCCCCCACCAGGATTCCCTTGACCAGATATTTCTGGACCAGCGGGTAGATGATGACGACCGGTATGTTGCATATGAGTATAACGGAATACTTGACAAGCGTAACGATCTGCTGTTGAGTAATGATGTTACTCCCGGTGCCGCTGTCAAACTGCTGTGTCGCGTCGTCCGCCAGCAGGATCTCCTTGATGACGGTTTGAAGAGGAAACCGTCTGGCCTCTGTCAAATAGAGAAGCGCGTCTACATAAGAGTTCCATCGTATGACGCTGAACATCAGGACGAGAGTGGCAATGAGGGAGGTGGACAGGGGCAGGACTACCGTCAGGAAGAAACGTGTCTCACCGCAGCCGTCTACCTGCGCCGCTTCCCGCAGTTCTATGGGAATATTGGTCTGCATAAAGGTCCGCGCCACCATCAGATGATAGACGCTTACGGCGCTTGGCAGGATCATGGCCGTCAGGGTGTTTTCCAGTTTCAAAAGGTGCGCGACCATGTAGTATGTGGCCACGAGGCCGCCGTTGAAGAGCATGGTAAACACACAGATGAACGAAATGCCGCGGACAAACGGCAGATCCTTCCGTGAGAGCGCATATGCGGCCGGAAGAGTGATCGCGAGACTCGCCGCGACGCCCAGCACTGTATAGAGCGCCGAGTTCCTAAGGCCCGTCCAAACCCGGGCGTCTCCAAGGACTTTTTTATAGCCGATCAGATTAATGCCCTTCGGCCAGAGCCACACCTCTCCGGCCTCCACCAGATAAGGATCGCTGACAGAGGCCAGGACCACGAAATAGAGCGGGTAGGCGATGATGACCAGCACGAATATCATGAAGACGGTGTTGAACACATCAAATACGGCGTCCGCCTGGGTCCGCTTGATCGCATTGGGATTTTTTTTGCCTGTTTTCATGCCGGACCTCCCTACCAGAGTGAGCTGTCGGTAAACTTCTTTGTAAAAATATTCGCGAAGACCAGCAGCGCTGTATTCAGGACGGAATTGAAGAGACTCACCGCTGTCCCGAAGCTGTACTGGCCTCCCCGGACTCCCACAGTATATACATAAGTGGGAATGATGTTTGAATACTCCAGATTGATGGAATTCTGCATGAGCAGCGCCTTCTCAAAGCCGATGTTCAGGAGATTCCCGACAGCCAAAAGCGTCATGGTGGATATCACCGGGGCAATGGCGGGCAGATCCACGTGAATGATCCGCTGAAGTTTATTGGCGCCGCACTCGATGGCCGCCTCCTCCAGCTCGCTGCTGACTCCGGTCAGCGCGGAAAGATATACGATGGCCGAATAGCCGGTGTTTTTCCACACGCCGGACCATATGTACAGGGGCCGGAAAAACTTTGCGTCCCCCATCCAGTAGATGTCCTCCACCCCAAACAGCTTCAAAATGTTGTTCACCAAGCCGCCGTGATAGGAAAAAATCAGGTTAAGCAGTCCTACAAAGACGACCATGGATATGAGATACGGCATGTATGAGATGTTCTGGACCAGCTTCTTCAACCTCTTCCCAGCACATCTGTTCAGCAAAAGCGCGAAGATTATGGCAAGCGGAACGGAGGACAGCAGGACTCCCACAGAGAGGAAAAGCGTATTTTCCATCAAGTCGGAGAAAAAGTAAGAACCAAAAAATCTTTTGAATTGAAAGAAGACATCCTCCGCCCAGGGACTGTTAAAAATGCCCAGGCGTGGTTTAAAGTCTTTGAAGGCGATGATGATGCCGACCATGGGCAAATACGCAAACAGCGCCAGGCAGATCAAAAGCGGAACAAGGAACAGATAAAGCTCATAGCAGGCCTTGACCTTGCGCATCAATTTTTTTACCATTGAATAGAACCCTCCGTAGACAGGTTTGGGAACGGACCCCTCCGCGCCGGTCGGGGCCGGCGCGGGCAAAGTCCGCCTTCGGACGTGTCGCGGACTTATTTAGACGCGTCGTAACGGGCCTGGTATACCTCTAACAGCCTGGAAAGCCCTATGGACTGGAGGTTCGCGATGTAGCCGTCCCATTCAGCTTCAATATCCGCGTTCGGGGAGATTACAAAATTTGCCATGGACTGCTGGACGTATGTGAGCAGGTCCTGTTCATAGAGAGAAATAATATCGCTGTCCTCCGGACTGAACACCAGCATTGGCCAGGTAAATTCCCTGGTCGCGTAAGGCTCCAGCTTTTTCATCTGAAGATATTTGACCTTCCAGCTCTCGCGCATCAGCACATGCTCCGCTGTATCCTTCGGGATGATGCCCGGCACATTTACGGAGTTGGTACGCCACCAGGGATCGTAACCGACAGTGGGATCTTCGGGGCGAATGGTCTCTACCTCGCCTTTACTGTTGTAGTCCCAGACAACTCCCTGCTCGCCGTAACAGGCGTAGAGGCCGCCTTCCTCACCGTAGAAGTAGTCCAGCCAGCGAAGAGCCGCGCCGGGATTTTGGCAGTCGGTGGTGACAACGGCCGCAGCGCGCGTGGCAACCGTTACGCGGGCGGATATAAGCTGTTCTCCCTTGTCGTTCTTCAGCGGGGGCATGACCTGATAGTCGCCGGTGTCCACGTCAAGCTTGGAGGCATACATCAGGTTTTGAGGGGACTGGGTGATGACAACGCCGTAGACATCGGGTTCGGCGTGAAGCGCCGCGTCCAGCTCAGACGGTGTAAGCGTGGCGTTTTCGGGATCCATCAGTCCGTCCTGATACCAGCGGCGAAGATATGTGAGGGCCATTTTAAATTCGTCGGTGGCGATGATACCACTACCGCTTGGATAGTGATTGGTTTGATGGAGAGCCAATCCGTGATAAAGTCAATTTTTCTCCTACCATATCAACAGGACAGTGGTATCTCAGTTGCAATTTTTTCGATGAAAGAACATACGCAAGAAAACGTTAGCATTTTCTCCGTTATGCAAATGTTTTCATTAGTATGCGTAGAAGCAGGAGTCCGCCTGTTTAAAATGTTAGAAGAAGGCTTTTCATAATGTAAAAAAGTCATGTTTACTTGACACGTCGAGAAAAAGTGGTATAATTGGTGTGTCAGGTTAGCATGACACGGAAAGGAAAGATTTTTTTGAAAAACAGATTAAAGGAACTTAGGGAAAAGGAGATGATAACACAAAAAGAGGTTGGTGAAAGGGTTGGCGTTTCTCGGCAAGCTATCAATGCGATTGAAACAGGTAAATTTGATCCGTCTATATGGCTTGCCTATGATCTTTCTAAATTATTTGGCATGAGTATAGAAGAATTATTTGATTTTGAAGGGAGTACACGAAAGTGAGGCTAATAAGAAATCCATATATTAACGCCATTGTAGTTTCAGCAATATCACTCATGTATGCTATTATTTTCATTTTAACAAGCAACCATCTTGAGTTTGAAAGAATGCTCAACCATGGACAGACCTTAAATAGTGTCTTTTGGAATGGATGGTCTGCATTTTTACGGCAAGGAAATCTCAAATATGTAGGTTACATCTATATCGCGATTATTATATTTATCATTATTTTGTCCGTTTTGCGAAAAAAAAGCTACGATGAGTACCAAGTTGGTATTTTAACAACAAGTTTTGTTGCTACGGGTTTCCTTCTACTGTTACTTTTCCCAGTGGCGCTACTACTCGTGTTAAGTGATCCTAACTATGCTATTGAAGCAGTTTTACTCTTAATTGTTGCCCATTGGTCGGTTTTCTTGATTGCAGACTTAGTCTATGTAGTAAAGTGGATTAAGTGATAATTGTGGGTATACCCAATTAACCCACCATAGCAGATTCAATGGGTATAGTGCTATGAGGATATAAAAGCACAAAAAAATTGTGGAGGTGAAACCTTGTGTTAAAAAACACAGGATATTCTCTGGCCCGGCAGAAAGTCATGAAGACCACAACAGTCTCCTACAAAAACAAGAAGCGCATAGAACGCCCTGAGTCAGAGCAGTTTCGCTTCGAGGGAACGCATGAGCCGCTCATCGACAAGCAGACATGGGAGATCGTGCAGGACATCCGCAAGCACAAGCGCCGGCGCACAAATTTTGACGAGCAGGATATGTTCTCCGGCCTCGTCTATTGCAGCGACTGCGGCGGGACCATGGTACTCCACCGCTCCCACACGATGGACTCCTCCAAAAACTGCTTCATGTGTTCCACCTACAAGAAGAAGGGCAAGGACGTCTGTTCGGCCCATTATATCCTCGAATCAAATCTCAACGCCATCGTCCTTGACGACCTCCGCCGGATTACCCACTTAGCAAAACAGAACGAACGGAAATTCACGGAATACTACGGCATGAAACGCACAAAAGAGGCGCAGAAGGAGATTCGAGGTCTTGAGAAACAAATCTCCGCCATGACCAAGCGTCAAAGCGAACTCACGCCCCTGTTCAAGCGCCTCTATGAAGATATATGATGTAAAGGGTGGGAAAAACAGCCCCACCCAAATACATCATAGCTGTGACGGCTCATTTGTGGTGAAGGAAGCGGCAGTTATGAGGAAAGGAGTAAAAACCTCAGTAATTGCAAGCATTTCAGCACGAAAGGAGCCTTTTTTATGCCATCATTGTTTGAACGAATGGGCGGCACCTACCGCCGTGAGGGGGACTATTTCATCCCCAACATCGAACTGCCCGACGCGGGCACGGCACCGCTCGGCAAGTATGGGCGTATGCGCCGCCGCTACCTGCAAGAGTACCACCCCGGACTCTATGCC
>CANQSU010000134.1 GCA_947626585.1 uncultured Oscillospiraceae bacterium
GCCTAACTGAAAGTGTCCTCTTATCTTCGGATAGAGGGCATTTCTCTTTGTGTTCTCAAATGGAATATCACAGATGTAAAGTTGACAGAGGAGAGCGACTTCACTGTCAGCGGGGGGAGCAGCGACACTGTTTCGTTGGCCAGCGGTGCAAATGACACCACTTGGAAAATACAGCCCAACGCAGAGCTTGGTGTGGGGCCACACACGGGTACGATAACCGTGACTTACAAAGCCGAAAACAGCGCAATCGACAGAACCGCGACGGCGCAGGTGTCGCTTACCGTTGACAAGGCCACGGCGACGGTGACGAAGCCGAAGGGAAAAACGGAGCTTACATATACTGGTAAGGAGCAGGATTTGATTGAGGCGGGGAGCGTCAGCGAAGGCCCCGGTACGATGAAGTATAGCCTCACGGGGGGAGACGATTATAGCACCGAAATTCCGAAGGGGAAGGACGTTGGCTCTTATACCGTCTACTGGAAGGTGGACGGCGCGGACGAAACGAATTATGACTATGGCGAAGTCGGGACGAGCGGGACGGTCACGGTGACTATCGGACAAGCCGAGGCCGACGTCAAGCCGACGCAGAATTCAATTAGTTACGATTACGGCACCGATGGCGGGATAACGCTTGAGGTTACGGTCGCGCCGAAAAATTCGGCGGGTATCGCGCTCGCAAGCGCGGAGCAGAATCAGGTTGAGTTTGTGTTCCCGAAGGGGACGCCTAAAACCGTGTCGGTGGACGCCGGGGGCGGTAAAGTCAGCGTCACGATTGATGCGGACGAGGTAAAGAATTATTTCAAGGCAGGCGCGGAGAACACTGTAACGGTCAATTACGGCGGGAGCGACAATCTGAAGCCGGTGGCATCCACGACTATCACCGTTACGGTGAATCCTAAGACGCTGAATTTCACGTTTAAAGCGACTGACAGGCCATATGACGGGACAACGACGGTTACAGGGACGCTGAGCGAGCCGGAGCTTGTGGGCACAGATACCGTGACGGCAAAGTATACCGCTAATATGAACGACGCTGACGTGGGGAACGGCAAGAACGTCAACGTTACTGTCACGCTGGAAGGGGCCGATAAGGATTTTTATACGGCCGCGAATCCCGAGGACGTGACGGTGAACATCAGCAAGGCCCCGTCACAGGTGACGAAAGAGCCCACGGGGAATACCCTTACATACAGTGGCAGTGAGCAAGAGCTGATCAACGCCGGTACGGCTGCGGGCGGTACGATGAAGTATTATTTGGGTACTGCAAACCCTGGCACAGAGGCTGAGGGGTGGACGAATGACGCTTCCACAATCAAGGGCACAGATGCCAAGACGTACACCATCTGGTATTATGTCGCTGGCGATGAAAACCACAACGACACGACACCCGCGAGCGTCACGGCGACCATAAGCAAGGCCCCATCCTCGGTGACGAATCCGCCCACGGCGACAAACCCGACATATACCGGCAATGCGCAGGAGCTGGTTACGGAGGGCGGGGAGGTCACAGGCGGTACATTAAAGTACGCGCTGGGTAGCGACAGTGCGCCTACGAGCGCATACGGCACGGAGATTCCAAAAGGGACCAACGCCGGGACTTATCACGTCTGGTACATGGTTGAAGGCGACAAGGATCACGAGAACACCACGCCTGCGAAGGTCGACGTTACCATTGCTCAGGCCACCTCAAGCGTGACGGTGTCCGCCAGCGAAAATCCCACCTACGGCAGCAATATTACGCTGACCGCGACGGTGACCGCCGGCGAGATCGACAAGGGTAACATCACCGGCGAGGTGCGGTTTAAGGTTGACGGCGCTGAACTCGGCGAGGCTGTTGAAGTCACCGGCGGCACGGCGACGCTGACGATCGGAGCTGACGACGGCGATTTGCAGAAAAAGCTGTTTGGCGAGAACGGGACGACCAACGTCACGGCTGAGTATACGGGAAATACCAATATCGCCGAGAATACCAGTACCGAGAAAGAAGTGAACGTACAGCGGAAGGAGCTGACGTTCAGCTTTACGGCGCATGAAAAGACCTACAACGGCGATACAACCGTCACCGGCACGCTGAGCGGGCCGATTGGCCTTGTGGGTAGTGACACTGTGGAAAGCTCCTGCACCGCCTCCGCCGAGAGTGCTGACGTGGGCGATCGTGTGAAAGTTACCGTGACCGTCACCATAACCGGTGCTAACGCCAAGTATTATACGGTCAAAAATCCCACCGACGTCACGGTGAAGATCGTCAAGGCCGCTGTCACTGACACCACCGCGCCCACGCCTAAGGCCGGCCTTATCTATAACGGCGCGGATCAGGAGCTTATTCAGACCGAGGGCAGCGCCGCCGGCGGGACTATGAAGTATTATGTCGGTGAGAAGGGCGTTTCGGCTAAACCCGATGGCGAGGTAGAGTGGAAAAACGCCGCCGATATTAAGGGCAAGGACGCCGGAACATATACCGTGTGGTATAAGGTCGTTGGCGACGGGAACCACAACGACACCGATCCCGCCAGCATAACCGTAAATATTGCGCAGAAGGAAGTAATGCTGGAATGGCACGGCCATGAAAACCTTACCTACACCGGCTCCCCGCAGAACGTCACGGCCACAGCCGCGACCGGCGTTGACGGCGAGAGCGTCAATGTGACGGTTACCGGCGGTAATCAGACCAACGCCGGAAGCTATGAGGCAGAGGCTGCCGGACTCACCGACGGTAAGGAAGGCCAAGCCAGCAACTACAAGCTCCCCACAAACGTCAAACAAAGCTACACCATCCAAAAGGCTCCCGTGACCTTCACGGTAACGGAAAACAAGGTTACCTACGACACCCGGTCCCATACGGCCAAGGTGACGCAGACTGAAAGCGAGAGCCCCAGACTTACAGGGAGCGATTTTAGCGTGACCTACGGCCCGGATAAGACCGCCAATAAGACCAACGCGGGCGAGTACGACGTCTATGTGACACTGAGTAACAACAACTTCAAATTTGATGGCGAGGGCGACGATACCCGCGAGAAGAAGCTGACCGAAAAGATGACCGTCAATCAGGCCGAGCTGACCCTCGATGTCACCGGCGCGGAGATCACCTACGGCGATCTGCTGAGTACGAGTAAGCTTGAAGGAGAAGCGACGATCAACGGCGATACGAAGATCACCGGCTCCTTCGCGTGGGACACTGGGGACGGTGCGAAGTACCCCACCGTTACGACGGACAGTGAAAACACAGAGTATAAGGTTATTTTCACACCTGACGCCCAGTATAAGGGCAACTTCACTGACGCAAGCCTGACCACGACGATTAATATTAAGATCAACCCCTATCCGCTGACGCCGCTGGTGGATTCTGTGGAAGGAAAGACCTACGACGGCACGGCTGCCGTCCCCGACACTCCCACGCTGAAATTCCAGGAAAATCTGGACATAGCGCCGTTCGACACGAACAAACCCACCGCCTCCGGCACCTTTGAGTTTGTCGACGAGAACGTTGGGACAAACAAGCACGTCAACGTGACGGAGATCACGCTCGATAATTCCACTGATTACACCCTTAAGGCGGAAACGATCAACAATGCCGAGACAAACGCCGAGGTCACGGCTAAAACGGTCACCCTGACGTGGCAGGACCACGAAAACCTTAGCTACGATAAAAACGCCAAGAACGTCACCGCAACGACTGAGGATTTTGTAGCGGGCGACGCCGTGAGCCTCAGCTACACGGATAACGACAAGACCAACGTCGGCACCTACACCGCCAAGGCGGGGCTCACCGGCGATGACGCCAAGAACTACACCATTAGTAACAATTCGCGGGAGTACACCATCACCCCCGCCCCAGTCAGCTTTGCCGTCGGTTCGGAGAACAAGGCGGAGTGGCCGACTACCGAGACAAACGACGACCCCAACCCGGATGGCTACAAGCTCACCGGCTCCGGCACAAATTACGCGCTCGAAATGACCTACGACAGCTATACCCACACCGCCAACGTGGCACAGACAGCGGGCGAGCCTGTCTCGATCGTCTCCGCCGACTTTAACGGCTACCGCGTGACCTACAAGAAGGACGGTGTTGAGACGCCGAATGTCCGCGACGCCGGGACTTATGAAATTTGGGTGACCATCAACCCCGTGTCCTCCTCCGAGGACGTGCGAAACTACGTTTTCAGCAGTCACGAGAGCGAAACAAGCCTGAAGATCGGAGAGATCACCATAGCGCCCTACACGGTTCGCGTGACCTGGACACACCTCAAATACGTCTATCACGCCCACTCCATGCACCCCACGATCACGGTTCAAAACGCGTTTAAGAAGGATTTGTATACCGGGACGGTCCTGCCGGATAATTTCGACACCAACGCCCCCGACGCGTACAACGGGTATAAGGTAATTCCCTTCGCCGCGACCGACGGCTCCGACGTGGGCGAGTACGAGGTGACCGTCAGGCTCTACGGTCAGAACGCCGGGAATTACAAGGTGGAGGACGACACGGAGACCGTGACCATCGTTCCCGCCCCGGTGACCTTCACCGTGGCCGACAACATTTGGGTGATCAAGGACGACGGAACGCTCAGCCGCTCCACGCTGACCCTGAAGCCCGCCTGGGGCGCCGTCACGGTCGACCCGGACGTGGCCGTGCATGAGAACTACCCCGCTTCCGGGACGAAGATCGAATCCGATCTTCAGTACGAAATCGAGTACAGGAGGGGCGGCGAGACCTTTACAAATCCCACCGATCCCGGCACCTATGAGGTCTGGGTGAAAATCGGCAACGAGAATTTCCGCCACACCGCCACATCCGACGGCGCGTTCCACAATGTGGGTGAGCTTATCATCACCGACGATCCCGGCAGCATCAAGACCTACACCGTAAAATTTGACCCGGGCTTCGAGGGAGCCGCCGGCGGCCCCGCGGACATGACCGGCGTATTTGCCAACCAGACGGTGGTACTCCCCGCCCTCGATGTGACCCGCGAGAATTTCATCTTCCAGGGCTGGAGCTGCGGCGGGCGAACCTATCTGCCCAACGAGGAGTTCCATATGCCCGCCTCCGATGTGACCTTCAAGGCCGAGTGGCTGGACAAGGAGAACACCCGTCACGTGGAAGGCACGGTCTTGCAGGAGCGGACGGGCGGCGAGCCCAAGGCCCTGTTCGGCGCCACCGTCACATTGAAGCAGGGCTCCAACGAGATCGGTGAGACGAGTACCGACGGCGACGGCAAATTCTCGTTCGAGGACCTGACGCCCGGTATTTACAACCTGGAGATCAGGTACAACGACGGCAGTGCCGAGGTAGTCAAGACCTTCCTGGTGGACGTGGAAAACGATAGCAGCCTGGACGGGACCTACACCCTGCCCGAGGGCGCCCTGAACACCGTGGTGGAGGCCGACGTCACCGCCGTGGTGGATATGGAGAGCATTGTCGAAGAGGCTTCCGCTGACGGGATCTACACCCCCGACGACGCCGAGATCGTTGAGGATGGCGGCACGGTGGAGTTTAAAATGAGCATCCACAGCACGACGCTTGAGCCGGAACAGCTTGAAGAAATTCCCGTGCCGGAGGACCGGATCGGCATGACGCTTGACCTTGAGCTGACAAAGACGGTGACGCATAGCGGCGGCGACGACGTGATCACTATTGACGACTCCAAGGTGCCCATCACCACCGTCATTCACCTGCCCCCGGAGCTTCAGGGCAAGTCCGGCTATACGATCTACCGCTTCCACGATACAGACGGTGACGGGAAAGCGGAGATGCAGACCATCACCACCTCCCACAACAGCGAGGACGAATATCTGAGGCTCATCCGCGAGGGCACGGCCATCGAGATCCACGCCAGGCTCTACTCCACCTATGTGCTGACCTGGGCCCAGCGGTCCGGCGGCGGAAGTTCCGGTTTCGCGGTGACGCTCCCGGAGAACGTGGATCACGGCGGTATAACCGCAAATTACAGAAACGCTGTTCAAGATTCGACGGTAACCCTTACCGTGAGGCCGGATAGCGGCTATGTACTCGGGGAACTCACAGTTTCAGACAGCGCCGGCAAGGCGGTCACGCTCACCGATCATGGCGACGGCACATACTCCTTCAAGATGCCCGCCTGCGATGTTACTGTAAAGGTCGTTTTCAAGTGTGACGGCGGCGAGGCCTGCCCCAGCCGGAGATTCACAGACCTCGACATGAAAGCGTGGTACCACGAATACACCGATTACGTCATTGCCAACGGTTTGATGCACGGCGTCGGCGGTAACCTGTTTGATCCTAATGGTACGGTCACGCGCGCGCAGATGGTCACCGTACTCTGGAATATAAGCGGCGATCCGGTGGTCAATTACTACATGACCTACTCCGATGTCAGCGAGGACATGTGGTGCGCCGAGGCCATCCGCTGGGCCACCAGCGAGATGATCGTGGATGGCTACGGCAGCGGGAAATTCGGCCCCAACGATCCCATCACCCGGGAGCAAATGGCGGTCATGCTCTACCGTTACGAGCAGAAGTACGGCGGCGGTGGCTTTGTCGGCGACTGGCAGTATAAGCTTCCGTTCACGGATACCGCGAAAATCAGCAGTTGGGCCTACGAGGCCGTGGCGTGGTGCAATATGAAGGGCGTCGTCACGGGCAAGGACGGCAGCGTATTCGATCCCGCCGGGAATGCCAGACGCAGCGAAATAGCCGCGGTCCTCACACGCTATTGCCGGAATTCAGTGAAAAAAGCGCTAACCTGATTTAAGGTGCCACAGTTTCCAAAAAACGAGGCTGTGAAAAAAGTCCCCACACAGAAGAATAGAGCTGCCGGCACATGCTGGCAGCTCTATTCCGTTGGTGCGTTTACGCAACAAATAAACCCCCGGTTATACCGGGGGAGGGAAACGGCTTCAGCAAAGGCAAAATGGGCGAGCTAAAAGCAAGCCCGAAAGGTGATTGAGAGGAATTAAGCCTCCAGATATAATAGTAACGGTTTGGCAGCCGCATTACTAAAAATACAAGGAGGCTAATTCATGAAAACAGAAAAAGATAATGAGATAAAAAGTTCAGCGCACTCAAAGTACAGATGCCAGTACCACATAGTGTTCGCGCCAAAGTACCGGAGGAAAGAGATCTACGGAAAGCTGAAAAAGGACATCGGAGAGATACTGAGGAAGTTATGCGAGCAAAAGGGAGTGGAGATCATCGAGGCAGAGGCATGCCCGGACCACATCCACATGCTGGTGAGTATCCCACCGCACATAAGTGTATCACAATTCATGGGATATCTCAAGGGGAAAAGTAGTCTGATGATCTTCGACCGGCACGCGAATCTGAAGTATAAGTATGGGCAGAGGACGTTCTGGTGCAGAGGGTACTACGTGGACACGGTGGGGAGGAACAAAAAGGTCATAGCGGAGTACATCAGAAATCAGTTGGAAGAAGATTATGCGTCAGACCAGATAAGCATCAAGGAGTACATGGACCCGTTTACGGGTGCCAAGAATAAGTAAGCAAAGAAAAAAGCCGCACGTGAGCGGCGGCTTGAGATTGTAATGCGGTGCTAAACCTCAGAGCCCCTTCCAGGGGCTAAGCCTGCATTTACCCCTTATAGGGGTAAGTCAAACCCCCGGTTTACCGGGGGTTATGATTTGCGAATGAAAGTTTTTCATTGGTGATCAGTATAAACACCGATATTTTTTCAGGGCCCTTACCAAAAACGGCAAGAGCCCTGAAATACGCAAAAGAGTGATGAAATTACGCTGCTATTGGGCAATTCGTGCTGATAAGAATGTCAAAGCTTACTTATTCAGCGCCTGGTCAACGGCCACGGCGACGGCGACGGTGGCGCCGACCATGGGGTTGTTGCCCATGCCCAAAAAGCCCATCATCTCCACGTGGGCGGGGACGGAGGAGGAGCCG
>CANQSU010000135.1 GCA_947626585.1 uncultured Oscillospiraceae bacterium
GGTCCGGCCAGCTGGAGGCCGTTCGCCGCGCGGCCAATGTACGGCGCGGGAGCCTTACAGGGGAGACGGCCCGGCGGCTTTACGGCGCCAGGCTCAGACTGTCCGCCTCCCAGATCGACCGCTTCTATTCCTGCCGCTACGCCTACTTCCTCCAGTACGGCCTGAAGGCCAGGCCCCGGACCGAGGCCGCTCTGGACGCGCCGGAGTCCGGCACCTTCATCCACTTTGTCCTGGAACACGTGGCCCGGGCCGCCGGGGAACAGGACGGCGGCTTCAGGTCCCCCCTGGTGACGGAGGACTTTGTACGGCGCGAGGTGGAGAAGGCCGTCACGGAGTACGTGGATACCCGTCTCGGCGGCATGGAGAACAAGAGCGGGCGCTTCAGATATCTCTTCGGCCGCCTTGTGGACACGGCGGGCGAGGTGGCGCTCAGTATGCGGGAGGAGCTTTCAAACTCCGATTTCACGCCTCTGGATTTTGAGCTTCGTTTCGCCGAGGACGGCGAGCTGCCCGCCGTCGACACCGGGAACGGCGGCTCCGTCGTGGGCGCCGTGGACCGGGTGGACGGCTGGGAACACGACGGCAAGCTCTATATCCGCGTCATAGACTACAAAACCGGGAAAAAGAAGATGGAGCTTTCCGACATCCTTTACGGCGTGGGCCTGCAGATGTTCATCTACCTCTTTGCCCTGGAGCGGGAGGGGGGCGGGCGCTACGGCGGCCGCGAGATCGTCCCCGCCGGGGTCCTGTACTCCCCGGCCCGGGAGGCCCTGGTCAGGAGCCGCGCGGACCTGCCGGAGCCCGAGCTGGCGGTGGAGCGGGAGAAGCTCAGACAGTTCTCCGGCCTTGTGCTGATGGACGACGAGGTGCTGGAGGCCATGGAGAAGGGCGGCCCCAGGCGCCTGCCCTTAAAGATCTCCTCAAAGACGGGGGAGCTTTCGGGCGCCCTGGCCAGTGCCGGGCAGCTGGGCAAGCTGGGCAGGGCGGTGGACGCGCTGGTGGCCGATATGGCGGACGAGGTGCGCCGTGGCTCCATCACGGCCGACCCGTACATGAGGAACGCGGCGGAGACCGCCTGCGCCTACTGCAAATACTTTGACGCCTGCCGCTTCGCCGACGGCACGGCGGGGGAGAGCTACCGCCGGATCTACAAGCTCAAGACTTCCGAGTTTTGGGAGCTTCTGGACAGACGTGAGGCGGAGAAAAACACGTCCCGGCGTGACGGCGCCGGCGAAAGGGGGGATGAGTGATGGCCTTCGAGCCCACAAGCGAACAGAGAGCCGCCATTGAGAGCGAGGGCGGGAGACTCCTGGTCTCCGCCGCCGCCGGGAGCGGTAAGACAAGGGTGCTGGTGGAGCGCCTTCTCAGGCGCGTGGACGCCGGCGAGGACATCGACCGTTTCCTGGTCATCACTTTCACCAACGCCGCCGCGGCGGAGCTGCGAGCCCGAATCATGGACGCCATCTTTGACCGGGTGGCCGCCGCCCCGGCCGATCTGCGCCTTCGCCGTCAGGCGGGCCTCCTGGGAAGGGCGCACATAGAGACCATTCACAGCTTCTGCGCCTCGGTCCTGCGGGAGAACGCCCACAGACTGCGCCTGCCGCCGGATTTCCGCATCATTGACGAGAAGGAATCGGACAACCTGAAGGACACGGTCGCCGCCGACCTTTTGGACGAGCTTTACGCCGAAAACGACCCCGACTTCAACGCCCTTGCGGACATCATGGGCGCGGGCCGGGACGATTCCGGGCTGGTGGAAGTGATCCTGGACACCCACCGGAAGCTCCTGAGCCATCCGTCGCCGGAAAAATGGGCGGCCCGCCAGCTCGGGGCGCTGGAGCTTGAGGGCGTCACCGACGCCGGCGCGACCGTCTGGGGCCGCTCCCTCATGGACGAGACAAGGGAATCGGCCGAATGGTGGATAAAGACCCTCGGGGAGACCGTCGACGGCTGTTCGGACAGCGAGAGGTTCATGAAAAGCTACGGCGACGGGATCCGTATCACCCTCTCCGGACTCGCTGACTTCCGCGACGCCCTCGGCGAGAGCTGGGACGCGGCGCGCGAGGCTTTGAAAAATGTGGACTTCCCCAGGGCCCGGGGCGGCGCTCCCGGCTTTGAGCGGGAGATCGCCCTGCGCAACGCCTGCCGGGACTGGGTGAGAAAGCTGCCCGACACCTTCTGGGACGACTCGGAGAAGGCCCTTTCCGACATGCGCGCCATGGCCCCGGTGACCCGCTCCCTCCTGGAGACGGTCCTGAAGTTTGACCGGCGCTTTTCGGAGCTGAAGCGCAAAAAGGGCGTGCTGGACTTCTCCGACCAGGAGCATCTGACGCTGCGGCTCCTCACGGATCCGGTGACGGGGGAGCCCACCGATACGGCGAGGGAGCTGTCGGGACGCTTTGCCGGGATCATGGTGGACGAGTATCAGGACGTGAACGAGATCCAGGAGACGATCTTCAACGCCATCTCCAAAGACGGCCGCAATATCTTTACCGTGGGCGACGTGAAGCAGTCCATCTACCGCTTCCGCCTGGCCGATCCCACCATCTTCCTGCGCCATTACGACGCGTTCGCGGATGAAAACGACGCGAAGGACGGAGAGCCCAGAAAGGTGATCCTGTCCCGGAACTTCCGCTCAAGGCCGTCCATTCTGGACGCGGTGAACTTTGTCTTTGAGAACATCATGAGCCGGAGCCTGGGGGATCTGGACTATGGGGAGCGCGAGCGCCTCTACCCCCCCGACGGGACTGCGCCCGACGGGGAGCCCCATGTGGAGCTGGACCTCATCAGCGCGCGCGAGCCCTCGGCGCCGGCGGACGGGGAAAAGCCGGAAAGGCAGGAGAGGATATCGGAGGACGGGGAGGACGCCGATGCCCCCGACAGGGTCGTCGCCGAGGCCGCCTTTGCCGCCAGACGCGTAAAGGAGCTGGTGGCGTCGGAGACGGTCACCGGCGGGAACGGCGTCTCCCGTCCTCTGACCTGGGGAGACGTCGCTGTCCTTCTCCGCTCCCCGAAGCCCGTCCAGGCGGTGTGGCAGAAGGTGTTCGCCCTGGAGGGCGTGCCCCTGGCCTCCTCCCAACCCTCGGATTTCTTTGCCGAGTACGAGGTGTCCCTGGCCCTCTCGATGCTGTCCATCCTCGACAACCCCCGCCAGGACATACCGCTCATCACCGTCCTTCGCTGTCCGGTCTACGGCTTTACCGCCGACGACCTGGCGAGGATACGCCTTTACGACAGGACAGGCGACTTCTGGAGCGCCCTGACCGCGGCGGCGGAGGAGGATGAGCGCTGCGCCGCCTTCGTCGGCGACCTGAACGAGCTTCGTACCCTCTCGCCGGACATGACCAGCGACGAGCTTCTCTGGGCGCTCTACACAAAGACCCGCCTTTTCGCGGTGGTCAGCGCCATGCCCTCGGGGCAGGAGCGGCGGGAAAACCTGATGCTCCTTCTGGAGCTTGCCCGCTCCTGTGAAGGCGCGGGTTACCGGGGCCTTTTCGGCTTCATGACCTGGGTACGCCGCCTGCGGGCCAGGGGTGACGGGCCGGAGACGGTGTCCGGCGGGACGGAGAACGCCGTTACCCTGATGAGTACCCACAAGTCCAAGGGACTTGAATTCCCCGTGGTCATCCTGGCAGGCCTTACCCACCGGTTCAACAACGAGGACTCCCGCGCCCGCCTGGTCATCCATCCGGAGCTTGGCCCCGGCCCCAAAAGATTGGATCTTGCGCGGAAGATCGAGTACAACACTATCGCCCGCCGGGCCGTGGCGGCGAAGCTCCGCCGGGAGACTCTGTCCGAGGAGCTTCGCGTCCTCTACGTGGCCATGACCCGCCCCAGGGACCGCCTTATCATGCTCTGCACCTATCCCGACGCCTGGAAGGCCGTGAAAAAGCTGGCCAACATGTCCCTGCCCGTCTCCGCCCAGCTTTTGAGTTCCATGCTCTGCCCCGCCGACTGGCTCCTAGCGCCGGTCCTGCGGCGGCCCGAGAGCGAGCCCATCCGCTTCGGCCTCCGAAACGACCCCTGCGCCGTATCCGGGGCGCCCTGGGATATCCGTCTTGTAGGGCCGGAGTGGTTCAGGACCCACGCCCCCTCGGAGACAGAGGGCGAAACGGAGAGCGAAACGCCCGCCGCGCCGCCGCCGGAGCTTGTCGCCCGCCTTGAATACGTCTACCCCCACCTTTCCGCCGTCGCCATGCCGTCCAAGGTCACGGCCACGGAGCTGAAGGGCACGGACAGCACCGCCTCCGCCGCCGACGAGGCCGTGAGCCTCGCCCCCGAGGCCGGGGAGGAGCCGGGGACCGCCCCCGCGCCCATAAGTCCCCCCGAGCGGCCCGCCTTTATGGGCGGCAGCGGCGGGCTTACGCCGGCCGAGCGCGGCACCGCGGCCCACATGGTGATGCAGTACGCCGACTACGCCAGATGCAAAACCGTACAGGGGGTCAAGGAGGAGATCGACCGCCTTTATAAGATGGCCATCCTCACCCGCGAACAGGCCGAGGCCGTGAAGCCGGAGCTGATCGCCGGATTTTTCCTGAGCCGTCCCGGCAGGCTGGTGTTGGGGGCCGACAGGCTCCACCGGGAGCTGAAATTCTCCCTCCTGGTGGACTCGGGGGAGATCCCCGGCTTTGAGAAGGGCGAGAAGGTGCTGATGCAGGGCGTGGTGGACTGCTGTGTCGAGAAAAACGGGAAGCTGACGGTCATTGACTTCAAGACCGACCGGGTGACCGACGCCTCCATCGCCCGGCGGAGCGCCTATTACGCCGGACAGCTCGCCTCCTACGCCCTGGCCGTGAGCCGCGTCTTCGGCCTTCCTGTTGAGCGGAAGATCATTTATTACCTCACCGCCGGAAAATTTGTGGAGCTTCCCTGAACCGGCGTATGGTACGGCATACAATACTGTGTTTTTTCAAAAAATGTGTTGACAACACAAAGCCGGCTGTGGTAAAATAACCGTTGCGAATGAAAGATGAAAGAGGTGAACGCAATGAAGGAGGGCATCCATCCCAAGTACGGGCAGACCACCATCCGGTGCGCCTGCGGCGAGGTCATTGAGACCGGCAGTACAAAGAGTGACATCAAGGTCGAAATCTGCTCCAAGTGTCACCCCTTTTATACCGGCAAGCAGAAGCTTGTCGATACCAGCGGCCGTGTGGATAAGTTCAACAAGAAGTTCGGCCTCAAATAAAATCAAAAAACACGCGGGGCTTGCCCCGCGTGTTTTTCAAAAAGGGGAAGCGCGCGGAAGAGCTTCCGCGTCGTCGAGTCCGTCATATCCCTGTGAGGTGCGAATATGAAAAAACTGACCTTTTCCGTAATAGGTTCCGGCTGGCGGGCGGAGTTTTACGCCAGGATCGCGCGTTCCCACCCGGACCGCTTTGAGCTTTTGAATATCCTCTGCCGCTCCGGGGAGAAGGCCCGACTCATCCGCCAAAAGGGTTATCCCGCCACAACGGATGAGGTTGACATAATTTCAGCAAGGCCCGACTTCGTGGTCGTCGCCGTGTCCAAGGGGGAAAACTTCGAGGTGACCGGCCGCTGGCTGACCCTGGGCTTTCCCGTGATGGCCGAGACCCCGGCCGGGTGTTCCTTTGAGGAGCTTCGCGCCCTCTGGGAGCTTTATCAAAATGGCGCGCGCCTGACGGTGGCCGAGCAGTATTTCCGTTACCCGCTGATCGCGGCGGGACTGCGCCGGATCGAGTCCGGGAAGATCGGGGAGCCCCACGCCGTGACGCTGTCCCTCTGCCACGACTACCACGCCGCGTCGGTGATCCGGCGGATGCTGAGGATGGAGAGCGGCCCCCTGTGCGACTTCACCGTGACGGCGAAGGTCCGGGAGTATCCCGTTGAGCGCACCGACTCCCGCTTCGGCCCCATCACCGACGGGTCCGTCGCCCAAAGCGGCCGGGTCACGGCGGAGCTTGAATTTGACAACGGCAAGTGGGCCTGTTACGATTTTGACGGCGTCCAGTACCACACCCGCATCCGCGCCCGCCACATCGACCTCAGAGGGGAGCGGGGCCAGTGGAGCGACACCACGCTTCTCTATTCCGATAAGACCCACACCCCACGGGCGGAAAGGCTCACCGCCGCGCCCATCCCGGGCTTCGAGGACCTTATGACCCCGGAGCTTGAGAGGATCGGCGGCAGGTGGGATCCGTATATCCACATGGAAAACGCCCAGGACGAGTACGCCATCGCCACGCTGATGGACGGCATGGAGGCGTTCATCGCCGGCGGACCTGATCCGTACCCCCTCCGGGAGGCCCTGGAGGACGCCTATACCTGGCTGATGATGGGAAAATCCATCGACGCCCACGCCCCGATCAAAAGCGGGCCGCGGCCGTGGCAAGCTTGACCGCCGTACAGCGCACCATAAAAGAAACGCCCCTTTTGGCCGCCGGTCATAAAACAGCATATAATACTAATACCCAATTAAAACAAGACCGTCGCGAATGTCTTGTTTTAATTGGGTATTAGTATTAAAGGACAGTAGATTTCTTCACATTCGGGTGGTATAATGTATGTCAATCGGGGACATATCGAGATTTATGGAAGGAAGCAGATACAATGGAGATAAGGCAAATCACAGACGATGGGGAGAAGAAAAACATAACGAGGCATATCCTTGAAGCGCTTCCGGATTGGTTTGGAATTCCGGAGGCAAGAGAGGAATACATTGCGGAGAGCGACCATAAAATATTCTTTTGCGCTTTTGAAAGAGATTGTCCTGTCGGTTTTCTGTATTTGAAAGAAACCGGCAGCGCTACAGTGGAATTATACGTTATGGGCGTTTTAAAAGAGCTTCATCGGAAGGGGATCGGCCGGGAATTATTCAGAAGTGCCAGAGAGGCAGCGGTGGAACAGGGATATTCCTTTATTCAGGTCAAAACAGTCCAAATGGGAAAATATAAAGAATATGACAGAACAAACAAGTTTTATCTTTCCCTTGGTTTTAAGGAATTTGAGGTGTTTCCTACATTGTGGGATGAATGGAATCCATGTCAGGTATATGTTATGAGTATAGGGTAAATTCCCGTTTGCCGAGACGTTGCAAAACCCTTTGGGAACTAACCGGACAGATAAACCCGCTTCGCGCCTTTCCTTGTTCAGCAAGTCTGAAATAGAAATCGGTAATTTAGGGAGGTGTAACCGTAGTGTATGAAGCGGAAGGCATAGTCCACGAATGGCTGAAAAATCTACAAGGTTTGAATATTGAAGTCAAGAAAATGTTTGGCTGTTATTGCCTGTATTGCGATGGTCAGGCTGTCGGATGGATTCATGATAGCGTCATGAGTTTGAGGGAAGTCGGACTGACGTATCTGCCAGAAGACATTAAAAGACCGGTTAAGGGGGATAAGATTCAGGAAGTAGTTATTCCATTCGATTATGTAAATGCCGATTGGCTTGCTAAGGCAGTGCGGGATACTGCTGTTATACGCAAGAGGAACGGCTGATTGCCCCACCCACTTTTCGACCGCCGGGGATTTGGGCGCTCTTTTTTATGTATCTATCACCGTATCCGCCGCGTCAAACACGCCGGACGCCTTGAAATATCTGTTCTCCATAGGGATCCATTGGTTTACATAATCATTTACCCGCCCGGGATCACGGGACTTCAGGCGGTCAAGCTGTGTCTCGGGCGCGGTGCGCAGGGCGATTTTCAGGGTGTAGAAGTCCCGCAGGTCCGGGTGGAGGGTATAGGAGCCCTCCACGATGTTGACCCGGCGGGGCGTATGCTCCACGGGCGCTTCCAGGGCCATTTTTTCGCAGTCGAACCGCCGGGTGACGACCGGG
>CANQSU010000136.1 GCA_947626585.1 uncultured Oscillospiraceae bacterium
CATCGAAGATCTGGCTCATGCCGACCTTTTTGCCGATGATGACCTTTGTCATTTCCATTTTGATCTATTCCTTCCTTTGCAGGTTATTGGTCGACAGCCTGGGCTTTGCAACCGTAGGCCCTTCCGCCGACTTGACCCTGGCCGCTTAACGCAAGTCGCGGCCAATGGGTGTAAACAATGTAATGCGGGTCTCGCCGAATCAGAGCTTGATCTCGATCTCCACACCGGCGGGAAGCTCAAGAGCCATCAGGGCCTCGACCGTCTTCTGGGTGGGGGCGATGATGTCGATGAGGCGCTTGTGGGTGCGGCGCTCAAACTGCTCGCGGGAATCCTTATATTTGTGGACGGCGCGAAGGATGGTAACGACCTCCTTCTTGGTGGGCAGGGGGATGGGGCCGGAGACCTTGGCGTCGGTACGCTTGGCGGTTTCGACGATCTTCTCGGCGGTCTGGTCGATGAGCTGATGGTCGTAGGCCTTGAGCCTGATGCGGATGGTTTTCTTTGCTGCTGCCATGTTTTGTTTCCTCCAAAATCGTACATTTAGTAGTACGGTGAAAAATTTCTGTCCACATATCCGTGCGTATCACTCCCGCCCAGAAACAAAGCCGGACATGATCCGGCCGCGTTCCCGTACAGGCGATATACGTAATAATCGCCATGCCACAGTAATCTTTCAGCCGCCCGATTGCGTCGTCGCTGAAACCGCTTACCTCGCCATTCGGCACTCGCCGAAAGCGTCTGCCTCATGGCTCAGGCGCGGGTTTCGCTCCTCCCTTCCGTCCGCGGCCCGCTTCGTTGGGCCCGCGTCCGGTTTGGAGAAGTTTCCAGCAACGGCCGGACATACTCCCCGGAAGTTACCGCCGTCTGGCGCAATCTCCCGGATCATCGCAGTACGCGCGTGGACGATCCTCGCCACAGGCGCTTTGATAGAATAGCAAACCTTCGATGCTTTGTCAAGAGAAATTTTTGATTTTCTGAAAAAATTTTTAAAAGCGCGGGAAATGCCCGGAAAAACCGCCCCTCCCGGGAGGGGCGGCCTGCTTGCAGCCGCCTTTCGATGCTTTGGCCTATTGGCCGCGGTCCTTTCCGAAAAGGCTCAGGACAAGTATAATAATGTATTTTACGATCTCCGTCACGGCGAACACGGCGAGGCAAAGCGCGACGCCGGCGATCAGGAGCTTCACCGGGTCAAAGCCCGAGCGGTCCTCCCTCAGGAGCTTCTCCACCACCGGGGCGGCGCCGTTGAAGGTGACTACCGCGATGCCGATGAAGTTGTCCTTCGTCGTTACGGCACTGTCGGCGACAGGGTTGTTGTCGCCCTTCGTGACGATCCGGGTCTCCCCGTCACGGCCGGTTATCTCAACGGCCCGGTGGATGATGTTCATATTCCGCTCGGCGCTGTAATAGACGATGATGTCCCCCACTTTGGCCTCGGATATGTCGCAGCACTTCACGATGCTCAGGGCGTTGACCTGTATGGTGGGGAGCATGGAGGGAGTCAGTGTCACCGTGGGGGTGTAACCAAAGACGTTTGCCTGCATCGTCTTGCTGCCGCTTCTGGTCTTGGCGGCCGAGGTTATGATCACGGAGGCCGCCACCGCCACCAGGAGAGCCATGAGGACGACGTCAACGGTTTTCCTGAGAAAATTTAAAAATCCGTCCATATCACGCGCGCTCCGGCATCCGGTACTTGACCTTGAAATAGTCGTAGTAGTCGTTGAATTCCCTTGTCTCGCCGCTGCGGACGTTGTGCAGGAACTCGTGGACACCCACGTCGGTGTTGGCCTCGCTCATCTCCAGCATGTAGCCGGCGATGTTGGAGCAGTGGTCGGAGACGCGCTCCAGGTTTGTGACGAGGTCGGTGAGGATAAAGCCAAGCTCAATGGTACACTCGCCGGTCTGCATACGCTTTACGTGGTTCATGCGAATGCGGTCCTTGAGATTGTCCACCACCTGTTCCAGCGGCTCCACCATCACGGCGGAGTTCAGGTCGTCGTCCCGGAAGGAGGCCAGGGCCAGGCTTATGATCTCGGATACCGCGTCTATCATGGTGTTCAGCTCCCGCATGGCGTCCGAGGAAAAGGACAGCTTCTTTTCGTGGATCTCCTCGGCGGATTTTAGGATGTTCACCGCGTGGTCGGAAACGCGCTCAAAGTCCGAGATCATGTGCAGGAGCTTGGTGGCCTCGGCATTGTCGGCGGCGGACAGGTTCTGGCCGGAGAGCTTCACAAGGTAGGTGCCCAGCCGGTCCTCGTAGTAGTCCACATGTTCCTCGGCCCGCATGATCTTCTCCGAAAGCTCCTCGTCGAAGGTGCCTAACTCCCGGAAGGCGTCAAACATGGACTGGGCGGCCTCCTCGGCCATGGCAACCGTGACGGCGCGGCATCTGGCCACGGCCACGGCGGGGGATTTGAGAAGGCGCTCATCCAGCAGCGTCTCCTCCCCGTTTTTGTCGGAGTCCCGGATAAGGAGGCGGGAGAGGGGCTCCAGAAATCTCAGCACCGGGGCCAGAAGGGCGATGGAGACGATCTTGTAGGCGGTGTTGATCAGGGCGATCTCCCAGCTGCTCACCGGCAGAGGCGCGAAGCTGAAATCGAAGAGGTAGTAGACCAGGTAGTAGATGGGCAGCACCACGACGGTGGAAATGACGTTGAAGGACAGGTGGATCATGGCCGCCCGCTTGGCGTTTTTGGATGCGCCGATACAGGAGAGGATGGCGGAGATGCAGGTGCCGATGTTCTGGCCCATGATCACGGGTATGGCCGTGCCGTAGCTTATTTTTCCCGTGGTGGCCAGGGCCTGCAGGATGCCGATGGAGGCGGAGCTGGACTGGATGATCGCCGTTATAACGGTACCGGCGGCGACGCCCACGATGGGGTTGGACAGGACGGAGATCAACTCCCCGAACTGGGGCATGTCCCGAAGGCCGTCCACCGCGCCGCTCATAGCCTCCATGCCGTACATCAGGATGGCGAAGCCCAGGAAGATCATGCCGGTGTCGCGCTTGGCGGGCTTTTTGTTGAAGATGTAGAGGATCGCCCCGATGAAAGCCATGACGGGGGTGATGGTGGACATCTTAAAAATCTCCAGAATAATGCCGCCGCCCTGGACTCCGGCCAGGGAGAGGAGCCACGGGGTGATGGAGGCGCCCAGGTTGGCGCCCACGATGAGGCCCACGGACTGACCCAGGGTCATGAGGCCGGAGTTCACGAAGCCCACCACCATGACCGTGGTGGCGGAGCTGGATTGCAGCACCGCCGTCACGCCCACGCCCAGAAGGAAGCCCTTTATGGGGTTCGAGGTGATATTGGAAAGCAGGCTTTTGAGCCTGCCGCCGGCCCTTTTCTCCAGGGAAGAACTCATCAGGTTCATCCCGAACAGGAACAGCGCCAGTCCCCCGAAGAGGGAGATGATGTCGAAGATATCAAAGCCCATGCCTTATTCCTCCGTAGTCTCTTTATCTGCCTTTGCGGAAGGGGGCTCCTCCCCCGCGGAGGGGAAGGTGATGGTGATGACCGTACCGCGTCCCGGGCGGCTCTTCAGGTCCACGGAGGCCCCATGGACGGCGGCCCCGTGCTTGACGATGGAGAGTCCCAGGCCAGTGCCGCCGATCTTCTTTGAGTGGCTCTTGTCAACCCGGTAAAACCGCTCGAACACCCGGTCGATATGCTCTCTCGGAATACCGATACCTGTATCGGAGACGGAGATCACGGGGTGTCCGGCCAGGGTCGCCACGCTGATCAGCACGCGGCCGTTTTCCACGTTGTATTTCATGGCGTTGTCCGCCAGGTTGTACACCATCTCGTCAATGACGGAGGGGATGCCGTGGACCGTGGCGCTGGCCCCGGTGACGGCAAACTCGACGCCCCGCATGGCTCCCACGGGCCTCAGGCGCTCGACCACGCTCTTCGCCACGGCGTAGAGGTCCACCTCCGCCCGCTCCATCTCGTAAACCCCCTCGTCAAGCTGGGTGAGCTTGATGATGTCGTTGATGAGGGCGATGAGGCGTCCCGACTCGTCGTGGATGTTGGTAGCGAAGCTCCTCATGTCCTCGGGCTTCACCATGTCGTTCATCATAAGCTCGGAGATCCCGTAGATGGAGGTCAGCGGTGTCCTCAGCTCGTGGGACACGTTGGAGGAAAAATCGTGGCGCATGGCCTCCCGGTGGGCCTTCTCGGTGATATCCAGCGTGATGATGACCGCGCCGGTGACCCGGCCCCCGTCCTCCACGGGGCTTGCCAGGATCTGATACACGTGGCCTTCCAGCTCGGCGTTGCGCTCCGTGTGGACCCCGGCCAGAGCCTGCTCCGCCACATTGCGGAAAAGCCCCGAGGACTCCACGCCCCCGTCGCCCATGAGCTTTCGGGCGCTGGGGTTGTAGGAGACCAGCTTCATATCCGGGTCCACCAGCACGAAGCCCTCGGCCATGGAGTCGGTGATGGCCCGAAACTCCTCCTGGCTCCTTTTCAGATCCGCCATCTGAAGATCGATAAGCTGGCTCTGGCGGGCGAGCCTGTCCATGATGGGCTCTATCTCCTTATAGCCCTGCCCGGTCTTGTGTTCCGGGTCAAAGTCCCGCAGGGGCTTTACGATGTTCCTCGCCGCCAAATCGGCAAACACAGCGGCGAACACCACGAAAACACAGGCAAGGGCGATGAACAGCCACGTCTCCATGCCGAAAAACGCCCCCAGCGCCAGCGCCAGACCCGGAACGGCCACCGTAAGCAACGCCCAGGTTATCTTTCTTTTCATACCTTGTCCTCCATCTTGTAGCCTATGCCGCGAACGGTTTTGATCTGCTCGCCGTACCGGCCCAGCTTGCCTCTGAGGGTGCGTATGTGGACGTCCAGCGTACGGCTCTCGCCGTCAAAATCCACGCCCCAGACCGCGCTCAGGATCTTCTCCCGTGTAAACACCGCGCCCGGCTTTGACATGAGAAGCTCCAAAAGCTCAAATTCCTTGTGGGTCAGCGTGACTCCCCCGCCGTTCACGGTGACCGTGTGGGTGGCCGGGGAGAGCCGGATGCCGCCTAAGACCAGCTCCTCCATCTCCGCCTCCGGCTCCGTCCTGCGCAGGAGCGCCCGGACGCGGCTCAGAAGCTCCATGATCCCGAAGGGCTTGGCGATGTAGTCGTCCGCCCCCCGGTCAAGCCCCAGCACCTTGTCGTACTCGGTGCCCCGGGCCGTCAGCATGATGACGGGAAGGCGCTTCGTGTCCCGGCGTTCCCGAAGCTTTCGGAGAATCTCAAGTCCGTCCTCCTCCGGCAGCATGATATCCAGCAAAAGGAGGGACGGAAGGCTCTTGTCCAGCTCCCGCCAGAAATCCGAAGGCCGTTCAAACCCCCGGGTCTCAAGCCCGGAGCCGTTCAGGGCGTACTCCACAAAGTTGCGGATGCTCCCGTCGTCCTCAAGAAGATAGATCAAGCGCGTCCCTCCCCTCCGTTCATTTTTTCACAAATGTAATATACACCCGTCAAGGTTAAAAGGTAAATCATTTTTTTGTTAAATCTATGTTAAGTCGGAATTTTTAAGGGACCTATAAATAAATCGGCAAGACCGGATCGCGAGGTGCCGCGGGCGCATTTGTTCGGAGGTCTCTTATACTATGGCAAGCAAAAGAGCCGCCAAAAGGCGGCCCGGAGGGTGGTATGCTCCTTCAAACGTTCATCTTTCCCAGCGCGTAAGCCACGGCAAAGCCGGCGGCGCCCAGGACCAGATTTATGAGCTGGCCCCAAGTCCAGGTAAAGCCCGGAAAGATGAGGCCGGCGGAGACGATGAGAAAACCCAGAACGGCGTAGTAGGCCCAGCCGCGGAACCGGTCAAAGAGCCAGCGGGCGGTCTTGACGGTGCCCACAAAGCACCCCGCAGCGCCGATACCCAGGAATACGATGGTCAGAATATTGATGTCGGCAAAGGCGTCCATCATGGGCCGGTACCAGCCCAGATACATGAGGATGAAGGAGGTGGACACGCCGGGGATCACGGTGCCAACGGACACGATCGCGCCGGAGACGAGGGCCATCGCCGGCGTCAGGGACACGGCGTCCACGGCGGCGGAGCCCTCTCTTTTCAGAAACAACATCAGGGACGCCAACGCCGCGCCGAAAACCGTGGCAAGGAGATACCTCCACTTGAAGCCCCGCTCGTTTGCCTCCCTGATGAACGAGGGCACGCCCCCGGCCACCAGTCCCAGAAACAGCCACATGATTTCCACATACCAGCGCTTCATGAGCCGGCTCAGCGCCACGGCTCCCAGAAGGAAGCCCAGCGCCGCGCCGATGCCGATGGGCAGAAGGAACAGGAGGTTCTTCTTCGGCGCCTTGAAAAATCCGGCCAGGGCGTCGATCATGGGCTCATAGAGTCCCAGACTCACCGCCAGAACACCTCCCGACACACCGGGGAGTACACCGCCGATGCCGATGAAAGCCCCCACCAGTACATGCAGAAGGAAGGTCCTTCGGGACGTCAGCTTGCTTGTGGTTTCTTTGTCCATACAACAACGATCTCTCTTATAATGTAATTAATGTAATGGCTTTTTCGGCTACAGTATAGCACATATATTCTTTCTTTGCCAGTACCAAGTATTTAAAGAACTATTAAGGAGCCCGCAAAACGCGGCCGATATCGTCCGCGCGTATCCGATCGGCGGCAATAACTTTCCGCCTTACGGTCTATTATCCCCCGCCGGGACATATATTCCCTTGTAACAAACAACACCGGGGCGAGGAGATAAAACGCTATGGACAGACCAGTAAATATCGTCACACTGTGCGGCCAGATTGCCGGAAAGCCCGAGTTTTCCCACACGGGCCGGGACGGGGACTACTTCAAGTTTCCCCTCGCGGTGCGCAGGCTCTCGGGGACCGAGGACGTACTCAACATCATCGTAAGCCGCGAGCAGATGGCCGCCCTTGAGATTGAGGATCTGCCACGCCTGCGGATCCTCGGCGAGGTGCGCTCCTGGAACAACCACACGGGCGTGGGGCCGCGCCTCGTCATTACGGTGCTGGCACGGGAGCTTGAATTTACGGAGGACGACTTTGAAAACTCCGTCACCCTTACCGGCACTCTCTGCAAGGAGCCGACTCTGCGCCGTACGCCCATGGGGCGGGAGATCAGCGACCTGATGCTCAGCGTGGAGCGGCGCTATGGCCGCTCGGACTACATCCCCTGCATCGCCTGGGGCGCGGTGGCACGGCGGGCAGCCGGGTGGGAGAAGGGCGCCTCCGTCACCCTTACCGGCCGCGTCCAATCGAGAGCTTACATAAAGGTGGAGGGCGAGGAGGCCACCCGGAAGGTGGCCTACGAAATCTCCGCCGTCACCGCCGAGAAAATCGGACCGGAGGACGGGGCCGGGACATAATACTAAAGCATATTCATCACCTGACGCAATATATCCTCGCCGCTTCGGGGAGGTTTTTCAACCGATATTCGTATAAAAAATTACTCCGGCGGTCCGCCAAACGCCGGAGTAATAAATTCGCCTCGGCTATAACAAAAAGGAACCTCCGAACAAATCTGCAGGAGCGGGCCGCAAGGCGCCGCCGACGCGATTTGTTCAGAGGTTCTATAATATGGAGGCGAGGGAAAGCGGGGCGAGGATCAAATGGCGTTGAAGCCGTTCTCCAGATCCGCGATGATGTCGTCGATATGCTCCGTGCCGATGCTAAGGCGCACGGTGCCCTGGGTGATGCCCTGATCGGCAAGCTCGGCGTCGGAAAGCTGGCTGTGTGTGGTGGA
>CANQSU010000137.1 GCA_947626585.1 uncultured Oscillospiraceae bacterium
TTGATGGTGGTCAATATCATTATCTGCTTCTATGTGCGGATACTTGAGGACTACTACCGGCGCCGGGCCGCCGACGCTGCGGCCGAAAGTCTTGCGGGGCTCCAGAGGCAGTATTTTGAGAACATGACCTCGCGCCAGGAGGAAACAAGGGCCCTGTGGCACGATATCAAGAAGTACGTTTCCGCCATGGAGACAATGGTCGCGTCGGATAAAACCACGGAGGCCGAGAAGTGCTTTGCGGAAATACGGGAGAAGTACGAGGGGCTAAGCATGAGCGTGGACGTGGGAAACGCCGTGGTGGACAGCATTTTGAGCGACGCCGTGAGGCGGTCCAGAGACGCGGACGTTGACCTTCGCCTGAGTGTCTGGGTGGCCCCGGATCTGGACATTCCCCCGGCGGATCTCTATATCATCATCGGCAACACGCTGGACAACGCCTTTGAGGCGTGTGGGGAGCTTCCCAAAGGGAAACGGGTCATAGAGCTGCTTCTGCGCCAGAGCAATCACCTTCTCTACTACGAGCTGAAGAATCCCTGTCTGCCCGACGAGCCGCCGAAAAAAGGCGGCGTCCACGGCTACGGCCTAAAGAATGTCCGCGCCTGTGTGGAGAAAAACAAGGGGGCTATGGATATTTCCGCCAATGGCGGGCAATTTACCGTGCGCGTACAGTTGAACGTCTGATCGGGATCCTCGGCTAAAACCTAACACACCATTTTTCCGCCTTCAAGGGGGGATGCAGAAGTGCAAGAAAAACACGCAGATAAAGAGATTCGTACAGCTTCGCGCCTCTTGATGAGGTGACGCAAAAATGATAAAATAGACTTGCGGGTTTCACGCGGGTCTTTTTTTATGCGGAGGGATCAAATGAAAATACTGATTTGCGACGACGAGATCCAATATCTCAATTCCTTACGCGTCCATGTTCAGGAATATATGAACAAGCGGCTGATCGAGTGCGATATCGTTACGGCCACCTCCCCCGGCCAAATCCTTTCCGGCGATATGAGCTTTGATCTTGCGTTTCTGGACATCCAAATGGATGAGATAGACGGGATCACTCTGGCTAAGGAGCTGAAAAAGCGCAACGGCAAGATCGCGCTCTTTTTCATCACAAACCATGACGAGTACCAGGACGATGCCATGGATGTGAACGCCTTCCGATTCTTTTCCAAGCCGTTTGATGTGAACAGACTGTATTCCGGTCTTGATAAGGCCATGGAATACATCGACGGGGCTTATGTGGACATCTTTCTCTATGGGGATAACGCGCAGCAGCGGGTACTCATCGACGACATACTCTACATCACCCGGTCCAACAGAAAGGTCGTTCTGAAAACCACCCACCAGAGCTTTACGCTCCACTGCAATTTTGACGAGCTGTGTGAGAAAATGCCCCCGTTGTTCTTCTATCAGGTCCATAAATCCTTCTTTGTCAATCTCCACTATGTACAGAAATACTCCTACACCGAGCTTATCCTGACGGACGGCACAAGGATTCCCGTCGCCCCCAGAAAACAGGCCGCCTTTCATAAATACTGGTTTGAATACTTAAGGAGGCGGTAAAATGCGCGACCCTGTCATTTCCAGCATTGTGTACGCTTTTGACATGCTGATCGTATACATCTTTTATTCCCGCATCGCGGAAAAACGGCTCTCAACGTGCAAATGCGTCCTTTTGGGCCTGATCCTTTTTGAGCTGGGCTCCGCTGTCAACCTGGTGTTTCAAAATAACCCACTGATAAATTCGATCGTCTCCATCGCCGTCCGATTCTGCTTCGGCATCTGGTGCTTCAATATCCGGCCGTTTCAGGCGGCGGGGTACTCCGTCTGCCTTACGGTGATCAATTTCGCGCTGGAATTGGGGTCTATTCTGGCGTTTTCCGCCCTCACCCACACCGGACCTACGGACTACAACGCAAATCCCGCCCTGCTTATCGTTGAATGCTCCACCTGCAAGGTCCTGCTGTTCCTGACGTGTCTTATCCTGTCGTATATCGCCGTGCCCAGCACCCGGTGGTCAAAGCACCAGCTCTCCCTTTTGCTGTTCCCGACCTTGTCCGGCGTCTGCCTCGCGATTTTCTGGTATATCTGCCTGCAGGACGGCATAGCGCCCAGGATCCAATATTTGCTGGCTTTTTCCAGCTTCCTTCTTTTCAGCTCGACTGTTCTCCTGTTTATAACCTATCAGCATCAGCTTGAAACGGACAGCGAGCGGATACGAATGAAAAGCGAAAATGAACGGCTTCTGACGGAGAAGTCCTACTATGACATTTTGGATCAGCAAAACCAGCAGCTTATGGCCTACGCCCACGACGCGAAAAACCACCTTTCGGCGATACAGTCTTTAAACACAGATCCGGCAATAGATAGATACATCGTTGCCTTATCTGATCAGCTGAAAACCTATACCGGCAACTGCCACAGTGGGAATATGATGCTGGACGTGATGATCAATAAATACGTTTTGGAATGTGAGCGCCGGGATATACGCTTTGACTACTATGTCCGATCCTGCAACTTAAAGAATGTTGAGGATATAGACCTTGTGGCGATCCTGGGGAATTTGATGGACAACGCCGTGACTTCGGCGGAGCAGTCCCAAAAACGCTTTGTCTTCCTGGAAACGACCATGCGCAACGGATACAGCGTCGTCGTCATAAGCAACGGCTGTGACGCCGCGCCTGAAACACGCGGAGGGCGTTTGGTTACCGCCAAGGAGGACAAAAGACTCCATGGATACGGGCTCAAAAGCGTCTATAAGACACTCAAAAAATATCACGGCGATTACAGCTGGGAATACAACACGCTGGAGAATACCTTTGTTGTCACCGTGATGATAGGAAGCCCGCAGCAGGCCGCATAGAAATATCCTCCTTTCTTTTCCTACAGTACCACACATTTTCCCCCTTTCAACTTTTTCGGCCCAACTGCTACTTTTCCGGCCTGAAAACGAAAAAACGCCGGCGGCACCGAAGTGCCGCCGGCGAAAAGCTATATAGAATCATATCGGTATCTCTGAGGCGAAGGAAAACCAGCCGTCAGAATAATCAAAGGTATACTCCGCCCCAAGCGACCCGAGGATATACCTGATGGCGGGGAGCCCATAGCCGTGTTCGTTACTGTCGGACTTGCTTGTGACGATCTCGCCGCCGCTTATCTCCACGGGCGGGGAGGTGTTTCGCACGGATAGGTACAGCGTCTCCTCCAGGAGGATACCGCACTGTATCTCCCTTTGCCCCTCGCACCTTTGGCACGCCTCAATGGCGTTGTCCAGAAGATTGGAAAGAAGCACCACCAGCTTGTCCTCCTCCAGGGAAAGGCTGCCAAGGTCATTTACGCGGACTTGCATTTCGATTCCCTGTTCCGCGGCCAGCGCGTATTCACGGTTCAGAATAACATCAATGATCGGATTTTTAGAGGAGATACCCGCATTTTTGATGGATCTGTCACTCCGGAGCTTTTTGGCGTAATCGAGGGCCGCGTCGTATTCGCCCAGGTCCAGAAGGCCGCACAGAGCGTTTATGTGCCGCTGAAACTCGTGAGAGGCGCGCCTTTGCTGCCGGTAGCTCTCCTCAAGGGACACGAAGCTTTTCGCCTGAAGCTCTATGCGCTGGCGCAGCAACCCCAGCTCCCGCTCCCGCCGGGTACTTTTTTCTATGGCGTTTATGATGTATATGAGGGCGATATTCGCAAGACCCAGTATGGCGCCGAAAACCAGAACGCCGGTCCCCACATCCGCGTCCCGCTGGTAGTCGAGGCACAGGGCGTACAGCATAACAAGGCTGACAGTGGGGAAAAGGACGGTCAGCGCCAGCCACTTGCCGTCTGTGTTGCCGATGCCGCCCCTGGGGCGGTAGCGGTAAAGGAGCCACGCCGCAAGCAGCGCGGTCAATTGAGCCGCCGTCACCACCAGCACGTAGGTGAGACGGCGCTGGGCAAAAGCCGAAAAGCTCAACCCCATAAGCGCGCTTGTTCCATTCACAAAGAGCGCCTCTATTGCCCCTTCAAGCAGCAGCGCCATGGCGGCGATGAGTACCTTCGCAATCAGCTTGCCGTCATAAATATACACGACCATAACAGTGTAGATAAGAAATGCCGCCGTCAGCTGCAGGGGTCGCGGGATATACGAGAGATCCATCAAAATCTCAAGAATAAGCTCCGCCGCCAAGGTGAGGACCACAGCAAGCGCTGTTTTCCTTCCTGGCCTTCGGGCAAGAAAGGCCCCGGAGAACAGGAATATCTCCGCTGTTTCCAGCATTGTCCAGAGAGCGCTTAAAGTATATTCCATCCTACCGCACCCCCCGCCAGAGAAGGTATTTGCTCTTGCTGTCCCGGTAGCTTTTTTCACTGACGGGCAGGGTCACGCCGGTATCCAGAAGCGCCTCGCGGCATTGGAGCTTTTTGAGGTGACGCATATTCGCCAGATAGCTTTTATGGATCCTCAAAAAGCCCAGCGGCTCCAGATCCCTCTCAAGCTCCGAAAGGGAGGCGTATATACTGTACTCCTTCATCTTTCGCCCCGCCTGTACATAGACCGTCACGCTGTGGTGCATGACCTCCAGGTAGAGGATATCCTTGACGGGGAGGTCTATGATCTCGCCGTTGACCTGGATTTTGTAGATGTCATTGTGAGAGCGCAGGTACTCCGCCGCCTCAACGACGCACCGTTCAAGGTCACGGTCCAACCGGCTCTTGAGTATATATCTGAATGCCCGGACCTCGTAGCCCTCCGGCGCGTATTCGATGTAGTTGGTGACGAAGATGATGACCGCGTCCTCGCGCACAGCTCGGAGGGCCCGGGCAATATCCATGCCGCTCTTTTTTGAGTTTTCAAAGTCGATATCCAAAAGGGCGATGTCACAGCCTGAAAGCGTGCCGCCATTCAGCTCCTCTATATCGCCGAGGGCCGAAATCTCCGCTTCAATGCCCCCGGCGTCCAGAATGTGCCGCGTTTGGATCTCCAGGAGTTTTCGCGTTTCGGCGTCGTCGTCGCATATGAGTACAGACAGCATGGCGTCAGCCCCTTTCATAAGACATCCCACCCAAAATCCGGCGCGGGAACGCCCCCGGGGACACGTGCCGGGAAGCCGGTCTCCGGGGGCGGATCTTCTATGGACCCTCTGAATAAATGCGCCCGCGCCGCCTCGTTGCGATACAAAGCTCCCCGCGATCCGCTCTTGCCGATTTATCCCTGTTTCTTCGGCTGTTCCGGAAGCTCCGGCCTCTTCCCCTCAAGCTCCGGCTTCTTCCTCCCCGCCAGCTCCGGGTGGACGGCGCGGAGCCGCTCCGGCTCCTCGCGGACAAAGCGGTTGATATAGGCCCCCACCAGCAGAATGAAAAAGCAGTAGTAGATCCACAGCAGGGCCACGATAACGGTACCCAGGATGCCGTACACGCCGTAACGGTCGGAGTAGCTCACGTACAGGGAGAACACCCAGGAGAACACCAGCCAGGCCACGGTGGTAAACACCGCGCCGGGCCACTGGAATCGCATTTTGCGCCGTCCCGCTGGCATCCAGGTGTACATGATCAGGAATACAAAATAGAGGAACAGCATCATCACCGGGTAACGAATGGCCTTGATCGTACCCAACAGCACGTCCTCCGCCCAGGAGCTGGTGAGGTGGGCGCTGATCAGATCCAGGATCATGCCGCCGTAGACGATGCCGCACAGCGTCAGAAGTACGGCGGCCAGGGCGATGATCATGAAAAAGCACGCTCTCAGCCGAAAGACGATGAAATTTTCCTTCCGCGTCAGGTCGTGGGCCGCGTCCATGCCGCGCATCAGGGACAGCATGGACAGGCTCGCCGACCATACGGACACCACGGCGGTAACGGACAGCGTGGTGGTGCTGCTGTCATAAATGCTGGTGATGATGTTTGCCAGAATGGAATACAGCTCCTCCGGCGCGAACCGCTGAAGAAAGCCCAGAAACATGTTCTCCGTCAGGGGCGTATAGGGCAAAAGCGAGCAGACAAGGCCCAGCATCGGCACCAGCGACAGAAAGAGATAGAACGCCGCGGCGGCGGCAAAGGTCCAGATCTTCCGCGCCCCGATCCCGTCAAAAAAGTCCACGGCGACGAGAGCGGTACGTTTAAGCTTTTTCATTCGCAAAAACCCTTTCCATTACCGGTGTGTAAGCGTCATCCGCAGAACATGGCCGCCGCCTCGGCGTACATCTCGCCGCCCAACAGCAGCTCGCGCACCTCGACCCGCTCGTCCGGCTCGTGCATGTGGACATCCGATCCGGGGAATTCGGCGCCGAAGGCCACGCCGCCCTCGATCTCGTGGACGTAGGTGCCGCCGCCCATGGACTGGGCCTCACACCTCTCGCCGGTGTACTCCTCATAGATCTTCAGAAGCCCCGTCACAAGGTCCGAAGCCGCCGGCGTGTGGTGCGGCGCGGAGGCGCCCAGCACCTCCACCTTCAGGCCGTCCCCCAGCGCCGACTGGAAGGCCGCCGCGATCTCCCTCCCGTCGCCGCAGACGGGCACCCGGCAGTCCACGCCGGCCCTGAGTCCGTCCTCATCATAGGATATGACCCCCAGATTCACCGTAAGGGCCCCTGAAAGCCCGTCAGCGCAATCCGCGCCCACGGCGCGCCCCGCGTTATCCCCGTGGGGGAAAGCGCGGTTGAGGGCACGGAAAACGTCAAATCCGGCGCCCTCGTAGGAGGCAAGCTTTTCGAGCATCGCCGTTACGGCGTTGTCGCCCTCGTCCGGTGTGCTGGCGTGAGCCGCGCGGCCCGTGACCTCTATCCTCTCCCCGCTCACAAGCTCCGCCTCGCACACGGCCGGGACGGCGTTGACCACCGTGCCGCCGGACATACGCCTGACGCCCGGTCCCGGTCCCGTGTACGCCGGGGCGGTGACCACAAAATGCGTCCTGCCCTTCTCGGTATTCACCACCGGGAACGACCCGTCGGGCGTGAACACCCTCGGCGGCATCTTGTAATGCTCCATGTACCACGCGATATCCCCGGACCCGCACTCCTCGTCCGAGCCCAGGATCAGCTGGACCTTCCGCCGGATCAGCCCCAGCTCCCGGGCACACACCAGCGCGTAGAGGGCGCAGACCGCCGGCCCCTTGTCGTCAATGACGCCACGGCCATAGATCTTCCCGTCCAGCTCCCGCATCCGCCAGGGCGTTGTGACCTTCCACTCCCCCGCGGGGGGCACCACGTCCAGGTGGGCCAGGATGCCAAGCTCCGGCTCGCCCTCGCCCAGCTCCGCCACCAGCACCCGGTCGCCCCGGATCTCCGCCGGCACGCCGTGTTCCCGGCAGATCTCCAGCGCCACGTCCAGCGCCCGCCGGGGCCCCGGCCCGTAGGGCGCTCCCGGTGCCGCCTCGCCCCGTGTCGAATCCACAGCCACGAGCCTCGCGATATCCGCCAACATCCGGCTCCGGTGTGCCTCAAAAAAATCCCTGATGCGTGTATCCATAAAATCCTCCAAGCGCAATGTTTTGTCTGAGTTACGTAAATAAGTATTATAGCATAAGGCCGCTGAAAAAGCAAGCCTTTTCCATAATCTGTATAATGCACACGTAAGACACACGCTTTTTTCAAAATTGACAAAAATGTTCGGCAAATCCGCCTCTTTACCTCTTAAACCAGATTAATATTGCTTCATATGTTTGCTCCAAAAACGATACTTTTTATTAAGGAGGAAACACTACATGAAGACTCTCAAGAAGACCCTGTGCCTGGTCTTGGCGGTAGTCATGGCAGT
>CANQSU010000138.1 GCA_947626585.1 uncultured Oscillospiraceae bacterium
CGGCGGTGACGGCGCCGGAGGCGTCCCGGTAGACGGTCATTCTCCCGTCGGTGCCGTGGAGGTACTGCTCAAAGGCCGCCTCCACGCCGGACAGGCCCACCTGGGCAGTCAGGGGATAGCCCAGGGCCTTATACTTGTCGTTGTACTGATCCCTGGGCATGGACCCCACATAGCCCAGAAGATGGGCGGCGTACTCGGTGTGATATTCCCGCACGGAGCGGGTGGACACGGAGACGCTGGTCATGTTCTGCTCGGCGATGTAGCTCACCAGCTCGTCGGGCACATCCTTGGCAAAGACATAGTCGTTGGTGCGCACCGGCACGCGGATCTCCAGCTCCCAGCGCACGCCGATGATCCGCCGGGCGTCCTCGGCGGGGACGGTGTAGGGGATGCCGTAGTGTTCCCGCATCCAGCTGATCAGCTCCGTGGCGGTGAGGCCGGCGTTTTCCGCCTCCACGTCGATGTCCCGCTCAAAATAGTTGGTCAGTGTGTTCTTGAAGTAGGCGTAATACTCCTTCATCCAATTGCGCTGTGTCTCGGAGGCGTAGGCGTCGAACTCAAAGGGGGCCGTCTTGGTGACGGGGAAGGTGTCCGTGTGTTCCAGACCCAGCTCGTCGGCCTTGTTGAGGAGCTTCAGCACCGTCCCGTTGGGATCCTCCTCGCTTAAGAGGGACGAGCGGATCAGCGTCACGTCATGGACCTCCCGGTCGGACACCAAAAGCGTCCCGTTCCGGTCCAGAATGGAGCCGCGGGCCGCCTTCACCGTAGTGGTGGCGGCGGTCAGCGTCCCCGACGTGTCCATCAGCGCCTGCACGTCCAGCGCCTCGATGCGGTAGAGCGTCAGGGCGTAGACGGTCAGGAGCAGCGCCAGGATCAGCGTCATGGCCACGAGTCTTGAGGATTTTACGTATTTTTCCATAGTCTTACCTCACAAAGGGCGGCTGCCCTCAGACGGCCCTCCCGGACCCCGTCACCCGGAAGTAGAACCGGGCGAACCAGTAGGCCGGAAGGGAAAAGATAAGCGAATACAGGGTCTGTCTCAGCCCCACCGCGGCTGAAAGGGCGATGGGCGCCCCGTCCAGCACCACCAGAGAGAGTACCTGGTAGGCGGAGATGATGACAAGCACAAGGGCGCAGCTGAGCAGACAGGAGGGGAAGCCCTGCACCAAAACGGTGTCGGCCAGGAGCCCCACAAGGATGCCCAGAAGCGTCAGAAGCAGCGTGAACTGCACCGTCAGCTGGTTGTAGGAAAGGTCCGTCAGGATCCCGGCGAACAGCCCAAAGACGCCGCCCTCCACCCTCCCGCAGAAGAAAGCGATCCCCGCCGCCGCCACGGGCAGGATCAGGGGCTTTACCCCCAGAAGCTCCACGCGGGTAAAGACGGTGGACTGCAGAAGGTAGAGGATGATGAGATACGGGGCCAGTATGAGCGCCTTCACAAGGACGCCGTTCTTTCGTCTCGCCATGTCCGCGCCCCCTCACTCGCTGACCGCGAAGTCGGTGATCACATAGACGTGGGCCAGCCCCTCTATATCCGCCGCCGGCTCCACGATGGCGTAGGGCTCCAGGCCCGAGGGGCCCACGGCGATGCCGGACACGGTCCCGATGACCAGACCCGCCGGGTAGACCCCGCCGGAGCCGGAGGTAATGACGGTGTTCCCGATGACCACGTTGGTGCTGTCGCTGATGTAGGAGAGCTTCAGATCCCCCTCCTTCATCAATTCAAAGTCGCCTCCGGCGATGCCCGTCTCGCCGTTTTCATACATCTGCGCCCCCAGGCTCAGGGTGGTGTCAATGACGGTGGACACCACGCAGGAGGCGCTGGACACGCTCGTCACCTGCCCCACCAGATATCCGTACTCGTCCACCACCGGGTCATAGAGGGCGATGCCCGCGTCGGAGCCCTTGCTGACGGTGAAGGAGGAGGAAAAATTGGACGCCGTCCAGCTGATGACCGTCGCCGGCTCCAGCTCCATCTCCTCATGGCGCTCCACAAACCCCAGGAGGGAGCGGAGCCGCTCGTTTTCCTCGCTGATCTCGGTATATTCCCGGTACTCCTGCTCCAGCTGGGCGATACGCGCCTTCAGCTCGGTGTTCTCCGCCTCCAGCTCGTCATAGCGGTACATGTAGCCGTAGATATGCTCAAGGTAGTTCACCATGCTGGTGAGGGCGCTCTTCATGGGCTTGAAGAAGGGCTCCGACAGCATGGCGGCAAAGCCCGCGCCTCCCCCGGAGAGCGCCATGGTCACGGCGGCCAGCACCGCCACCAGAACGGCGGCCAGGCCGATATGGATCACTTTTTTGGAGATAAAATCCTTCAACCTCTCTCACCCTTTGAAAAAACGTTGTACCCGGCCTCCCTCAGAAGCCCCGCCAGGGCCGCGACGGGCAGGCCCACCACGTTGAAGTAGTCGCCCTCGATGCCCTCGACCAGCATCCCGCCCAGGCCCTGGATCCCGTAGGCCCCGGCCTTGTCCATGGGCTCGCCGGTGGCGGCGTACCAATCGATCTCATCGTCCGAAAGCGCGCGGAACCGCACCCTCGTGGTGACGTGGGTCACGCGCGGCGTCCCTCCGGCGATGACCGCCACGCCCGTGATCACCTGATGCTCCCGCCCGGAAAGGGCCCGGAGCATGCTCTTCGCGTTCTCCCCGTCCGCCGGCTTCCCCAGGGGCCTCCCGTCCAGAAAGACCAGCGTGTCCGCCGCGATAACGATGTCGCCGTCTCCGGAGGAGCGGGCGGCGTCCCACCCCTTCATGAGCGCGATCCGCTCCACCGCCGCCCCCGGCTCCAGAGTGCCGTCGTAGGGCTCCTCGCGGCGGGATGGCCGCACGGTAAAGTCATGGATCCCCATGTTTTCCAAAAGCTCCCGCCTGCGCGGCGAGGCGGACGCCAGAACGATCATATGCTGTTCCCCGATATCAAATCAATATTTCCCTTCCGTGGTGGTCACAGGCTCGTAGGAGCCCAGCTCCAGATACCTCTCGCATATCTTCGCGCACTCGTCGGCGTTCTCTGTGGTGAAGGCCAGCCTTACGCCCCAAAGGCCCGAGGACATATACTCCCTGCTCCGCCCGATGAGGTGGAGCTTCCGGGAACTCCACAGGGTGTTGCGGCACTCGAAGCCCCGGGTCACCGGGCACTCAAGGCCCTGGGCGCCCTGGAAGCTGACCGCCCCGTCGCAGGCGCACACGCCGGCCTTGGCCCGGATGAGGCACCCGGCGGTGTACATCAGCGGCATCCGCCCGTACACCACAAGCTCCGTGTCAAGATACTTCTTGATCCCCCGGACACGCGCGGAGCTTAAGTCCATGGCCAGAGCCGCGGATTTGAGCTTCAGACTCAGCAGCACCGCCAGCGCGGCGGAATTGCGCACGTTCAGCGCCGTGTCGCCCCGGACCGTGAAGCCCAGCCTCCGGGCAAAGACAATGTGGCCGGGGTTGGACACCGCCGCTTCGCCGACCCCCAGCTGTCGTGCCTTCAGCAGAAGCTCGGTGATCCGCCCAAGCTCGGAGTCGTAGATGACCGGCGGCAGCTGCGCGCAGACGGATATCCGCCTGTCGTCCAGAAACGGCTCCAGTCGCTTGTCCCCGGAGGCCGCCTCCTCAAGGGGCAGGTAGATGACCGGCGGGGCCAGCTCCAGGAGCCTCGCGGAAAGCTGTGAGCATTTCAGCACCGACACCGTCAGTACCGGCGGCTCGGTGGGGGAGGGGTAGGGCGGAAGCTCCAGCTGCGCGCTCTCCGCCCGAGGCTCAAAGCCATCGCGCCGCGGCATCAGCTCGGCCAGCAGCTTGTCCCGCACCGGCCCCAGCTCCCCGGGGTCCAGGTAGATGCCCTTCTGGATCCGGCAGGTGACCCCGTCGCAGACGAAGGGCGTGCCGCCGGTGTTGTAAAGCTCTGTCCTCAGCATGGCGGGGGTGGTCTCGGTGTGGAAGGCCAGCTCCGGGAGCCCGCCCTCGCCGGAGACGGTATTGCCGTCGAGGTCCGTCGCCGTCAGCCTCACGGGCTCTCCCAGCTTCAGCTCCACATCGAAGGTGACCTTGACCCGCTGAAACTCGTGGTTCAGGTAATTTTTCCGCACGGCGGCGTAAAATGGAGTGTCCTCCTCCGGCTCCTTGCCCGCCGTACCCAGCATGTCGGCAAAATCCCCGCCGGCGAGGTACACGTCGGTGAAGCCCCCCGCCGGAAAGGCCCCCTCCATCAGCTCCCGGTCCTTTTCGGAGGGGCGGCGCCCGGTGCCCAGAGCCCGGGAATAGGCCCCGGTCACGGCGGCGGCGTACTCGGGCCGCCGCTCCCGCCCGTCGACGCGCAGGGCGGCCACGCCGGCCTCCGACAGCTCCTCCAGCCTGTCGATGAGGCAGTTGTCCTTCATCCCCAGGGGGTGCCGCTCCCTGGTCCCCGCCGGGAAATCCTTAAGGCACCAGCGGGGGCAGGGCCCCGCCCCGTAGCCCCGGAGGGCCGGCAGCAGACACTGTCCGGCGAAGGCCGGGCAGAGAGGCCCGTGGACGGCGTACTCTATCTCAATGGGAGAGCTTTTGCAGATCTCCCGCAGGGTGTCCAGCTTCATCTCCCTGGCCACGGCGACCCTTTTGACGCCCATGGCGGCGCAGAGCCGCGCCCCGTCGGCGTTGTGGATGCCCAGCGCCTCCCCGGCGTGGAGGGGCATGGAGGGCATGGCGCGGCGAAGGGCCCAGATGAGGCCCATGTCGCTGACGATGAGGGCGTCCGCCCCCATGCGCGAGGCGCGGCGGGCGTTTTCCAGGGCCACGGGGAGCCAGTCGTCGGAGGAGGGGAAGTCCAGGCACACGTAGACCTTCACGCCCCGGACACGGGCAAACTCGCAGGCGCGGCCTAGCTCGTCCTCGGAAAGCTCCCAGGCCTCGCGTTTGGCCGCCGCCGAAAAGCTCAGATAGACCGCGTCGGCGCCCGACTGGACCGCCGCCGCGACCCCCTCGGCGCTCCCGGCCGGGGACAGAAGCTCGATCTTTCCCGCCATGACGTCCCCTCCTTTCCCAATAGATGTAAGTTCACACAGATAAAAGCATTATAGCACGCGAGGCCCCGAATTTAAATCAATTTTTCCGAAAATTAATAAAAAGTTTTGGCCTTTTCCCCTTGACACAACATCTTGTGCGTCCCCGGGAGAGAAGACGGATAATATCGGAAAATATAAACTTTTTTGCGCCTTGCCCTTGTAACCGTCCGGCTTTTTTGCTATAATGGGGATTTAGTAAAGAAAAACAGGAGATCAAAGCTTGTGTATGACAGATGGAATGTAAGGGGATATGACAGGGCGGACGCCGTAAGACTGGTCCACGGGGGGCTGAGCCCCATGGCGGCGGTGCTGCTGGCGTCCCGTGGGATAACGGCCGGGAACGAGCTGGCGGACTACATGTCCGAGGAGCTGACACTGCTTACCGACCCCATGTCCTTCAGGGATATGGACCTGGCCCGGGACCGGGTGCGGCGGGCCATCGAGGCGGGTGAGCGCGTGGCGGTGTACGGCGACTACGACGTGGACGGCATCACCTCCAGCTGCCTGGTGGCGGATTATCTCAGGGGCCGCGGCCTTACGTGCGACATATACATACCCCAGAGGCTTGAGGAGGGCTACGGCGTCAAGTCGGCCGCCCTGGACACCATAAAGGGCTGGGGGGCGAGCCTGGTCATCACCGTGGACTGCGGCATCACCGCCGTCGAGGAGGCAAGGCACGCCGGGGAGATCGGCCTGGACCTGGTCATCACCGACCACCACCGGTGCGGGGAGGAGATCCCCCGCGCTCTCGCCGCGGTGGACCCCAAAAGGCCCGACTGCCCCTCGGGGGCCGGGAGCCTGGCCGGCGTGGGCGTGGCCTTCAAGCTCATCTGCGCCGTGGCGGGACCGGGGAGCGAGGAGGAGCTTCTGAAGCGGTACGGGGACCTTGTGGCGACGGGGACCATTGCCGACGTGATGCCCGTCACCGGTGAAAACCGGGTACTCATCAAGCGGGGCCTTGCCCGTATGCGGGACATGGCGCGCCCCGGCTTCGTGGAGCTGCGGGCCGCCTCGGGCCTGGACAACAGGGCGCCCACTGTCTCGAATGTGGGCTTTGCCATCGCCCCACGGATCAACGCCGCGGGCCGCCTCGGCTCCACCTCTACGGCGGTCGAGCTTCTTTTGACGAAGGACAGGCGCCGCGCCTCGGTGCTGGCCGACGAGCTTTGCGCCCTGAACCGGGAGCGCCAGCGGATCGAGGGAGAGATGTTCCGCAAGGCCCTTGACATGCTGGACGCCTTCCCCGACAGGACAAAGCCCATCGTGCTGGCCTCTCACACCTGGCATCAGGGGGTCTGCGGCATCGTGGCGAGCCGTGTCAGCGAGAAATTCAACGTCCCCGCCGTCATGATCTGCGTCAAGGACGGCGTTGGGCGCGGCTCCTGCCGGAGCGTGGAGGGCTTCAACCTCTACGAGGCCCTTACAAAATGCAGGGATATCCTTCTGGGCTTCGGCGGCCACGAGATGGCCGCGGGCCTGACGGTCAGCGAGGAACGGATCGACGATCTGCGGGACGCCCTGGGCCGGCTCTACGACGGCTCCACCGCCCCCGAGCGGGTCCTGAATATCGATTTTGAGGTCATCAGGCCCGAGCTTCTGAGCCTTTCCAACGTGGAGTCCCTCGAGGGCCTGGAGCCCTACGGCGCGGGCAACCCCACGCCGGTGATGTGCATGCGGGACGTGTCCGTCGAGAACGTGGCGGGCCTCTCCGAGGGCAGGCACACGAAGCTCTGGGTCAAAAAGGGCGATTCGGTTTTCGAGGCCCTCTTTTTCTCCCGGCGCCCGGAGGAGCTGGGCGTCAGGACCGGGGGACGCGCCGACATCGCCTTTACCCCCCAGATCAACGAATTTCGCGGCAGAAGAACGGTCCAGCTGAGCCTGAGCGACGTGCGGCTGCTGTGACCCTCCGGCTTTGGCGCGGGACCGTGAAAAATCTTTCCCACAGGTGGATATGAATATGGATGATCCAGACAAAACCGAAACCCCCGTCCCCGAGACGGACGCGCCGGCCGGGGCGGATACCCTCTGTGAGGAGTGGTACGCCCGCCTTGAGGCGGCCATATGCCAGAGTACCCAGATAAAGAACACCGAACGCGTAAGGGCCGCCTTTGAGTTTGCCAGGGAGGCCCACGGCTCACAGCGCAGGAAGGACGGAAGCCCCTACATCACCCACCCGCTGGCCGCCGCCGTGATCGTGGCGGAGATGGGCCTGGACGAGGAGTCCGTCATGGCGGCGCTTCTGCACGACGTCATTGAGGATACCCCCGTGACCCATGAGGACGTGGCGAAAAAATTCGGCGCCTCCGTGGCGGACATCGTGGAGGGCGTCACGAAGCTTACGAAAATGCGGTACACCTCCAAGGAGGAGGAGCAGATGGAGAACCTCCGGAAGATGCTCCTCGCCATGGCCAGGGATATCCGCGTGGTGCTGATCAAAATGGCCGACCGGCTCCACAATATGCGCACCATGGAGTACCAGTCCAGAGAAAAGCAGCTGGAAAAGTCCCGCGAGACTATGGAGATCTACGCCCCCATCGCCCACAGGCTGGGGATGCAGAAGATCAAGCTGGAGCTGGAGGACCTGTCCCTTCT
>CANQSU010000139.1 GCA_947626585.1 uncultured Oscillospiraceae bacterium
TCTCCTTGGCGGAGGTCTTCACGCCGTCGATGGCCACGGGCACGCCCTTCTCAAACTCGATCTCCACATAGGTGGGCTTGTCGGGGGCGTCGATGGGGGAGACGCCAAGCTCCAAAAAGCCGGGCTTCTCGTACTGGGGCTCGCTGCCGGTATTCTCCAGGTCAAGGCCCTCATGGCTCAGATGCCACATGTTTTTGTCCTTGGAGTAGTTGGTCTCGCGGCTGATCTTCAAGGGCACGTTGTGGGCCTCGGCGTAGTCGATCTCCTCGTCCCTGGACTGGATGTCCCAGGTGCGCCAGGGGGCGATGATCTTAAGGCCGGGGGCGAAGTGCTTCAAAGTCAGCTCAAAGCGCACCTGGTCGTTGCCCTTGCCGGTACAGCCGTGGGCGATGGCGTCGCAGTCCTCCTGGAGGGCGATCTCCGCGAGCCTTTTGGCGATGACCGGACGGGCCATGGAGGTGCCCAGCAGATAGTCCTCGTAGACGGCGCCGGCCTTCATGGTGGGGATGATAAAATCATCCACGAACTCGTCGGTCAGATCCTCGATGTAGAGCTTGCTGGCGCCGGTCTTTTTGGCCTTCTCCTCCAATCCGTCGGTCTCGCTCCCCTGCCCCACGTCGCCGCAGACGGCGATGATCTCGCAGCCGGGATAATTCTCCTTGAGCCAGGGGATGATGATGGATGTATCAAGCCCGCCCGAATAGGCAAGGGCGATTTTTTTGATCCTGTTCTCAGACATGGGGAAAAACCTCCTTTGATTTGTACCGTCATTATGGGACTTTTTCGCTCAAAAGTCAAGGATTATTCATCTATCCATTTTAATTTGTAAAACAAACGAAGGGACCGGATGACCGGCCCCCGTTTTTGTGTATTCTTTCACGTGACGCCCCGTTTTCTTCGGGGACGCGGTGAATAATTTTTCTTGTATCACGAAAAATTATTCATCTGTCGGCGTCACCGGCTCGTTGATCAGCACGCCAACGGAGCTGGAAAGGGGCAGGCCGTCGACGGTGACCTGGCTGACGGACAGGACCCTGCCGCCCTTCTCAAATTCCTCCGGGTCCAAAAGCTCGGGGGCCGGGGCCGTCAGCTCGTTCTTTCCGACGCGCCGGGTCTCCAGCTGGTCCCCGTCCAGGGTGACGACGCTGTGATCGGTGAAGTTCTCGCCAAAGACGTGGACCGTGCCGTCCCCGTCCAGCCTCCAGGAGCTTATGACCACCGGCTCCACGCCCATCTTCAGGTCCGTGGAGGTGAAGGGGTTCTCCCCGCCGCAGCAGAAGTATTCGCCGTTGAGCATATCGTACTCCAGGAGATTCAGGCCCTCCCGGTAATCCTCGGAGTCACGCATCTGCTGGTGGTAGCGGGTGATGAGTCCGGGGCTCATGCCCAGGTCCTCAAGGACACGCGGGTAAAGCTGGTAGGCGTACAGGTCCTCGTCGCGCTGGGGGAGGGACATGTTGGACCAGATGACATACTCCGTCTCAAAGATGTCGCCGTTGGCAAGCTGCTCGGAGCCGATGGAGAAGTTGGGCAGGTGGTCGCCGTAGAGGACCAGCACCGTGGGCTCGGCGCGGCGGGAGAGGGTGTCCACCAGCTCGCCGATGAACTCGTCCGTCTCCCGCAGCTGGGACATGTAATAGGCCAGGGCGTTTTCGTCCTCCGGGTCGTCTGCCCAGGTGACGCCCAGGTCCTCCACGTCCTCGCTGTCAACGCCCTTCTGGTACTTGCCGTGGCCCTGGACGGTGATGGTGAAGATGAAGTCCCGGTCGGGCGTGGCGTCCAGCGCCTTTATGATCTCGTTCTTCAATACCTTGTCCTTGCACCAGCCGATGGGGTTGAACTCCAGGTCGTCCATGTACTCGATGGGGACAAAGTAGTCAAAGCCCAGCTGGGCAAAGACCTCGTCGCGGTTGTAAAAGATGCCGGTGTTGTTGTGGATGGCCGTACCGGTGTAGCCCAGCGTTTTCAGGTCCCACACCACGGTCTCACAGGCTCTGTCGCGCAGGATGGTCTTATAGGGGTACTCCCCCAGGCCCAGAAAATCCAGGCTCATGCCGGACAGCACCTCAAATTCCGTGTTGGCCGTGCCCGCCCCCACGGAGGGGACGGTGAGGAAGCCGGAGGAGAAGCTGTCCCGGAGGCGGGTGAAGTTGGGGATGGGATTTTCCGAAAATTCCACATCGTCCAGGTAGCTCACGTCGAAGAAGGATTCCAGCTGGACAAACAGGATATTCGGCCGGACCTTGGGGGCGGAGCCCTCCTTCAGGTTGCCCACCATCCAGTTGACGGCGGAGCGGGAGTAGAAGGTGGGCCGGGAGACGCCCCGGTCAAAGGCGCCGGTGGTAAAGCAGTAGACAAAGCCGTATTTTGAGTAGGCGTCGGCGATGTTGGAGAAGGTCTCCTCCCGTGTGTCCTCATGGCCCACCACCGTGAGGCTGTAGGCCCCCACGGCCAGGAGGACGGAGCCGGCGATCAGCACCGCGGCCATGCGCAGGCGCACCGGATGCCTGACGGATCTTATGTACAGAAACACAAGGCCCGTAATTGCGGCGGCGACCACGACGGCCAGCAGGACGATCTGCCAGATCTCAAGATAGACGGTGAAGATGGTGAACACCGAGGGCAGAAGCGACACGTCGATGGTGCCGAAGGGCGTCACGCGGAAGGCCAGGACAATGGCGTTGATAAGGCCGAGGGCAAGCCAGATCCCGGAAAACAGCGTCAGCCAGAAGGCGCGTTTTTTAAAGAGATGGCCGAGGGATACGGTGGAGAGGATGATGAGCATCCCGGTGGCGAAATTCAGGGGATGGACGAACAGGAACACGACGCCCTTCCACGGCGAGTGGCGGGACGCCATTTCGATGAACAGCGTCACCGCGAACGACAGGGCGACGGTATATATGACCGGGTGTTCTTCCACCGCCCGGGCGGATCTGGCCCGGAGGCCTTTGAAAAACTCCCTCACGGCGTGAGGCTTATTCAGTTTAGTCATGAGTTCTCACCTCTGAAAACCCCTGGAGTTGTCAAGCGCCCCTTATGATAACAAACCCGGAGCGGAATTTCAACGGTTGAATGATTAAAGATTCGTTAATTTCGGCCCGTTTTATTCATCAAAAGGGGCAAATAGGGGCAAATCGGTCATTTTGTTTTTTCCGGCGGGTGTTTTGACAATTTCCGACGGATGTATTATAATGATACATGATTCAATATTCATATTACACCGCAAGGAGGCTTTGTTATGCTCGCGGAAGGAACGAAAGCGCCGGATTTTACACTTTTGGACAAGGACGGGAACAGCGTTTCCCTGTCGGATTTCAGGGGGCGGCGGGTGGTGGTCTATTTCTACCCCAAGGACTCCACCCCCGGATGCACGCGTCAGGCCTGCGCCTTCGCCGCGGCCTACGGTGAGTTCAAAACGCTGGATGTGGCCGTGATCGGCATCAGCAGGGACTCCGTGGCATCCCATGTGAAGTTCGCGGAGAAGTACGGTCTGCCCTTTATCCTGCTCTCGGATCCCGAGAGAGCCGCCATCGAGGGCTTTGGCGTGTGGCAGGAGAAGAAGAATTACGGCAAGGTGACCATGGGAGTGGTCCGCTCCACCTTCGTCATTGGCCCCGACGGGGTCGTCGAGAAGGTTTTCCCCAAGGCAAAACCGGACACCAACGCCGCGGAGATTTTGGCGTATCTCAGGGGGTGAGTGAATGCCGCTGAAGCTGCTTCGGGGCGCGCCCCGGCGCGCCGCCGCCCCGCCCAGGCTTGCGGGGACGGACGAGGAGAGCCTGACGCGGGCGTACCTGGATCTCTTTGCCCGGGAGGCCCGCTGGCCGGAGCGCCGGGCGGAGACGGGGCTTCTGGGGCTGGAGGACGGGGTGTCTACGGAGGTCTCCCTGAGGATCGCCGTCCGGGCCGCCAGCATCTATCTCCGCTCCCACGAGGCGGAGATCGTCCTTCTGGTGCCGGAGGAGACGCGGTTGGAGGCCGGGTTCACGACACAGCTCGAGTCGTACATCGCCCAGCGGTACACCGGGGGCGGCGGGCTCTTCGGCAGGAGCTTCGACCGCGCGCCGCCCCGGCCCCCTGGCACCGCCAGGGTCTTTGCCGCCGCGCCGGCCGAGAGGGTCCGGAGCCTGGAGGACATGCTGAAAAAGGTGGACGCCGGATTTTCCGAGACCCTGCTGCGGCTCATTGACAAGAGCGGGCGGAAGGACTCGGAGGTCTACAAGGCCGCCAATATCGACAGGAAGCTCTTTTCAAAGATCCGGTCAAATCCCGGCTACAGGCCGTCCAAGGCCACCGCCCTGGCCCTGGCCTTCGCCCTGCGGCTGGATCTGGACGCCACCCGCGACCTCATAGGCAGGGCCGGGTATACGCTGACCCACGCCAGCGTCATGGACATCATCATTGAATATTACATCACCAACGGAAATTATGACATCTTCGAGCTGAACGAGACGCTTTTCCGGTATGACCAGCCGATTCTGGGCGGGACATGATACGATCCCGCTCACCGGCGGTGAAAATGTCGTTTGAAAAGCGACCTTTTCCTCCTTTTCTTCCGGTATGATACAGTCATAAAAGAAAAAAGGAGGTCATTTACAATGACAAACAACAATCTCACCGAGCTGGTATTCATCCTTGACCGCAGCGGCTCCATGGCGGGGCTTACGTCCGACACCATCGGAGGCTTCAACTCCATGCTCGCGAAGCAGAAGGCCGAGCCGGGGGAGGCCCTGGTGACCACGGTGCTTTTCGACCACGAGGCGGTCACCATCCACGACAGGCTCAGGATCGGCGAGGTCCCCGAGCTGACGGCCCGGGAATACTGCGTGCGCGGCTCCACCGCCCTGCTGGACGCCGTGGGAAAGACCGTGGAACACATCGCCGCCGTCCACAGGTACATCCGGCCCGAGGACGTGCCGGGGAGGACCATGTTCGTCATCACCACCGACGGGCTGGAGAACGCCAGCCGGGAGTACAGCTATGACCGGGTCCGCGCCCTCATCGACGAGAAGCGGAAGGCCGGGTGGGAGTTCATCTTCCTGGGCGCCAACATCGACGCCGCCCGCGAGGCGGCCCGCTTCGGCATCCACGCGGACAACGCCGTCACCTACAAGGCCGACCGCGAGGGCACGGCGCTGAATTTTGACGTGATCTCCGAGACTGTGGCCCACGTCCGCGCCGGCGCGCCCATGGCGAAGAACTGGAAGGCCCGCATCGAGGAGGACGTGAAAAAGCGCGGGAAATAATAAGGTAAATAAATCTTCCCCCCTCCGGGCATACTGTCCGAAAGGGGGAATTTTTGTGAATGACGAAAACATGACGGCTCCCGTGACGAACGAGCCGGACAACCGCCCGGACAGCCAGGCCAAAAAGCCGGAGGAGATCTATCAGAAGGACCAGATCGAGGACATGGGCTCCTCCACCGTCCGATCGGAGCGGGGCACCATACATTGCCTGACCATCGTGGGGCAGATCGAGGGGCACCAGCTTCTGCCCTCGGACAACAAGACCACAAAGTACGAGCATGTGATGCCGCAGCTGGCGGCTATCGAGGAGTCGGAGGACATCGACGGCCTCCTCATCCTGCTGAACACCCAGGGGGGCGACGTGGAGGCCGGCCTCGCCATCGCGGAGCTGATCGCCGGCATGTCCAAGCCCACGGTGTCCCTGGTGCTGGGCGGAGGGCACTCCATCGGCGTGCCCCTGGCCGTGGCGGCGAAAATGAGCATGATCGCGCCCTCGGCGGCCATGACCATCCACCCGGTGCGGCTCACCGGCGTGGTCATAGGCGTGCCCCAGACCTACAACTATTTCGGCAAGATCCAGGAACGCATCGTGAAATTCGTCACGGAAAATTCAAAAATCACCCGGGAGAAATTCACCGAGCTGATGCTGAAAACCGGCGAGCTTGCCGCCGACGTGGGCACCGTCATTTACGGCGAGGAGGCCGTGGAGTCGGGCCTCATCGACCGCCTGGGCGGTCTTTCCGACGCGCTGGAGTATCTGCATCAGGAGATCGCCAAAAGGCGAAAGCACTAAAAAAGCGCGATGGTGTCAGCAAAAGCAAAGCCGCGTCACGGTTCCTCTTTTCCGCGGGCGCGGCATTTTTGTGAGACGGCGGCAGTGAGCGCGGGGGCAGGGCGGGCCGGCGCGCGGCTAACGCGGGTCCGCCGGCGGATCCGGCGGCTTCGGCGTCCGCGCTTTTCTTTCGAGGGCGTCGAGGTAGACGTTCAGCAGCTCCTCATCAAAGCTGTACTCATCCATCTCACACAAAATCAGGAAAAATTCCTCCCGCACATCCTCCTCCGACATGGCGTCCAGGCTCTCGCGCAGCTCTTCCATTTCATTCGATATCAATGATCGTCACTCCTTTCCTTTTCGCAAGCCCGTAGGTCTTGACCGCTCCGCCCCAGGTGTTTTTTACGTAACAAACGGCGCAGGCCGAATTCTCCACCATGTACCTGTTCCGCTCGGGGATGATGCGCTTGAAATAGCATGTTTCAAGGCCCTCCGGGTAGATGGTGCGGTCATAGAGGTCGGGGTAGTCGTTTTTGAAGCTCAGGTAGGGTATCACCAGATTATTTGTTATGAACGGATACCGCTCCTTCAGTCTATGCACCGCGTAGGCGCAGATCCTGTCAAAGTCGCCCATACCGCCGTTGAGGAAATCGGTGATCCCGCTCCCGATAAGCCTCTCCACGTGCGGTATAACCATTTCCGACGTGATATCGTAACACCGACTGTGTCCGATGAACATTGCCGTGGTGGATCTGGTCATAGAGGCACCTCCTGTTGAAATAATATACAGTTTAACATAACGGCATAAAAATTACAAGTATACAGTATTAAACCGCCATGAAAAACGGTAATATTATTTCAAAAGGCGGGTGATATGATGGATACGACAGAACGGTTGCGCAAGCTGGTTGAAGAGCGCGGGATATCCGAATACCGTCTTGCGAAGAACAGCGGGCTGTCGGAGTCCACCATCGCCAACATATTCAGGCGAAACGCCGTTCCGTCGATATCCACGCTTGAAGCCATATGCGGCGGTCTTGGGATAACTTTGTCTCAGTTTTTCTCGGATTCCGACCTGGTTGAGCTTTCGCCCCAGTTGAAAGATCTGTTTGACAACTGGATGGCGCTTTCAAAGGAACAGAAAGACGCGGTTTCACAATTGCTCCGGGTGATGAATTTGGAGAACAAGCGCTGATACTGTGTGAAAGTCCCCTGCATTTAAAAAAATCCGAACCATCCGCAGGCGGGTTTGAACCCCGCCCCCGCGAGATGATTCGGAAGTGGTTTGGCTTTATTCTGATATGTTACAGCGCGGGAAAACGTCCCCGCCCCGACATTGCGTGCGGGACGGGGACGTTTTCATTCGTAATGGGTAATAGTATAGCAAAAACGCCGGGCGGAGATGCCCGGCGTTTCAGACTGTAGGCAAAGCCTCGGAACCCTCGACCCCTCAGTCACGGCGCAGCCGTGACAGCTCCCCTTACGAAGGGGAGCTTAATACGAGGGTAAGGGTCCTTGCCCGCGCCACCGATAACGCGTCCCCTCAGCCTCCCCTTCATAAGGGGAGGTGGCCCCGC
>CANQSU010000140.1 GCA_947626585.1 uncultured Oscillospiraceae bacterium
GGGACGCCTTGCCGTGGACCACCTCGTCGTGGGAGAGGGCCAGGACGAAATTCTCGTTGAAGGCGTACATCATGGAAAACGTCAGGCCCCCGTGGTGGGCGGGGCGGTAGGGGAAGTCGGTCTTCATATAATTGAGGGTGTCGTGCATCCAGCCCATGTCCCACTTGAAGTGGAAGCCGAGGCCCCCGTCCTCGGGCGGATAGGTGACCAGGGGCCAGGCCGTGGACTCCTCGGCGATCATCATCACGTCCGGGTATTCCCGCGCCACGGTGGAGTTGATCTTCCGGATCAGGGAGATGGAATCGTAGTCATGCTCCGTGCCGTCGGCGGCGTGCTTCTTGAGACGCTCGTCGTCGATGCCGAAGTTGAGGTAGAGCATGCTGGTGACGCCGTCCATGCGGATGCCGTCGGCGTGATACTTCTCCAGCCAGTAGACACAGTTGGAGATGAGGAAGGAGCGGACCTCGCCGCGCTTCACGTTGAATTTATAGGTGCCCCACTGGGGGTGGGAGCCGCCCTCGTAGAGGGGCTCGCCCACAAATTCGCCAAGGCCGTGGGCGTCGCGGCAGAAGTGGGCCGGGGCCCAGTCCAGAATGACGCCAAGGCCCGCTCTGTGGGCCTCGTTCACAAAGCGCATGAACTCCGTGGGCTCACCGTAGCGGGAGGTAGGGGCGTAGTAGCCGGTGAGCTGATAGCCCCAGGACCCGTCGAAGGGATGCTCCATCACGGGCATGATCTCAAGATGCGTGTAGCCCATGTCCACGGCGTAGGGCACCAGGGTCTCGGCAAGCTCGGTATAGCTGAGCATGGTGCCGTCCTCATGGCGCCGCCAGGAGCCCAGATGGACCTCGTAGATGTTCAGGGGCTTTTCCCGCCGGTCGCCCCTGGCGCGGGCGGCCATCCACTTGTCGTCGGTCCACCGGAAGGTGTTCAGGTCCACAAGGCGCGAGGCGGTCTCGGGCGGCTTTTCGCAGAAATATCCGTAGGGGTCGGCCTTGTAAAGGAGCCGTCCGTCCCTGGTCTCGATCACATACTTGTAGCTCTCCCCCGCGTTCAGTCCCGGCATGAAGATGTGCCAGACGCCGGGATCCCCGGTCTGCTCCATAAAATGCCTCCGGGGGTCCCAGTCGCACCAGGAGCCGGTGAGGCGCACGGACCTGGCGCCGGGAGCCCAGAGATCAAACCTCCAGCCGGTCACCCCAAGCTCCTCGGCCGGACGCGCGCCGAACTTTTCAAAGGCGTGGGTCCAAGTCCCCTCGGCGAATTCCCAGCTTTCGTCATTTGTAAGGATCTTGCAGTCCATCGTCATCACTTCCCTTATGTATCTTATGTAGATAATGGTCATAAATCATGGCGGCGGTTCTCCCGTACGGCGGAATGGCACGCGAAACCAAGGCGTACCGGCCGCCATGGGAATATTATAACAGATGTATTTTGATTTGTCCACCGTTTTCCATACGATTTAGGGGAGCGTTTTCGTTATTTTTTACTGTTTGCCGAAAAAAACCGCCGGATTTTTGCATCAGTTGCACAAAGGTCTTTCTTTTTTCCCTTCGCGGCGGGTTTTATCAACATTTTATTTACATTTGGTTCGCGCTCCGGCCTTGAAAACCTGAAAAAACGGGTGTAAACTTGCTCCATAAAGCAAAAAACGAGGGGGCTCCCATGAAAAAATTCATCCTTTTGACCCTTGCCTTATCCCTGCTCCTGTCTCTCACCGCCTGCTCCCGGATCGACGGAGGCGACACGGCCGGCGGGGATACGGCGGGCGGCGCGCCCGTCGCCGGGGAGGTGCGGATCGGTCTGTCCGACGCCGGCATCACGGTGGGCGGCAAACCGGCCCCGGAGGACGCCGGCGCGGACGTATACACCGCTCACGACATAGTCTATTACGAATCCGGCCACGATCTCACCTACGGCGAGGGCACGGCGAAGGACGAACACCCGGCCTCGGAGGCCGCGGCCCATACCGTCCTGCACATCGCCGCCCCCGGCACCTATGTCCTCTCCGGCAGGCTGTCGGCGGGTCAGATCGCCGTGGACCTGGGGGAGGGGGCGGAGGACGACCCCGGGGCGGTGGTGACGCTTGTGCTGTCGGGCGTTGACATCACCTGCACCGTGGCCCCGGCCATCATCTTCTACAACGTCTACGAGTGCGGCGGCAGGGAAGCTCCCTCCCCCGACGTGGACACCTCCGCCGCGGGGGCCAACATCGTCATTGCCGACGGGACGGACAACACGGTGAACGGCTCCTACGTGGCCCGCATCTACAGCTCCGTGGAACTCAGCGCGGACGGCTCCAAGGTTGTTGACGGCAAAAAGCTCCACAAGTACGACGGCGCGGTCTACTCCAAAATGAGCATGAACGTCTCCGGCGGCGACGGACGTCTGACCATCAACGCCGAGAACGAGGGTCTGGATACCGAGCTGCATCTGACGGTCAACGGCGGCGTCATCGATATTTTCTCCGGCAACGACGGTATCAACACCAACGAGGACGGCGTCTCCGTCACCACCGTAAACGGCGGGGCGCTGACCGTCACCGTGAACGGCTCCACCGGCGAGGGGGACGGCATCGACTCCAACGGGTGGCTGGTCGTCAACGGCGGCCAGGTGCGGGCCTTTGCCTGCGGGTCGTCCATGGACTCCGGCATCGACTCCGACATGGGCATCGTCATAAACGGCGGCCGGCTCGTGGCCACCGGCAACATGTTGGACGCCATTGACGCCGCCTCCACCCAGAGCTATGTGATTTTCAACTCCATCCGCGTCTTAAGCTCCATCGGCTTGGAGGATATCGGCTCCTTCACCCTGCAGGATGCCGAGGGCGCGGAGCTTATGGACTTTACCGTCTCCGATAACGCCTTCTCCGTTCTTCTGGTCTCCTCCCCCGAGCTTGGGGACGGGCTGTACTCCCTCTACAGCGGCGGCACCCTCGTCGCCTCCGCCGAACCGGGCGTGGACGGCGGCACGGGAGGTCCCGGGAACGGCCAGAGGCCTCCCGACGGCGTCGGCCCGGTCGACCCGCCTCCGGAGGTACCCGACGACGAGCTTGTGAGGGTCACGGACTACATCCCCGGGATCCTCGTGGATCTGAGATACGCTTCCGATAACAATTTCACAGGCGAGGTGATCTACGACTTTACCGAGGCGCGTCTGCGATACGGCACGGTGAAAAAGCTCCGCCAGGTCCAGGAGGAGCTTTCGGCGCGGGGATACACCTTGAAGATCTGGGACGCGCTGCGCCCGGTCAGCGCTCAGTTCAGGCTCTGGGAGATCTGCCCCGACGGCAGATACGTCTCCAACCCCAACACCGGCTACTCCAAGCACAGCCGGGGCAACACGGTGGACCTGACTCTGGTGCGTCCGGACGGCTCCGAGGTGCCGATGCCCAGCGATTTTGACAACTTCACCGCCCTCGCGGACCGGGACTACTCCGACGTCCCCGCCGGGGCCGCCGAAAACGCCAGGCTCCTGGAGGAGGTCATGACCGCTCACGGCTTCATCCCCTACAGCGCCGAGTGGTGGCACTACACCGACGAGGACTCCTACGACGTGGTCAAATGACCCGGGCGGTCGTTGTCCCGTCATGCCGCGTTCATGTCCCGGTATGATACTAATACCCAATTAAAACAAGACATTCGCGACGGTCTATTTTGCGTCATACTTCGTCAGACCGCTTGGAAATACGACAGTATTCCCTGCGCGCTCTTCCTCGCCTGACGCAAAATATCCTTGCCGCTCGGTGTCTCCTTTTAATTGGGTATTAGTATGAACCGAAAAAAACGCCGCCGGGAGAAGCTTCCGGCGGCGTCGGTCGTCATGTTTTGCGGCTGCCGTGTAACGGCGGGTGTCGCGGCCCCTCGCCCCGGGCGAGTACGGCTCGCGGGGCGCCGATTCGTTTTATCCGAACATCCTCTGGATCATGGCGGCGGTCTGGGCTCTGTTCACCTCGCCCTGGGGGCAGATGATGTTGTTGTCCATTCCCTGAACGATCTTCCTGGCGACAGCCCAGCCCATGGGCTCAAAGCCCCAGTCGGGTACTCTGGCGTAGTCGGAAAACACCGTCAGATCGGCCCTGGCGGCGGTGTCCCCGCCCGTGTAGGCGGCGGCCCGGTAAAGCATGGTCACCGCCGCGCACCGGTCGAGACGTGTGTCCGGATCGAGCAGGGTCGGGGTGATGCCGAGGACGATGCCTGTCTGCGCGGCCCAGTTCACCGCCGGGGTATACCAGGGATCGGTCACATCCGTAAACGGCGCGCGGTAATCGGTCGCGGGGGACCCGGCGGCCTTCCAGATGGCGTAAACGATCTCCACCCTTGTCATGGAGTCGTAGGGCCGGAAGAGGCCGGCGCTCCAGTCCCGGAATATCTCCTTCTCCCTGGCGTATGACGCCGCGCCGGCAAACCACTGGTCCGGGCTCACGTCGGAGTAGGCGGGACTCTCAACGCCCGCGCCGGGGATATAGGGCCCGTCCAGCATCAGCGAGGCGCCGGAGGGCGCGGAGCAGACGGCCAGGGCGCCCTCGGCGGCAAAATAGCGGTGTCCCACGGAGAGCGCCGCCCCGGAGCTGACGACGGCGCCGGAAGCGATGTCGATGACCTCACCGGCGCTGACGGTGAGGGTGATATTGCCCGAAAGGGGGACGACGCTGGCGCCGAAGGAAACGGTGACGCTGCCGCCGGCGCTGAGGTCGAGCCTCGTCTGGCCCGAGGTGTAGGAGAGGTTGGCGCCCTGACCGCCGTAAGGGGCCGCGGCCATGTCATAGACCGACCGCAGGCGGTTTTCCACCTTCTCCCTCATGTCCTCAAGAAGCCCGGGGACAAAGTCGACGTCCAGGGTGCTTTTGGTGATCAGCGAGTCGGCCGCGGTGCCCGCCATGGAGGCGTTGGCCACGGTCATGGCCGTCAGAAGAAGTACCGCCACGGCGGCTGAGATGATTTTTTTCATAACGATCCTCCCTGTGTTCCGCTGTTCGCGGAGGGTTTGCGTCGGGCAAGGCGGGGCTTACTGCTCCCCTTTGCCACGTAAGTAATAGCCCAGGGTGAGAAGGCTGTCCGACAGATGGACGTCCTCCACCACCGTGCCGCCCAGGTCGGCGTCGATGTCGGTGCCGGTGAAGTTCCAGATACCGCGAACACCGTGCCGGCAAAGGAGGTTCGCCACCGACGCGGCGTAACCCTTCGGCATGGTCAGCACCGCCACGTCCACACGGTTTTCCTCAAGGTATATATCAAGCTTATCGCCGTCCAGAACCGGGGTGCCGTTCATCTCCGTCCCGATGAGGGCGGGGTCGGTGTCAAAGGCGGCCGCCAGCTGAAAGCCGCAGGCCGGGAAATGAAAGTTGGCGATGAGCGCACGCCCCAGGTTGCCCGCGCCGATGACGATGGCCGTGAGCGTGTCCTCCAGGCCCAGGATGCCGCCGATGTCCTCACGCAGCTGTTTCACGTTGTAGCCGTAGCCCTGCTGGCCAAAGCCGCCGAAGCAGTTGAAGTCCTGGCGGATCTGGGAGGCCGTGAGTCCCATCCTCTCGCCCAGCTCGGTGGAGGAGACCTTCTCCACGTTCTGGCGCTCAAGCATCGTCATGCGTCTTAAATATCTCGGAAGCCGCCGTATCACGTTGGCGGAGATCCTGTATTTCATCTCTTTTCACTCCATATAGATTTGAAATCGCGAGGGAATAATAAAACCGTCAAAATGAATAAACAAATGACCATTTTCATTGTAGCACATAATTTACGTAATTACAACATCATCTTATTGACAAATCCGGTCCCTTTGGTATAAAATTATCTTTGGCTAACTGCCGAAAGAGTATTTTTAGATTCGAGGCGATTTTCACATATGAGCAAATTCGTATATGCCGACAACGCGGCCACCACCGCCATGAGCGACACCTGCGTCAAGGCCATGCTCCCCTATCTGCAGGACAACTACGGCAACCCCTCCAGCCTATACTCCGTGGGCCGCAACGCCCGGAGAGGGCTTGACGAGGCCCGCGCCAGGGTGGCGAAGTGCTTGAACGCCGAGCCTGTGGAGATCTACTTCACCGGCTGCGGCACCGAGTCCGACAACTGGGCGCTGAAGGGCATCGCCGAGGCCAGGGCCGCGAAGGGAAGACACATCATCACCAGCTCCATCGAGCATCACGCCATCACCCACACACTGGACTGGCTGAAAAAGAAGGGCTATGAGGTCACGTATCTGAAGGCCGACAGGTTCGGCGGGATCGACCTTGCCGAGCTTGAGGCCGCCATTCGTCCCGACACCATCCTGATCAGCGTCATGATGGCCAACAACGAGATCGGCACCATCCTCCCCGTGGCCGACATCGGCCGGATCGCGCACGAGCATGGGATCCTGTTCCACACCGACGCCGTCCAGGCCGCCGGCCACATCCCCATCGACGTGAAGGCCATGAACATCGATCTTCTCAGCATCTCCGGCCACAAGTTCCACGGCCCCAAGGGCGTGGGCGTCCTTTACATCCGCAAGGGCGTCCGTGTGCCCCAGCTCCTTCACGGCGGCGGGCAGGAGCGCAATCAGCGCTCCGGCACCGAGAACGTACCCGAGATCGTGGGCATGGCCGCCGCCCTTGAGGAGGCGGTGAACAACCTGCCCGAGACGATGCCCAGAGTCTCCGCCATGCGCGACAGGCTCATCGAGGCCTTTAAGGACATCCCCTACTCGCGCCTCACCGGCGACCCGGTGAACCGGCTTCCCGGCATCGCCAGCTTTGTCTTTGAGTGCGTGGAGGGCGAATCCCTGGTACTCATGCTGGACGCCAAGGGCATCTGCGCAAGCTCCGGCTCCGCCTGCTCCTCCGTGTCGCTGGACCCCAGCCACGTACTGCTGGCCATCGGCCTTCCCCACGAGGTGGCCCACGGTTCCCTGCGTCTCTCCCTCTCCGACACCACCACGGATGAGGACATCGACTATATCATCGAGACGCTCCCGCCCATCATCGAGCGGCTGCGGTCCATGTCGCCCCTTTGGGAGGACAGGCTGAATGGTAAGTTTTAACGAGCTGCAGCGGGAGGTCCTGCGCCTCAAAAGCGAGAAAAACGCCCTGGTGCTGGCCCATTACTATGTGCCCTTGGAGGTGCAGGATGTGGCCGACGCGGTCTGCGACTCCTTCGCCATGGCGCAGAAGGCCGCGAAAGCGAAGGAGGATCTGATCGTTATCTGCGGCGTGCGGTTCATGGGCGAGAGCGCCAAGATCCTCTCCCCGGAAAAGACGGTGCTTCTCCCCAGTCCCGACGCCGGGTGCCCCATGGCGGACATGGTGACGCCCGAGGACGTGCTGAGGCTGAGAAGCGAGCATCCCAGGGCGAAGGTCATGTGCTACGTAAACAGCTCCGCCGCGGTGAAGGCCGTCTCGGATGTGTGCTGTACCAGCTCCTCGGCGCTGAGGATCGCGAAGGGCCTGAACTGTGAGGAGATCATCTTCGTCCCGGATAAGCATCTGGGTTCCTTCGTGGCCCGGCATGTGCCGGAGAAGAAATTCTGGC
>CANQSU010000141.1 GCA_947626585.1 uncultured Oscillospiraceae bacterium
AGGGAGCTGGGGCCGCGGGACATCGCCCTCTATGTGGGCATCCCGTTCTGCCCCACCCGGTGCGCCTACTGCTCCTTCGTCTCCCAGAGCGTGGAGAAGTCCATGAAGCTGATCCCGGCGTTTTTGGAGGCTCTGCGCCGGGAGATCGTTGAGACGGCGAGGGTCGCGAAAAGGCTGGAGCTGCGCCCCGTCGCCGTCTATATCGGCGGGGGCACGCCCACCACGCTGTCGGCGGAGGAGCTGGGGGCGCTTCTGAGTTGGCTGAACACGGAATTTGACCTCTCGGCGGTCCGGGAGTTCTGCGTGGAGGCCGGACGGCCCGACACCATCACCAAAGACAAGCTCAGGGCCCTCGGGGGCGTCACCCGGGTCAGCATAAACCCCCAGTCCATGTGTGACGAGGTGCTTGCCGCCATCGGACGCCGGCACACGGCGGAGGACGTGAGGCGCGCTTACGCGCTCACACGGGAAAACCTTACGTGTGACGTGAATATGGACCTGATCGCCGGACTTCCGGCGGACACGCCGGAGCGTTTCTCGGACACGCTCGGCGAGGTCATTGACCTGGCCCCGGAGAACGTGACCGTCCACACCCTGGCCCTGAAAAAGGGCTCCAGGATCACCGAGGAGGACACGGCCCGGCCCGGAAAGCGGGAGGTGGGCCTGATGCTGGACACCGCCCAGGCGCGGCTCAGAGCGGCCGGCTATCGGCCCTTCTATCTCTACCGGCAGAAGTTCATGTCCGGCGGGTTTGAGAACGTGGGCTGGACGAAGGAAGGACATGAGAGCCTTTACAATATCCTGATCATGGAGGAGCTTCGCACCATCCTGGCCATGGGCGGGGGCGGGTCCACGAAGCTGGTGGACAGAAGGTCGGGGCGCATCGAGCGGATATTCGACCCGAAGTATCCCCGGGAATATATCGAGAGTATGGACAAGATCCTCTCGGACAAGGCGAAGATATTCGCGTTTTATGAGGAGACGAAAGGGGAGGCGTGAATCATGGCATATGACATCGTAAGGATCAACGAGCGCGTCAGGACGGACCCGGCGGGCTTCGTGGCGGAGGCCGACAGGGCCTATTTTGACAGGGTCAAAAGCGCCGCGGACGCCATCTGCGAAAATCTTCACATATGTCCCATCGTGCTGCTCTCCGGCCCTTCCGGCGCGGGGAAAACCACCACGGCCAGGAACATCGAGACGGAGCTGGAGAGCCGGGGCATCAACTCCCACACCATCTCCATGGACAACTATTTCAACACCCTGGACCTGCGCACCTGCCCCAGGACCCCCGAGGGGGAGATCGACTTTGAATCCCCGAGGCTTCTGGACATGCGGCTTTTGAACGAGCATTTTGCGGACCTGGCCCAGGGCAGGGAGATCCGGGTGCCCTACTTCATGTTCGCCCGCCAGAAGCGCTCGGCCAGCCGGTTCACGCCCATGAGACTGGAGAAAAACGAGGTGGCCATCTTCGAGGGTATCCATGCCCTGAACGACGTCATCACCGACAAAAATCCCGGCGCCTTCGGCCTCTACATCGCCGCGGTGTCGGAGATCGCCTTCCCCGACGGGGCGGTTTTCAAGCCCGAGTGGGTCCGCCTTGTGCGCCGGGTGGTCCGGGACAACAACTTCCGGGGCGCCGACGCGGAGTACACGCTGTCCCTCTGGAAAAACGTCATGCGCGGGGAGCGGGAGCATATCACGCCCTTCATCCACAAGGCGAGACTCAAGTTGGATTCCTCCCTGGAGTACGAGATGAGCGTCCTGGCCCCCCTGGCCCTGCCCCTTTTCAGGGACCTGACCGCCGGAAAGCCGGGATTTGAGGAGGTGCGGGAGATCATACCCCTCCTGGAGCGCTTCGAGCCCCTGAACGAGAAATACGTCCCCGCCACGAGCCTCCTGCGCGAGTTCATCGGCGGTGGGGTGTACAAGTATTGAACGAATTATATTACAGCATAAAACAAAACTATTGTCAAGCATAATTTTTAATTATTTTGAATTATCGAGAAAGCCGCCCTCCCGGGTGGCTTTTTGCGTCCCGGCCCCTTCCCAAAAGGCGGAATGTATCAAAATGTTAAAAACTTGTCAATTATGGCCCCGCCGGGACGGGCAAAAAGACGAAAAAAACATATATATGTCCTGATTTTTACTTGCGGAGAGCCGAGCGGGTGTGATATACTGTAAAAAGTCATGATTGATTTGATGACAAGGTTCTATTCGGAATTGGAGGGAAGGAATGTGAATTTACCCAAGCTTCATGGCGTCCACGTTCCCCACAGGAAGAACACGGCGGGGCTGGCGCCGGTGAGGATGCCCGTGCCGGCGTCGGTGACCATACCGATGTCCATGCACATCGGCGCTCCCGCCGTTCCCGCGGTGAAGGTGGGCGACACGGTGAAGGTGGGACAGCTCATCGCCGCCCCCGGCGGCTTCGTCTCCTCGCCCGTCTACGCCAGTGTCAGCGGCAAGGTGAAGAGGATCGACGACATGCTCATGTCCACGGGGCGGTTCATGAAGGCTGTCACCATCGAGTCGGACGGCGAGCAGACCGTTTTCGAGGGCGTCAAGCCCCCCGAGGTCACGGATATCAAGTCCTTCATAAACGCCGTGCGAGACAGCGGCGTCGTGGGCCTTGGCGGCGCGGGCTTTCCCACGGCGGTCAAGCTCGGCGTCAAGGATCTGAAACAGGTGGAGGCCGTGATCGTCAACGGGGCCGAGTGCGAGCCCTATGTGACGAGCGACACCCGCACCATGCTGGACGATGCGGACTGGATCCGTCAGGGTATCGAGCTTTTGCAGGAGTACATGCGGGTGCCCCGCGTGGTCGTCGGCATTGAGAACAACAAGCCCGAGTGCGTAAAGTCCATGCGGGACATGGCTGCCGGGATGAAGGGCGTTGAGGTCATGGCGCTCCCGCCTCTGTACCCCCAGGGCGGCGAGAAGGTGCTGATCTACAACACCACGGGAAGGATCGTCCCGGAGGGAAAGCTGCCCATCGACGCCGGCGCCGTCGTCATAAACTGCACCACGCTGGCGGCCATCGCGAAATACATCAGGACCGGCATGCCGCTCACGGAGAAGGTCGTGACGGTGGACGGTTCGGCGGTCAGGGAGCCGAAGAACGTCATCGCGCCCATCGGCGCCAGTATGCAGTCGCTTTTTGACTTCTGCGGCGGGTTCAAATCCGAGCCCCGCAAGGTCCTCTACGGCGGGCCCATGATGGGCATCGCGGTGCCCAGCACCGAGTTCCCGGTGATGAAGAACACCAACGCCATCCTGGCCTTCGACGAGAAGGACGCGGTCCTGCCCGAGCCTACGGCGTGCATCCGCTGCGGCCGGTGCGTGGACGCCTGTCCCCTCAATTTGATGCCGGCGGCTATCGAGGCGGCGTACAACAAGCGGAATGTTGACAGGCTCCGCTCGCTCCACGCCAATTTGTGCATGGAGTGCGGATGCTGTTCCTTCGCCTGTCCGGCAAAGCGCATGCTGGTGCAGACCAACAAGCTGGCCAAGGGCCTCATCGCGGCGGACAACGCCAAAAAGAAAGCCGAGGCCGACCGCAAGGCCCGCGAGGCCGAGGAGAACGCAAGGAAGGAGGAGGCGGTAAAATGAATGAACTGAGAGTCAGCGTATCGCCCCACCTGAGAGGGACGAGGACCACGCAGAACATCATGCTGGACGTGCTGATTGCCCTGTGCCCGGCGCTGGCGGCGTCGGTAGTCCTCTTCGGCTGGCGCGCCCTCCTGCTGACGGCTGTCTCCGCCGCGGCATGCGTGGCCTGCGAGTACATATGGGAAAAGCTGATGAAGCAGCCCATCACGGTCACGGACCTGTCCGCCGTGGTCACCGGCGTGCTTCTGGCCTTCAACGTGCCCGCGTCCATGCCCGTCTGGGAGCTGCTGGTGGGCGACGTAGTGGCCATCATCTGCGTCAAGATGCTCTTCGGCGGCATCGGGTGCAACTTCGTCAATCCCGCCCTCGTCGGGCGCGTTGTCATGTTCTTCTCCTTTACCGGGGACATGACGAATTATTCCTACCCCAAGGTGAGCTTCGGCCCCGCCATTGACGCCCTGTCCTCCGCGACGCCTCTGGCCGCCATCAAGGCCGATCAGCTTGACTGGAACGCCTTCGGAAAACTGCTTCTGGGCGTCCACGGCGGCGTGCTGGGCGAGACCTGCGCCGTGGCGCTCATCGCCGGCGGCGTCTACCTGTGCGTCCGCAAGGTGATCAAGCCCATCATCCCGCTGGCCTACATCGGCTCCACGCTGGTGTTCGGGTGGATCTTCGGCTCCTCCCAGCCGGTGCTGGCCGTTTTCTCCGGGGGGCTGATGCTGGGCGCCATCTTCATGGCCACCGACTACGTGACCAGCCCCACCACCAATCTCGGCAAGCTCGTCTTTGGCCTGGGGTGCGGGCTCCTCACCGCCATGATGCGCACGTTTGCCAGCTCCGCCGGGGCGGTCACCTTCTCGATTCTTCTTATGAACCTTGTGGTGCCGTACATCAACGATCTGACGGCGCCCAAGCCCTTTGGAGGTGTGACGGAGAAATGACGACAAAGACGAACGCTTTCAACGAATACATAAAGCCGGCGCTGGTGCTTGTGGTCATCTGCCTGGTCGTCTCCTTCCTGCTGGCCTTCACGCACTCCGTCACGGACCCCATTGTGAAGGAGAACGAGCGGGCCGAGGCGGAGAGGACCCGTCAGGAGGTCCTGCCCGGTTCCACCACGTTCACGGAGCTTGACGTCTCCGGTATCGAGGGCATAGAGACGGCCTTCCGGGACGACGGCGGCGCGGGCTATGTGGCCACCGCCGGCTACAAGGGCTACGGCGGCACAGTGGTGGTCACCGTGGGCCTTGACAATGACGGCAAGGTGGTCGGCATCTCCGCCAACGTGGGGAGCGAGACGCCCAACGTGGGTACCAAGGCCGGACAGGAGAGCTACCTTGCCAACTACATCGGCCTCTCCGGCACGGCCGAGAACGTGGACACCATCACCAACGCCACATACTCCAGCACCGCCGTCAGAACCGGCGTCACGGCGATCCTGAAGGCCTTCGATTCCATAAAGGGGGCGAATTAAATGAAGGATAAGATGAAGATCCTCTTAAACGGCATTTTCAAGGAAAATCCCGTTCTGATCCTGGCCCTGGGGTGCTGCTCGGTGCTGGCGGTCTCCGTCAGCGTCTCCGGCGGTCTGGGCATGGGGCTGGCCCTGACCTTCGTGCTGGTCTGCTCCAATGTGGTCATCTCGCTTCTCAGGAACATCATCCCCTCCAAGGTGCGCATCCCCTGCTACATCGTGGTGATAGCCACTTTTGTCACGCTGGTGGAGATGGTGATGGAGGCGTACTTAAAATCCCTCTACGACTCCCTGGGCGTGTTCCTCTCGCTCATCGTGGTCAACTGCATCGTCTTAGGCCGGGCGGAGATGTTCGCCAGCAAGCACTCGGTGGCGGACAGCTTCTTTGACGGGCTGGGCATGGGCATCGGCTACACCATGGTCATCACCGCCATGTCCGTGGTCCGGGAGCTGTTCGGCGCGGGGACGCTCTTCGGCGTCCGGATCATCCCGGAGGGGTATCAGCTGGGCATCCTGACCCAGGCCCCCGGCGGGTTCTTCCTCTTCGGGTGCGCTATCGCGATCCTTGTTGCCGCCATGGCAAAGCACGGAAAGAAATTCGAGCCCAAGATGGGGTGCGACGGCAACTGCGCCGCCTGCCACTCCGCCTGTGACGATCGGAAGGAGGCCGAGGCGAAATGAGTAAGATCTTCCTCATTCTGTTTACCCTCGTTTTCACGGAAAACTATGTGCTGGTCCAATTCCTGGGTATCTGCCCGTTTCTGGGCGTCAGCCAGAAGCTCTCCTCCTGCGTGGGCATGTCCGGCGCCGTCATCTTCGTCATGACCCTGGCCAGCGCCGTCACCTGGGTCATTTACAACACGCTGATGGTGGCCTTCGGCCTTGAGTTCATGCGGACCATCATCTTCATCCTGGTGATCGCCGCCCTGGTTCAGCTGGTGGAGATCGCCCTGAAGAAGTACATGCCGCCCCTCTACAAGGCCCTGGGCGTATATCTGCCGCTGATCACCACCAACTGCGCGGTGCTGGCGGTGACCATCCTCAATATCGACGAGAGCTACAATTTCCTGGAGTCCTGCGTCTCCGGCTTTTCCGCTGGCCTCGGCTTCTCCGTGGCGCTGATCCTCTTCTGCGGCGTGCGCAAGGCCCTTGAGCGGGCCAAGCCCCCCAAGTGCTTCGAGGGCCTGCCCATCTCCCTGGTGGCGGCTGCCTTCACCAGCATGACCTTCATGGGCTTTACGGGCATGGCCGAGAACATGTTCGGCGGCTGAGGGGAGGTGCGGATATGACTGCTATTTTGAACGCTGTCTGGGTCCTGGCGGCCATCGGGCTTGTCTGCGGCGTCCTTCTGGTGCTGGCGGCCAAGTTCATGCATGTGCCCGTGGACGAGAAATTTCCCAAGATCCGCGGGCGGCGACGCGGTGGCCAAGGCCCTGGCCGCGGTGACGGGAGCGGAGTTCGCGGATGTGGTGGAGCAGGTGGCCATCGTGCGCTGCTCCGGCGACTGCAACACCGTGAAGAACAAGCTTGAGTATCAGGGCCTCAGCTCCTGCGCGGCGGCGAAGCTCCTCTACGGCGGAATGAGCGCCTGCGTCTACGGGTGCATCGGCCTTGGCGACTGCGAGCGCGTCTGCCCCGAGGGGGCCATCAGGGTGGTGGACGGCCTCGCCCGCGTGAACTTCAGGGCCTGCATCGGCTGCGGCATGTGCGCGCGCACCTGCCCCAACCAGGTGATCACCCTGATGCCCGACGTGGAGCGGGTCATCGTGGGCTGCTCCAACCGCGAAAAGGGCGCCAACACCAGGAAAGAGTGCGCCAAGGGCTGTATCGGGTGCCGCAAGTGCGAGCGGGAATGCCCCGCCGGGGCCATAACGGTGGTTGACAATCTTTCACAAATCGATTATGATAAGTGCGTCGACTGCGGCCACTGCCAGGAGGTCTGCCCCGTGGGATGCGTGCATTACCGCGATTTTCGCGGCGCGCACAACGCCCCGGACGGTACGAGATAATGCGATAAAAAGCCGCCAGAGTCGACGCTTTGGCGGCTTTTTTCATGATTGGCGGCCCGTCAGGACCAGGGAGGTAACTATGCGGTTTACAAAAATGCAGGGAGCCGGGAACGACTTTGTACTGATCGAAAATCTGGACGGGAGCATCGACCCCGCCGCGTATCCGCGTTTGGCCGCGAGGCTGTGCGCGCGAAGGCTGTCCATCGGGGCAGACGGGCTGATGATCCTGGAAAAGCCAAGGGCCGGCGGGGACGTGCGCATGGCGTTTTTCAATAACGACGGCTCCGTGGGCGAGATGTGCGGCAACGGCGCCAGGTGCATATCCCGCTACGCCATCGAGCGCGGCTTCGGCCGGGGCGGCGAGGTCACC
>CANQSU010000142.1 GCA_947626585.1 uncultured Oscillospiraceae bacterium
CACGGTCATCCCATGCAAGACCCGCGGAAAGGGTGTCAACGTCCGGACCCTGATCCAGGCCGTCAGCGCGGAATGGTACATCATGGTGGACGGGGACGCTACATACCCGGCCAACGACGCCCCGGCCCTGCTCGCGAAGGCCCAGGAGCTCGGCGAAACGTCCATGGTCGTCGGGATCCGGCACCTGACCGGCGACAACCAGCCGCCGCTCCACAAGTTCGGGAACAGGATGTTCGACACACTGGCCAGCATCCGGTCCCACAAGCCCGTCACGGACTGCCTCAGCGGGTACCGCGTCATGCACAGGGACGTAGCAGAAAACTACGCCACATGGGGCGTCTATGACGGCTTTCAGATCGAGATCGAGCTGACCATGATGGCTGGGATCAAAAACTGGAACGTGGGCTACGTCCACTGCGACTATTATGACAGGCCCAAGGGCAGCGAAAGCAAGCTGAACACGTTCCGGGACGGCTGGAAAATCCTGACGGCCCTGGCGTTCTACCGGCCGCCGATCCACCGGCACTGCAACATGCCGCCCGGTTAAACCCGGGCACATAACTTTACACTCTGACGAATAAAGGAGCACGACTATGACAGGACTCAAAAAGCGGGTCTACATCTGCAGCCCGCTCTCAGGCAACATCAAGCACAACATGTTGATGGCCGCCGAATACTGTAAATTCGCGGCGGAACAGGGTTGTATCCCCTACGCGCCGCACGTCTATTTCCCGTCCTTTATGGACGACAACGACCCGGAACAGAGGGCGCTAGGCCTGTCCGAGGGCCAGCTCTGGCTGCGCATGTGCAGCGAACTCTGGATCTTCGGCAGCGTCATATCGGCAGGCATGAAAGGCGAGATCGAAGCCGCCATGCGCATCGACATCCCCATCAGGCTGTTCACCTCCGACGTAAATCCCGTCCCGGTCCTGTCGGCACAGGTTGACTACAGCCCGTTGTCCCGGCGCCTCGGCGGAATGTTCGACAAATTCCTGTCCGACATGGCTGAAACCGAGACCATCTTAAAAGACCTCGGGGTCACGAATGGAGAGAACAGACTATGAGACAAATCAACCTGTACCACATCAGCAGGGAAGACCTCGGCCCAGCGGTCGTACTGACACCTGACATCCCGGCGAACACCGGGTTCGGCGAGGATGAAACGACGCCGCGCGTCTGCGCCTGCCTGACCATCCCCGGGTGCATCCGCGCCGGGGAATTCTGCTTTGACGAACAGGTCATGGAGAATTGCGAAAGGGAAGCCCTGTACGTCTACGAGGCCTGGGTGGACCCGGAAGACGTCCTGCAACCCGGCACGGACCAGGTTCCGGACGCCTGGTTCACTGGCGAACTCTGGGTCACAAGGCCGATCCGGTGGGTGCGCCTGGCCAAAGGATATTTAAGAAAGCACCTGTCGTATCAAGTATCCTGCACCGAACCCGAGGCGACGGTCGTGTACTCCCGTTACGCCTTCACCATCGACGGATACGACGAAGTCATAGACAAGGTCGGAACGACGGCCATCTACGGGGACGAGGATAGCTTCAGCATCCTGGAATTTGACCCTGCGGAAACGGACAGGCTCCATGAGCAAAGCCCCGGCCAAAAATCATGAACGGATAGGAGGAAACCGATATGTCGAAACAGAAGTTTGACACGATATTCACGACCCCGCCCGAGGTCGAGTCCCACGGCTGCCACGTCGCGCTGCGGGCTGAAACCGACAAGCCGGCCGACATCGCCTATCATGGCTTTGTCTTCGCCCGCACCTGGCCCGACGGCCACACCGAGAGCTTCTTCAAGGACGACCAGGGCCTGGATTTCCAGTTCTCCATGGCACACGCCATCATGAACGACCCCAAGGTCAAGCTGGGCCGCCACGACGGCTGTGTGATGAAGGACAACGATTTTATTAACGTCACGGACCACATCGTCATGTGCAAGAACCCGGATTCCGTGATCTTCAAGCCCACGGTCAAGACCACGATTTCAAACGCCGTCAACGTGGACACGGACCTGGACGTCGAGGTCCTGTTCGTCTTTGACGACGGCTGGTTCTTCCCCTATGTGAAGCACATCAAGACCGCCGGCCCGTACTCCATGAGCTTTGCCGATATCGTCAAGGACATCATCGACGAGATCGAGGACGACCCGTTCGCCGTCCTGGAAGCCGACTGCCCCAACGTGACCAAGAACCCGGACGGCAGCTACAAGATCATCGTCTGTTCAGAAACTGCCCAGATGACCGAGCTGGACTTTGAGGACGACAGTTTTGCACGGGGCGACCTACTCCGTGCCATGACGTCGTTCAGGATCATCGACTTCAACGAGGTGATCCGCTCATGAGGTACCGGGACGCCAAGAAACTGCACAACGAGGACCAGGTCCGGGTCAAAAAGACCGGGCAGGTCCTCTCCGTCGTCGAAACGACCGTTACATCGAAAAATGTGACGATGCTTTGCGACGATGGGAACGAATATCATCATACTGAGATCAAATAAACGAGGTGAAAAAAAACCATGAGCCGCATTTCCAAGGACGCCTATTATCTCAACATAGCCCGGGAAGTCGCCGCCCGCAGCACCTGCCTGCGCCGGAACTACGGCGCCGTCATCGTCAAGAACGACGAGATCATCGCCACCGGCTATAACGGATCGGCCCGCGGAGAGGACAACTGCTGTGACATTCATGTAACCTGTCCCAGGGCCCACATGGCACACAATTCCGGCGACTATTCCGACTGCCCGGCCGTCCACGCCGAGCAGAACGCGATTATATCAGCACCCCGCCGGGACATGATCGGGGCGACGCTATACCTGGTCGGCATCAGCGCCGACAGCGGGAACATCCTGAACAACACTGAACCCTGCCCCATCTGCCGGCGCATGATCCTGAACAGCGGCATCGAGCGCATCGTGACGATGAACGAGACGGCGATCCGGATCAAAGAGCGGGACGAGATCTGAGAAAGGACATAACGATGGCGAAAAGACAAAAATTTATCGAGCTGGAGCTTGCGAAAAATCCCCACGCGTTTGACAGGCTCCGGTGCAACGAGGTCATCGACAAGCAGACACTCACGCACGTCGTGTGCAACACGGACTGTCCGGAGGGCGTCGAATTCGGCACGTTTAGGAAGTGCCTGAACGCCGTATGCGAAGTCCTGAACATATTCCCGTACGTAAAACTGGACGGCATGCCGGACACGGCGGGGCAAAGAAAGGAGTAGACATGACCGATACATTTTTCGCAGTGCTGGTCGAAACCGACCTGCAGAGCGGCCTGTCCCGGCGTGAGGTCGCCAAGCTGGCCGATAAGACGGTCTCAACGGGCAACGACCTGCTCTTCATCGAAGTCAAAAACCCCGAGACAAAAACCAAGGCAGTCGGGTTCATCAACAAAAACCTCTGCACGGCCATGAACTGGGACATGGAGCCGTTCCAATACGCGGTCCGGGAGATCATGAACAACGTGAACCGCAGAAGCCCCGACCGGACATACAAGTTTACGCTGTCAGACGACGTCACCCGTGTCGATTTCTGGCTCGGGAAGAATATCTGATATACGGAGGGCAAAATCATGACTGGTGAACATCTCGCCAAAATCGAATCCCAGGCCGCCGGGAAGATCCGGATCGACGTATCCCAGCTGGCCGAGGGCCCGGACCGGGAATTCGACTGTGACACCGGCACCTGTGCCTTCAACCATTGTGGCGTATGCCGATATTACGCCGCACACCAGGACCTCCCGGTGATGACTGAAGAAGACGGCTGCCTGTCCGGCATCCTGGAAGATTAAAAAACATCCCCGTTCCGAACAGTTGATTTTTATCAACGTCGGGACGGGGATTTTTTTTTTTTCAAAATCAGATTTCTTATCGCCGGTCAAGCCGGTTCCGCAACCAAATACCAGTGCCATTCCGTGCCGCCGCCAACATCTTTGTAATAGTCGACAGGCACGTCCTCGGAATAGTGATAGAAATTGACTGCCTGCGCCTCTGATACGGCCCACCGCGTGCCAAGAAACTTACGGTTTACTTCATGGGGGGGGTCTGTCAGACAGGAGACTTCGAAAACCTGATAGATCGACCATTTTCTCTTAGGTTTCTTCGCCATGATTTTCACCAGCCTCCTTCAACGCCGTTTCAAACTCATTCCGGTGATCACGCTCATATTCCTGGATGACCCGGTACTCAGACTGCAGCATCAAATGACCCGGCTCAAACCAAACACGCATCTCAACCGGAAACAGTGACACGTACAGATCCTGATGTCGGATCTTATCAAGAAAACAACGCCGGTACATCTCGGCCTGCTCACGGATCTCATCATCGGTAATCGCCTCGAACGGCAGCGTGGGAAAACCAAAAACATTATCCACGCTGATCATGCAATGCGGGCCCCGTTCCGCAATGCCGGCCGCCATCTCCAAATCACGCCGGATCAGGTCCTGCTCCAACACATCGTCGTTAATCGGAACGCGTGGATGCTCCCGGCCCCCATACCGCCGCTCCGGGTCCCAGTTGTTCTCCAAAACAGCACGCCGGCGCGCGTTGTAAATCCTGTCCAGACACCGGTTGATCCGATTTCTATTAAAACCGCAAAACGCCCAGGTCCAATATGGAGCATGAAAATGGTACCGGGCGATGAACGGGAAATCGATCCTGTAGACATTTCTCAATACACAGAACTCCTCGACCCGGTCCAGGTAATAATTTTCAATCTCGTGCCGGTACGGCAGCATCGCGTTGGACAGCGCCTCGATCCGCAAACTGCCCAAAGTCGTCTTAACACGCCGCGTCTCGTGATTGAAAGCAACGTCCAGAACGACTTTCTTTTCATCGTAAATCCAGGCCTTCAGATCATCCGGCATGTGGTATTCCGTCCGGTACCCGGAGATCATCCTCCCATCGATCAGATGGTTTTCAACGCCAAATTTGACCAGCCGGTCAAACTTTTCCCGGTCAGCGTCCGTAGCGACAGCCTTCGACAGGTCAAACTCGAAAACTTCAGGCTCGTCGGCCTCATCCGGCAGATACTCGATCCGGTAATTTTCCCAAAATCTAATCCGGTCTGTCTGGATCATATCCAGCAGCGCACTGACGCCCTCATCCGTCGTCTCATGAACCCGTTCAGATTCCGGCTTACCCCAATCGGTTTCCATGAACTCACGCCGATCCAGCCACTGGAACGCTTTGATCCCATCCCGCAGCGGCAAACTGCCATCCCGGAGCTTCTCCAGGATCTCGGATTCTTTCAAATACGGCTTCTCCAGGTCCTCACGCCGATGCCGCTCCCGCGCCTCGCGCTCCGTCTCGCCCGGCTTCATGTACCCGCTTTTCAACAGCCTCTCTTTACGCTCCGCGTCCATACGATCCGCCCACGTCTTCAGGTTGAGATCACCGTCAGAAGGATGTAAAATACCCATAAAACACAACTCCTTTCTTATTCAGGGCCGTCCAGATCCGGCCCGGCATCGTTCCGGTCGTCGTCCATCAATTCAACCAGATATGACAATTTCAGGACCGAATCCGGCGGCATCGGCTTCATAGGATCAGAAATATATCCGAACGCCTTATCCGGCCTCAATTCGACACCAGACAACGCTGGAAATTTATTCTGCGGATACCTGTCGACGAAAACTGAAGCGGCCATCTGATCCTGCTTCATGCCGTCACGGCAATTTGACAAACGTTTGGAACGACAATCTGAACCATCTTTAGAAAAGGCATTCTCAAGCAGATCGATAGGACCCTTTACAGATACTTTCTCATCAAACAATTCACGTCTCGAAAATTGATACTCATGTTTTCCACGAACAACGCCGGGAAACTGAAGCTCAAACTGTTCCAAAATTTGATCCACATTTCCAAAATGAAAACCATCAGAAACAGTTATAAAATCAGAATCAGGCAAACGTACGTCCTCATATTCGCACAAAACGCGTTCAACATCAAATGGAAACATACCGGAACCATGCATGTAGTCGCGCGCAAATTTCAAGCCAAGATACTGAGCCGCCATTTCATGGCACTGTGAAAAATAAGGCCATTTATCACAATCAATGCCATAGTCTGACGGATCATAATCGCCATAATAACGACCAGACGCCTGACATGCACAAAAATTCATTGCTAAAACAGAACACAAAGGATCATCCTGCCGCATATACGCGGATCTAAGTTGAAACCCATGTCCAACGGCCTCATGAAACAAAGTCACAATCGAAGCCGCAACAGTCACATCATCAACCCGATCATTCCAGCGGTCATAAAAATCACTGCACCTGACATGAAACTTAGGAATATCCCCACGCTCAGGCGGCACAGTATGCCCTCTATAAACGGACATAGAATCGCCGTATTCATCTTCAGTATCAAGAAAAATCGAACCATAATTATAATGCTCATCAACATAGTCCTTTGCCTTAACTAAAAGAGCATGTGCTTCAGAACCAGTCATTTTTTAGACACCCGCCTATCATATTCCGAAACAAGCTCGTCAGGCAAAAAATCGCGGGTGTTGTTTTTAATTGCATCTCTAATCAAAACATCATCAATATACTCAAAGCCACGCTTATAAATATCACCTTCGAAGCCGTCTTCAACATCAAAAAGTTCATGAACACGTTTCTTCACACGGTCGATCCATTTACGATGAGAATCCCCAAGCCCAGGCGAATGACTCGACATTGTAAAACCTTCATAAATTGCAACATTTAACCTTTTCTCAACAGGAACCCTGACGATCACAGGTCGTTCTTTCGGGGCATCTTTCACAGCCTCTTCAAAAGACATTTTCTCCGGCGGATCAACCTTCGGCAGCATGTCGGCCAGTCGTTTCAGACTCAGATCCGAGTCCTTAATATTCATCTCACTCATGGTTTTCACCCTCCAAGTTCTCAAAATATTTTTCCAGGGCCTTCTCAACGATCACAGTCTTCGGCAGTCCGGTCTTCTCGTTGAGAGCATCGATCTTCTTCGCCAAATCGGACCGGAGCCGAAACGCCATTGGGACAGAATCTTTGATTTTCCTTGCCATATCACACCATCCTTTCTGACGAATATTATAACACAAAATGCGATACAATGCAATACAAAATTGACAAAAAAAAAAAAAAAAAAAAAAAAAAAAAAAAAACGGGCCGCCCTGGTCAGCGTGGACTTCGATATGCCGGTCAACTCGACGACCTCACTGTAACTGTGGTCCTGCAGCATTTCTACGGCCATGTCCCGTTGCCGCTCCATAACGTCAGCCTGCTCCTACTCCACCGCAAAGCCGGGATCACCGGCAACGGCCTGTACTGCGGGATCGGCGGCGTCGCCAACCAGGACCGGATCGACGCAATCAAGGCCGGTATGGCCGCCGCTGGGTGCCGGACCGTGATCTGCGTTGATAACGACGACGCGGGGCAGAAGTGCCGGGACCGGAACCCTGATTGCAAATT
>CANQSU010000143.1 GCA_947626585.1 uncultured Oscillospiraceae bacterium
CCTTCGGCTGGCCTGTCCCCACCTACGTCCACTGCTCCTCCGTCATGGTGACGGACGCCGAGACCGGCGCGGCCCGGAAAATGAGCAAGCGCCACGGCGACCCCTCCTACGAGGATTTGATCGCGGAGGGGTATCTGACCCCCGCGGTGGTCAACTACGTGGCCCTGCTGGGCTGGTCCCCCGGCGGCGAGAGGGAGGTCTACTCTCTCCGGGAGCTGGCGGAGATCTTCGATATCCACGGCGTCTCCAAGTCCCCCGCCGTGTTCGACATCGCCAAGCTCACATACTTCAACGCCGAGTATATCCGCGCCATGTCCCCGGAGGATTTCGCCAAAACGGCGGAGCCCTGGATCCGCAGGGCCGTGAAAAACCCGGACATCGACCCGGCCCAGATCGCGGCGCTTTTACAGCAACGCACGGAAAAGCTGACGGAGATCCCGGAAAAGGTGGACTTCTTCGACGCCCTCCCCGACTACCCCCCCGAGCTTTTCGTCCACAAAAAATCAAAAACCGACATCCCCGGCTCCCTGGAGACGCTCCAAAAGCTGCTCCCGGCGCTGGAGGCGGCGGACGGCTGGGACGACGGGACCATTCTGTCCGTTCTCACGAACATGGCCGAGGCGGAGGGCGTGAAAAACGCCAAAATCATGTGGCCTCTGCGCATCGCCATCACGGGCCGCGCCGTCACCCCCGGCGGAGCCGTGGAGATCGCCCGGATTTTGGGGAAGGATGAGGTCTTAAGGCGCATAAAGTATGCCCTCAACAAATTTCAAGTATAATATAGCATATCCCCCAGCGCCTGTCAAGTATTATTTAAGTAAATTTAATTAATTTTCTGTTAAGGAAATTATTTCAACGGTTAAAACACCCCTTTTGCGGCGAATCTAACGCAAAAGGGGTGTTTATGTATGTTCTATACGAAAAAAACAGGCAGGCTCATCGTGATCTACTCCCTTGCGGCGGTACTGGTGATGGGGGCGTTTTACGTGGGGGCGAAGCGGGAGAACGCGGCGCTCTCCCGGGCCGCCGCCATAGGGTACGACCACGCCTTTACGGAGCTTTCCACCGCCGTAGGCGAGCTGGACGCCACCCTGCAAAAGGCGCTGTGCGCGGCCTCTCCCGCCATGGTCAGCTCTGTCTGCGCCCAGGGCTACGCCCACTGCGCGGCGGCCAGTCAGGCCATCGCCTCCCTGCCCTACGGGGCCATCGAGCTTGAACACACGGCGGCCTTCCTCTCCAAGGCCGGGGACTACATGTTCTATCTGTCCCGGGCCGCGGCCAAGGGGGAGGCGCTTTCCGACGAGGAGCGGGAGGCTTTGGGGAGCCTCTCCGAAAGCGCCGGCCAGGTCTCCGGGGCGCTTTCCGATCTGACGGCGCGGCTGATCGCGGGGGAGATCAGCACCACGGAGCTTGAAAAGGCCGAGAGCGCCATAGCGGACGCGGAGGACAGCATGGTGGACACGGGCTTCGCCGGGTCGGTCAAGACCATGGAGGACGAGCTTCCCGAGCTTCCCACCCTCATCTATGACGGTCCCTTCTCCGCCCACATCGAACGGGCGGAGCCCAGGCTCCTCAAGGGCCTTGAGGACGTGGGCCAGGAGGAGGCCGAAAAAGCGGCGGCGGAATTTCTGGACGTCAGGGCCGACGCTCTCACCTTCCTCTACGCGCGGGAAAAGCCCATCCCGGTTTTTGTGTTCATCTGCCAGGACGGCAACGAGGTGCGGACCGTGGAGATCTCCAGGGCCGGCGGGAAGGTCGTCTACTACGGCACGGCCCGGGAGTCCGGCGAGGGGGACGTGACGCCCGACGAGGCCTTGCGGACCGCGGCGGCCTTTCTCCGGGATCACGGCTTCGAGGGCATGACACCCACCTACCACCAGGCCGAGGCCGGGGAGCTGACCGCCAGCTTCGCCTATGAGCAGGACGGGGTCGTCTGTTACCCGGACCTTGTGAAGGTGACGGTGGCCCTGGACACCGGGGACGTGGTGGGCATGGAGGCCAAGGGCTACACCATGTGCCACGGGCCCCGGGAGCTGAAGGCGATCGGCTTTGACACGGAAAAGGCCGCCTCCGCCCTCTCCCCTACCCTGACTCTGAGATCCCACCGCCCCGCGCTGATCCCCACGGAGGGGAAAAACGAGGTGCTTTGCGAGGAGTACACCTGTGAGACTGAGGACGGACGGCACGTCCTGGTGTACCTAAACGGCGAGACCGGGCAGGAGGAGCAGATCCTGCTGCTCCTGGAATCGGAGTCCGGGACGCTGACGGTGTGATACCGGTAAAAACGCCGCTCTTCTGATATGCTCCCCCTATAGTAGACAGTGAAAAGAAAAACACTGTCGAGATAGGGGGAGCATATCATTCCGGGCGGCGTTGACCTTTTTATTTTGTGATCCTCAGCTCCACGTTGTACCGTACCCCCCGGTACTCGGAATCGACGGAGCAGGCGACGTGCCACGGGCCATAGTCGGTAGTCAGTCCCACGAAACCGGCGTAGGACGTCATATCCTCCAGCCTGCTGAACGTAAAAATGTTCCCGGACCTGTCCGCCCCGGCGAGACATACGGTGAGGGCGCGGATGAATCCGGAGCGGACGGTGGAGGCCTGCCGCCACACAAGGCCGGTGACGACGCCATCCTCCACCGTAAGCTCCACCCTGGCCGGCTCAAAATCCTTCCCATCGGGGTCAAAATACACCGTGCCGGGGCTGGGGACAAAGGTATCCGTCCAAGTCCCGTCGGCATTGAGCTTCCAGCGGTCATAGTCCAGGCTGTTTTTCATGTATCTGTTGACGTTTTCGGCAAACGCCGCCGGGGTCAGCTCTCCCCGGTGGAGAGGCAGATAGTAATGGGCGGCCAGAGCCGCCACCAGGGCCAGGTCCGCCAGCAGGCAGGCAGCGGCGGCGATGATCCGCCGCGCCCGTCCGCCATTCGAGATCACTACCGAGCCGCTCTCCCAGGGCAGCTCCAGGTCCTTTTTGGCGTCGGCGAAGCTCTTTATATTCCGCCACAGGGCGACAAAGGGGATGCGCAGACCCTCGCCCCAGAAGAGGACGCCCCAGGTGCGTCCGCAGGCCTCCCCCAGGGGCAGGATCTCCCCGTTCCGGCCCTGTACCCGCAGGCCCAGCAGGAGCTTTCCCGGCGTGGCGCCCAGCGTCCAGAGAAAGACCGGCTCCAGCAGGAGCGTGGCGGCCAGGAGGAGGACGGTTTTCAGAACCGCTTCCCAGCCGGAGGGCAACGGCGGCCGGTCAAGAAGCCCCACGGAGACGAAGGCGTAAAGAAGCTCCAAAAGCGACCAGTCGATGGTTCTGGCAAAAAACCGGGGCCAGGGGCCGGCGTAGTCCGGTTGGGGCTCCGGCGGCTCCGGTTGGGCCTCCGATGACGCGGCCTCCGGCAGGGCCGGCGCGCGGGACTCCAGCTGGGTGAGATAGACATCGCTCTTCAGGGACTTGTACTCCGCCCCGTCGGCGAGCATGTTTTCGATGACGCGTTTAGCGTCGTCAATGGCCCCGGCGCGGGCGTCCAGGCTTTTGACTCTGGCCCGGAGGCGGCTCTGAAAGTCGCCGCCGTCGGCGTCCATGGAGCGGATGTCGTCTACGGAGAAGCAGAGCGTCCGCAAAAGCTTCACCTTTTGGAGCTTATCGAGGTCAGCCTCGGAGTAGTTTCGGTAGCCGTTGGGCTCCCTGGCCGGTTTTATGAGCCCCTCGGACTCGTAATAGCGAACCGTGCCTCTGTCCAGTCCCGTACGGGCCTCTATTTCGTTGATCGTCATAGCGTTTTCCCCCTTTCACCGGCCACTATAAGGTATAAAGCGGCTTTACAGTCAAGAGGTTTTTTAATTTTTTCAAAAAAAATATAAAAGTGGGTGTCCCCGTTCAGCCCGCGACCCCCAATCAATGCTCACGGGCCGCCAAGAGAGGCGGCCCCTACATCAGAATTGAGGGTCCTCACTTATGGAAAACGCGAATTTTACAAAAATCGTATCTTTTCTCGGAGAATTTATTCTTTTATTTTTACGCTGAAGGGTTTCCATTCGACTTTTATACTGATATTTATTAAATATTAGTATAAAATAGTAATATTGTAAAGGCAAATCTCAACAGCCGCCACCATCCTGTCTTTGCTTTTTCGCAGCTTAAAATTGCGGCCGCTCTTATCCGGGCCTATTTCAGTTCCCTCCCGAGGCTCTCCAGAACATATAGGCAAACGCCGCCGCGTGGAGGAGGAAAAGGGTGGGGACGAGGAGATAAAATTTGGGGTGCTTCGTCTTGTGGTGGAGAAGGTGCATCCCCAGAAGCGCGCCCAACGAGCCGCCCAGGGCGGCGAGGATGAGCAGGGTGGACTCCCGGATCCGCCACATGTGAAGGCGGGCCCGGCGCTTGTCCACGGCGTAGAGGGAGAAGGTCAGGATATTGACGGCGGCGATATACGCCGCCAGGGCGAGCTGAACCAAAGTCATTTCATCGCCCTCTCCAGCTGAGACATGGACTTGCGGCGCAAAGCGTCGGTGACGGCCATTCGCTGGATCACGGTCTTGACCGTGGTCTCCAGCTCTCCCCCCTCCGAGTAGTCGGCGGGGAGCATGAAATCGGCGCGGCCGTCCCGGAGAAGCTGAGCGGCGGTATCCCTCCTGTTTTTGGGGTAAACGGCGATGGAACAGCCGCCGTTGACCCGAACCAGCTTCATGCAGGGCACGTCGGTCTTGCCGTCGGCGATGTAGAGCATGTTGCGGAAGGGCACGGGGCGCTCGTCCTCGGGGGTGAAGTCGTTGAGGGCGGCGTCCTCGGAAAGGTCCAGCACGCCCTTGTTGACGCGGAACAGGAACTGGGTCTTGGTGGTGTAATTGACCACGTTTTTCGGCCAGACGGGCATACGGTCCACGTCGTAGAGGAACTCGCAGGCGAAGACCTCGGTGAAGTGCCGAAAGATGGAGGAGCCCTCGATGATCTCCCGGAGGCCGGAGGAGATGATGAAATGGCGCACGTCCACGCCCTGGCTCTTTCCGAAGGCGTTGATCCGGTCAAACCAGGTCTCCACGCCGGGGTAGAACTCCAGATCCCGGCCCAGGGCAACGAAGCTCTCCCGGCGCACCGAGACGGTCTTGGCGGAGCGGGCTTTGTCCAGCATCACGTACATATACGCCAGGATCCCGTCCATCTTTTTCTCCCGGGCCAGGGAGTTGGCCACGTCCCAGAAATCGCGGGCGGTCATCCCCACGTTGGGGATGAAGCTGTACTCCTGCATGTCCTTTGTACAGAGAGTCTTGTCAAAATCGTACATCAGGGCGACGACGGGGCGCTTGTTTTTCATGATCTCCCACTTCCGTTTTCGTTGATATTTTGATATAATTGTAATACAGTACAGGAAAAAATGCAAGCCGGGGAAAGTTGGGCGGATGATGCAGATTTGATGCAGGGATGATGTACGATATTGTCGAAATAATTCCGCGATGCAATAAAGGGGTTTATCATATGATCCGTATTCTGATCGTCGACGACGAGCGGCCCATCGCCACTCTTATCAAAATGAGTCTCACAAAGGCCGGCTACGCCTGCACCTGCGCCTATGACGGGCTGGCGGCGGCGGACATATTGGAGAAGGAGAGCTTTGACCTGATACTACTGGACATCATGCTCCCCGGCGCCACGGGCTTTGAGCTGATGGACTATATCCGTCCTCTGGGCGTGCCGGTCATTTTCCTCACCGCCAAGGGCGACATCGCCGACCGGGTCCACGGGCTCAGGATGGGGGCGGAGGACTACATCGTAAAGCCCTTCGAGATCGTGGAGCTTCTGGCGAGGGTGGAGGTGGTGCTGCGGCGCTACAACAAGCTTGCCAGCGTCATTGAGATCGCGGGTCTCTCCATCGACACCCGCTCCATGCGGGTGACCCGGGACGGAGAGGAGATCCCGCTGACCAATAAGGAGTACAACCTCCTGCTGCTCTTTGCGCGGAATCCCGGCGCGGCCCTCTACCGCGAGACCATCTACGAGCGGGTCTGGGGCGGGGACTACAACGTGGGCAGCCGCACGGTGGATCTGCACATCCAGAGGCTCCGGAAGAAGGTGGGCTGGGAGGACAAGCTGGTGTCCGTCCACAAGGTCGGCTACCGGTTAGAGGCCGACTCATGAGGCTGTCCACAAAATTCACCCTGGCGGCGGTGACGCTCCTGGCGCTGATCTTCAGCGTCTGCGGGTCGTTTCTCATCTCCGCCTCCTTCGACGCCATGCTCCGAAGCGAGCGGGACTCGGCGTTGAGGACCTACTACTCGGTGCAAAGCACCCTGCAGCTGGCCAACTCCATCAGCGCCCAGGCGGACTTTGAGGACATAGCGGGGACGCTGAATATCCTGGAAAGCCGCGGGCGGGACATGTGGGACGGAGTGCTTTTAAAGACCGAATCGGACACGCTGTACCGCGGCGGCCTGACGCCCGACCCGGTGGAGACGGAGACGGGCGTATGCTCCGTCAGCTACCCCAGACGCGACGGATCCCGGCTTTTGCAGGTGTCCGGGGCGATGACGGCCAACGGGCAGAAGGTGTCCCTTTACCTTCTCAGCGACATATCGCCGGTCTACGAGCTTCGGGACACGCAGCTATCCACCTACCGGAAGCTCCTGGTGCTTACGGTGATCCTGGGCGCGGCGGGGGCCTATCTCATGTCCGTATTCCTGACCCGGCCCCTGACGCGGCTGACCCGCGCCTCCCGGCAGATCGCCGCGGGGGATCTGTCCTCCCGGGCGGAGGTCACCAGCGGGGACGAGCTTGAGACCCTGGCGAAGGAGTTCAACGCCATGGCCGACAGGCTCCAGGGGAACATCACGGAGCTTCAGGAAAACGCCCGGAGGCAGACGGAGTTCATGGGCTCCTTCGCCCATGAGCTGAAAACCCCCATGACAAGCATCATCGGCTACTCCGACCTTATCCGGCGGCGGATGCTCTCGCCCGAGGAGGAGCAGGAGGCGGCCAACTACATCTTCTCCGAGGGCCGGAGGCTCGAGAGCCTGTCCATCAAGCTTCTGGACCTTCTTATGCTGAAAAAGCGGGACTTTGAGCTGTCCGAGGCCTCCCCCGCCGCCATCGTCGCCAATGTGGTGCGGCTCATGAGGCCCAACCTGACCCGCGCCGGGATCACCCTCCGCTACAGGGCCGCCGAGGGCAAATGTATGCTGGAGCCGGATCTTGTGAAATCTCTTTTGATAAATCTTGTTGACAACGCGCGAAAAGCGATGGATAATGGAGGGGCCGTGTTCATCATCGCCGAGATGACCGACTCGGGGTGCGTCATCTCCGTCACCGACAACGGCCGGGGCATCCCCGCCTCCGAGCTTACAAAAATAACCGAGGCCTTCTACCGGGTGGACAAGTCCCGCTCCCGCGCCCAGGGCGGCGTGGGCCTGGGGCTGGCGCTGTGCGACGAGATCGCCAAGCTCCA
>CANQSU010000144.1 GCA_947626585.1 uncultured Oscillospiraceae bacterium
TAGGTGTACCCGCCTTTCGGTTTGGTCTCAGCAGCTTTACCTTAACACGGGTACTTCCTATTCGCTACCTTTTTCTTTCCTTTGTCTCACATCATTGTAAACCCTACATAATAGTTATTCGTATAAATCAAAAAGCACTTGACGACTTGGAAATTTTACGCTATTATTAAGATTGAGAATGGACTATTTGGAAAAGGATCATGGATAATCCGGCCAAAAGGATCAAAATGATACGGTGGGGAAAAGAATATGAAGATAAAATGTGTTGATATTTACAAGGAAACGGGACTTCAAAAGCCCGAAGGCGCCCACGCCGAGCTGACGGCGTATCTCCCGGAGATGAAGGAGCTGTGGGGTGTCAAAAAGCGCCTGCGTCCGGCGGTGCTGATCCTGCCTGGCGGGGCCTATGAGTACTGCTCGGCCCGTGAGGCGGAGCCCGTGGCGCTCCAATTCACCGCCCGTGGCTGGGCGGCATACGTGCTGGTCTACAGCTGCGCCCCCCTCGTTTTCCCGACGGCCCTCCGGGAGGCCGCGGCCGCGATGAAATACATCCGGGACAACGCCGAGACCGCCGGCGTGGATCCCCACATGGTTGCCGCCATCGGCTTCTCCGCCGGGGGGCATCTGTGCGGCACCCTCGGGACCCTGTATGACGCGCCGGAGGTCTCGGACATCGGTACGGCCGCGGATATCCGACCCGACGCCCTGGGGCTTTGCTACTCGGTCACTCTGGGCGGCTGCCCGACCCACGAGGCGAGCATACACAATATCTCCGGCGGCGACCCCGCGCTGGCGGAGAGACTCAGCATTGACAGGCTCGTCCGCCCGGACATGTGCCCCGTGTTCCTGTGGCACACCCGTGACGACGGCGCTGTGCCCAGCGTGGGTACCCTCAGGGTGGGCGTGGCGCTGGAGGATGCCGGTGTACCCTTCGCCCTCCACATGTACGCCCATGGCCAGCACGGACTTTCCACTGCCGACGAGCTGGTGTTCCCCAGCTACGCCGTCCCGGAAACCAGCTGGGATGTGACAGGCTGGTACGGGGCCATGATCGGATTTTTCAACGAAAACGGACTTGTAATCCACGATGAAGGGGTGGGGGAATGAATTCCATTCTCTACGTAGGCGAACATTCCAAGACCTACGACGTGCTGTGGCACACTCACGAGGAGTGGGAGCTTGTTTACTGCACCGGCGGCGAGGGAGCATTTGCCTTTGAAAACGGCTCCGTGATCGCCTATAGGGAGGGGGACGTGGTGGCTGTCCCGCCCCGCCTTCTCCACGCCAATTCCAGCACCGACGGCTTCACCAATATTCATATGCGCATGGACACTCCGGATTTCCACTCCAGGAGCGCCTTTAAGGTTCCCGGGGACCCGGACGGACGCTTTCGCTTCACCTTCGGCGAGGCCAAGTATTACTACCAGGCCGATATCACAAAACGCGAGCTGGTGCTGGAGGCACTGGGGGATCTGATCGCAAGCTACATCATGGTGAGCCTCTCCAACTCCGGCTTCTCCGAGCCTGTGGAGCAGATACGCTTCGCCATCATGCACTCCTACACCCAGCCGGACTTCGCCCTGGACGCCGCCATACGAGAGCTGCCCTTTCACTACGACTACCTTAGAAAGCTCTTTAAAAAGGAGGTTGGCGTCACGCCGCTGGAGTACATGACCGGCCTTCGCATGAAAAAAGCTGAGGGGATGCTCTCCTCCGCCTGGAGCCGGGACTACTCCGTGGCCGAGGTGGCCGAGATGTGCGGCTACTCCGATCCGTTGTATTTTTCGAGAGTTTTCAACAAGCATTTCGGCTGTTCCCCCTCCGCCTTTGCGAAAAGAAACCGCCATAGCGGGGGAGAGGGATGACCGCATCTCCGTTTTGTGAATATCTTCTGTCGAAATTCCCTGTTGTCACGGCAAATCTGCTGGTGTATAATGGCCATAATAGCGGAAAATTTGTGCAATCTCATAAAATCTATTTCTTTTTAGAGAGGGAGGACTCCTATGAAGCTCTGTATTCGCGGCCACGACCTGGGCGTCAAGGGGACGGAAGCCATCATCGCGCGGCTCCGGGATCTGGACATTGACGGTTTGCAGCTCGTGTGCTACAAATCCTTTGACGACATACCCTACGCCCCCGGTGGGATCACCCGGGAGAAAGCCGACCGGATCGGCGCGGCCATGCGCGATGCCGGCGTGATCATTCCCCTCGTGGGAGCCTACTTCAATCAGGCCCATCCCGACAGTGTCAAAGCACAGAAGGGTTTTGACGTGTTCGCAGAGTACCTTAAGGTGCTGAAGGCCCTGGGCGGGGAGTACGTGGGAAGCGAGACCGGCTCCTACAACGGCGACCCCTGGATCTACCACCCCAAAAATCGCACGCCAAAGGCCTATGAGCAGGTCGCCGACACCTTCGGCAGACTTGCCGATATCGCCGCCGACAACGGCGTGAATATTGCCATGGAGGGCGCGGCGGGCCATGTTTGCTGGAACCCCAAAGTGCTTAACAGGGTCGTCAAGATGATGGACCGGCCCAATGTAAAGATCATTTTCGACCTGTTTAACTACATGGACGGCGGAAATCAGTTCGACTATCTGGATATCCTGGACCGTGGCCTGGAGCTGTTCGGGAAGAATATCCTGCTGTTCCACATGAAGGACTGCTTACTCCATGAGGACGGTTCGGCCCCCAGACAGGTGGGTTTCGGCCAGGGAGACCTGGACAAGGAGGCCATACTTGGCAGGATCAAGGCCTCTGACCCGGACGCTGTGCTGGTGCTTGAGGGCACCACGGGGGACGATATTCCCATTGCCGTGAAGACCATAAAGGAGATTTGGGCAAGGGTGTAAGCCTACGGTCAATGCCACAAAAGCCGCGCGGTTCCCCTGAAGGGGAACCTTACAGGGAAAACTTTATTTCAATTTTTACATATCAGGAGGAACACAAGCATGAAAATCAACTTTGACGTCCGTTATGCCAACCACCCCGACGATTCCAAGCGCTATGACACCGCGGAGCTGAGGAGACACTATCACATCTCCCACATTTTTGAGCCGGACTCCATCAACCTTACTTACTCCCATCAGGATCGCATCATCGCCGGCGGCATCACGCCCGTAGACGAGGATCTGGTTCTCGGTTCCTTCAAGGAGCTGGCCGCCCCCTACTTCCTGGAGCGGCGTGAGCTTGGCGCCATCAATATCGGCGGCCCCGGCGTCATGGTCCTGGACGGCAAAGAGTACAAGGTCGGCACCAAGGACGGCATCTATGTAGGCATGGGCACCAAGGAGCTGGTGTTCAAATCCGAGGATAAGAACAACCCCGCCAAGTTCTATGTCAATTCCAGTCCCGCCCACCGTACCTGCCCCACCGTGTTGATCCCCATGGAGAAGGCCCGCTATAACCATCTGGGCGCCCAGGAGACCGTCAATGAGCGCATCCTCCGCCAGTACATCCATCCGGCGGTCTGCGAAAGCTGCCAGCTTTCCATGGGCATGACCGCCCTTCTGCCGGGCAACGTCTGGAACACCATGCCCAGCCACACCCACGAAAGAAGAATGGAGGTCTATCTCTACTTTGAGGTGGCCCCCGATCAGTGCGTGTTCCACATGATGGGCCAGCCCCAGGAGACCCGTCACCTGGTGATGCACAACGAGGAGGCCGTCATCTCCCCCAGCTGGTCCATCCACTCCGGCGTGGGCACCGCCAACTACACCTTCATCTGGGGAATGTGCGGAGAAAACCAGGACTTTGACGACATGGACGGCATCCCCACGCAAAACCTCAAGTGATGACCACCCCGGGGACCGGGCATGTCCCGGCCCTCTTCTCCGCGCTTTAGAAAACATTTTTAGGAGGGTACCTGATGAACATGATCGAACGCTACGTGGAGCGCGTTATGGCGGACTCCACGCCCAGTACGCCCCTTTGGAACATTGAGAAGATCAAGGAGGGAAAAATCAACGGTTGGAACTACATCGACGGCTGTATGATGATCTCCCTTTTGAACCTCTACACCATTACCGGCGAGAAAAGATATTTTGACTTTGTGGACAACTTCATCGATTTCTATGTCCATGAGGACGGTACCATCCTGGGTTACGACGAGGCCGACTACAACCTGGACAACATCTGCGAGGGCCGGGTGCTATTTGACCTTTACGCCGCCACCCACAAGGAGAAATACCGCAAGGCCATTGAGATCCTTCACGGCCAGATTCTCCGTCAGCCCAGGACCGGTGAGGGAAACTTCTGGCACAAGGCCATCTACCCCAACCAGGTGTGGCTGGATGGCCTCTATATGGCCCAGGTGTTTTACACCCGCTACACCACGGAGTTTGAAAACTGTGCCGGGTACGACGATATCAGGCACCAGTTCAGCAACGTCCATGAGAAGATGTCCGACCCCACGACCGGCCTTTACTGCCATGGCTACGATGCCAGCGGAAAGGCCTTCTGGGCGGGCGAGGACGGCAAAAGCAAGAACCCCTGGCTTCGCTCCCTGGGTTGGTTCTCCGCGGCCTTGGTGGACGTTATCGGCTATATCGCCCCGGGACACGACGAATTTAAAAACGAAATGATAGCCATTGCCCGGGAACTGGCGAAGAACCTTCTGCCATACATCGACCATGAGTCCGGCATGCTTTATCAGGTCCCCAACATGGTGGGCCGTGAGGGCAACTATCCCGAGACCTCCGGCAGCGCCATGGTGGCCTACTTCTTCCTCAAGGGGGCGCGTCTGGGAATCCTGGATTACAGTTACTGCCCCCGAGGCGAGGCCATCTTCCGGTCTATCTGCGACAGGTATCTGACCGAGCGGGAGGGCAAGCTCAATCTGGGCGGTATCTGCCTGGTGGCCGGCCTGGGCCCCGAGAATAACCGCCGCCGCGACGGCTCCTACGAGTATTATATCTCCGAGCCCATCGTGGAAAATGACGCCAAGGGTGTGGCCCCCTTCCTCATGTGCTACACCGAACACCTGCTGAGCCACGAGTTGGACGACGAATAATCCCCAGAAAGCCCACCCTCCCGGCCATGGACCGCACCCAGCCGAGTCTTTAATCGTCTTGTTGCCTAAGCTGTTAGAATGAGAGCAATTGGCCTGACGCTGCATACCAAGGTACTGACACGTCCGTTTTGCAGTCCGTCAGCCGCTGCTCTCATTCGCTGCATTTAATTTGTATGTATAGGTAGAGCCGCCCTGAGTCCCATGGATGAGGTCAAGATGCCGCCAAGAGAGTATCCGCACACCAATGTGGGGTTGTGGATGGCCTATGACATTCTCACCCTCGGCGAGGACACCGGGGTCATTACGGAGCCACCGGACGTTACCACAAGCCAGTAGCGGCTGCTCCGCACGAAATGGGGATCTACGTCTGCGTCCTCAATCCCCTGCTCATTCAAAAGAGTGGAGGCGGTTCGCGCCGTAAGGCCAAGACCGACAAGGCCGATGCCAACAAAATCGCCAAGTACGGCTCGGACATTTGTCCAAATCGCGAGAATACACCCCTGGCACCGCGACTGTGTTTGCCGGCTCAGTGAAAAGGTCTTCACCAAGCGTTACCAAAAGTGGTGTAAGCGCATGGGCTACCATTTCAGCACTCAGAAGCGTTTGAACTTTACACTGACAGTTGCGGCCATTTCACCATCCTGCTTAGGAACGCCAACACAAAGCTTCTCGTTGTTGCCGCTGTCAAAGCGCTGACAACGGCTCGTGAGACACTTGTGGTCATGCATGATAAATGTTGCGCTTTGTGCGCTCTCTGCCCGAGTACGACACCGTGAGTGCCATGTACGGCTTCGGGAACATCACCGCCGTCCAGCTCATCGCCGAGATCGGCGATGTCTGCAGGTTCCGGCATAGAAGCTTTCTCGCGGCTTTCGCTGGGGTCGATCCCAGTATCGATGACTCCGGTAAAGACTGCTTATGTCCATCTCCTCCGCGAATGAAAGATTTTTATTAAATATTAGGGCTCGTTTGAAAAATAAAAGTTACACAAACGAGAGAAACGATGTAAACTAAACATAGTCTGGACCCAGCACCAATCCGGCGATTTTGAAACGCAACACACCAAACTCATTAAATCCGGCAACCGCTATCTCCGTTACTACCTGTTGGAAACCGCCAACTCCGTGAGAAGATGCGACTCCGAGTTCCGGCACTGCGACGACCTCAAGTTCAAGGGGGTCAACCAGTTCCAGCATAAACGCGCACTCGCTTTAACTGCCAGAAAACTGGTTCGGCTTGTCTTTCGGTTGCTGAAAGACAACCGCCTGTATATCCCGCCAAAGGGCTGAACTGCCGCTTGCCGCACGGACGTTCAAGCCCTGTTTCAAAAATTCCTAGGGGCAGAGCTTAGAGTGGTGTTGCCTTTTTCCCCGGCCGCTACCCCTTCTGGGGGGCTTTCCTCGTAAATTTCTTTCTATCACCTACTTGACATCACACCATTAGACATATTTTCTTTTATATTTTATAACAATATAGCTATAAACCATCAAAAAGAAAAAAGAAAAAGACCTTTGCTTGCAAAAAACACTTTACAACCGGGAAAACATGTGGTAAAATATCGTGGATTGCCCCTCTACGTGGATCTGCGGAGTCATTCCGGCATCGCTGCCGGAGCCTTTCGGCCCTTATCTACGTTCAGCGGGGACTACTATAAGAAAGGAGTTACTCGCATGATCACCAAGGAACAGAAAACCGCCGTTATCAACGCCAACCGCCGCAGCGAGAATGACACCGGTTCCCCCGAGGTCCAGATCGCCATTCTCACCGAGCGCATCAATCAGCTCACCGAGCATCTGAAGGTCCATGGCAACGACGCGCACAGCCGTCTTGGCATGTACAAGATGATCGGTCGCCGCCGCCGCCTTCTCGACTACCTGATGGAGAAGGACATTGAGCGTTACCGCGCCATCATCGCGAAGCTTGGCATCAGAAAGTAAGCAAAGCGGGTATTATATGCGGTCGGGAAATCGCATATAATACCCCTTGTTACTTTTTTGCACCGCAAACAGTCACAAAGGAGTCCGGCTGTTTTAGTATTTGAATGAACGTCCGGCGTCCGGGCATTGATTCAAGTGCTAAAAGGCCGGGACTCCAAAATAAATACAAAGGAGTCATACAATGATCATCAAGCACAGAGAATTCCCCAACTACAAAAAGTATGAGTTGACCTTGGCGGGTCGTCCTCTCTCCCTCGAAGTCGGTAAACTGGCCGAGCTTGCCAGCGCCGCCGTTTTGGTGACCTATGGCGAGACCACCGTACTCTGTACCGTGGTGGCAAGTCCCCGTCCCAAGGAGGGCATTGACTACTTCCCCCTCAGCGTTGAGTTTGAAGAGAAGCTCTACTCCGTGGGCCGTATCCCCGGCGGCTACACCCGCCGCGAGGGCAAGCCCTCCGAGCGCGGCACCCT
>CANQSU010000145.1 GCA_947626585.1 uncultured Oscillospiraceae bacterium
CCGCCGCCCAGTCCCAGTTGGAGGCCTGCTCCGGAAAAAGGCCCGTGTGCTTGAAGTTCATGGGCTTTACGTTGAAGGTAAGCTCCCCGTAACGGATACGCCAGCTCTCCGGCACGTCCCGCTTGTCCCAGGCTCCCCCGCCGGAGGAGGAGCGCCGGTAACGGGCGTCGGCCTGACGCCAGCGTGGATCAAGCCTCGGCGTGTCCCAGATGACCTGCGGGTCCGGACGGATCAGGATCCGATCCCCCCACCTCTCAAGCCGCTCGCCCGAGGAACAGTCTATAAGCTCGTAGTCCGACCACCTGTCGCTGCACCACATAATACTATCACCGTACTATCATAATTCTCCAATTGTATAGAATACCATTTCGGGCGTGCAAAGTCAACTTTTTTCTTGTCTTTCCAGTCTTTTCGCTGTATCATAAAAGAATGAGACAAATAAACGCCCGGAGGCGGTTAAAGTGACTGAAAACTTTCGGGATCCCGGGAATGAATACCGCTCCATCCCCTTCTGGTCCTGGAACTGCGGGGTGACGCGGGAGCTTATCGACGAGGATCTGGACACCTTTGTCAAAATGGGCTTCGGCGGCGTGTGCCCGCACCCCAGGACCGGGCTGGACGTGGAGTACCTGGGCGGGGAATTCATGGACCTTATGGAGTACGCCGCCCGGGGGTGTGAAAGGCGCGGACTGACCCTCTGGCTCTATGACGACGACCGGTTTCCCAGCGGCGCCGCCGGGGGAAAGGTGACGAAAAGCGGAAAATTCCGGGGTAAATACCTGCTTTTAAGCGAAAACTGTCAAGAGGGCTTCATCGCCGCCTGGGAGCTTGCGTTTGACGGCGAAAAGCTCTCTCGATACCGCCGGCTCAAAACCGTCGAGGAGGTCGACACGGCCATGGCGCGCCGGGATGAGGCCCGCCGGGTGCGCTTCGCCTATCCCGCTCTCCTGCCGGAGGAGCCCTGGTTCGAGGGGTCCGGCTACATTGACACCACCGATCCGGAGGCCGTGAGGGAATTCATACGAGTCACCCACGAGCGGTATTACAAGCGGCTTGGCCGGTACTTCGGCACTACCGTCAAGGCCGTCTTTACCGACGAGCCCAGGGCGTGCCCGCGGGTCAAGGGACTGTCCGTTTCCGACCCCCTCACCCACGGCGATTTCGCCTTTCCCCTCACTCCGGCGGTAAATTGTAAGATTTTAGGCGCCGGTTTAGACCCCCTGGAAACGTTGCCGGCGGTGGTCTGGGACTCGTCCGACCCCCGTGCGGAGGGGGTCCGGGGGGTGTTCCGGGAGGCCCTCTGCGAGTGCTTTGTGACAGCCTTCCTCGACCAGGTCGGTTTCTGGTGCCGGGAGCATAATATTATGTCAACCGGTCACATTCTCGGCGAGGAGACCCTCCGCAGTCAAACCGACACCGTGGGAGAGGCCATGCGGTGCTGCCGGGACATGGACCTTCCCGGCACCGACACGCTGATCGATGAGGCAAACTACCCCGCCGTCCGGCAAGCAGCCTCCGTATCCCGGCAGATGGGCAAGGCCGGCGTCATGAGCGAGCTTTACGGTTCCACCGGGTGGGAGTGCGATTTTCTCACCTACAAGCTGCAGGGCGACTGGCAGGCCGCCATGGGGGTCACCCACCGGGTGCCCCACCTTTGCCATATGTCCCTTGGCGGAGAGGCCAAGCGGGACTGGCCGGGGTCCATCTTCACCCAGAACACCTGGTGGGAGCGGTTCAAGCTCCTTGAGGACCATTTCGCGCGGCTCAACGTCATCCTCCGCCGGGGCCGGCGGGTGACGCGCGTTTCGGTCATCCACCCGGTGGAGGCCTACTGGCGGCGCGCCATGTGCGGAAGTGAAGCGGAACGGGAAAAGGCGGAGCTGAGCCGGCGGTTCGACGCGCTCATCCGCCGCTCTCTCACCTCCCTCATAGACGTGGAGCTTGTAAGCGAAGCCCTGCTCGCGGAGGGGAAGATGACCCTCTCCGGCTTTGACGCGGCGGTGGTGACGGCCCCTGTGCGGGAATCCACCGAGATCGCCCTTTCGGAGTTTTCCGGCGAGGTGATCCGATCGGAAAACGTGGACGAGATCATGGCGCGGCTGGAAAAATACCGGGACGTGTCCATCACGTCTCTCGCCTCCCCCGCTGAGTTCTTGTACCAGCTCCGGGAGGACGGGAACAAAAAATGGCTCTTTCTCTGCCACACGAAAAACAGCGCCGGCGGGGAGGAGCAAAACGACATCAATCTGCGGGGCGCGTTCAGGGCGCGGGTTTTTGATACGGCGACCGGGGAGGTAAGCCCCGTGGAGACCCGTTTTTACGGCGGCAGGACCCATATTTTGTGGCGGACGCGCGTCGACGAAAGCCTGCTTTTGGAGCTGACGCCGGGGACTCCCCTGTCCTCGGAGCCGTTTTCCGTCTCCGCGACGGCCGGATCGGAGGCGCCGGCGCTCCTCTCTCCCCTGTCCGTCATTCGTGACGAGCCAAACGCGCTTTTGCTGGACCGGGCGCGATACAGCCTGGACGGCTCTCCCCTTTCGGAGCGGATGGAGATCCTGCGGCTGGACAATCGGCTCCGCGGGCGTCTGGGCCTTGCGCCCAGGTGCGAAAATATGCGCCAGCCCTGGGCCACCGAGCCGGGGGAAAAGCACGGGCTGACGCTTCTCTATGAATTTGAGACGGAGGTCCCCCTCTCGGGCCTGACGCTGGCCGTGGAGAGGCCGGAGGAGCAGAGCATCATGCTGGATGGGGCAAAATGCGCCGGTCCGGACGGGTATTTCATTGACCGGGCCTTCCGAACGGTGTCGCTTCCGCCCATCGGCGCGGGGCGTCATGAGCTTGTGATCCGCCGATCCTTCGACGCAAAAACCAACCTGGAGTCCATGTATCTCCTTGGGGATTTTGCCGTGAAGGGCGGACGGCTGACCGGGGCGGGACCGCTGAGGGACGGCGATATCCGCCCGCAGGGGTACCCGTATTACACCGGGAAGCTCATATATTCCTACGGATTTGACCTGGCCGGGGCGGGAGAGTACGAGCTGGAGCTTTCCTCTCTCTCCGCGCCCTTCGCGGAGGCGGTTCTGGACGGCGGAGCGCCGGTTCCGCTGATCTCCCGCCGGGCGCGGCTGGGGCGGCTCCCCGCCGGACGTCACGGGCTGACCCTGACGGTGTATCTCTCCCGCTTCAACCTGCTGGGGGCGCTCCACAACGCGGACGCGGACGATCCCTGGCGCGGGCCGGACTCCTGGAGGACCCGGGGGGACAAATGGAGCGACGAGCATTTGACGAGGCCCGCGGGGCTGACGGGACCGGTGAGGCTGATCGGAACGAAAGGATAAAAACGGGGTCAATACCGATATCGGTTCAAAAGCTTTCCGCCGCGCGGCCTCTCGTCAAGCGGCTATCCGCCGGCCCCGGGCAGGGATCCGGACCCGTTTACCCCGCCGGGCAAAGTCTTTCAAGCACCGTGAGGCGCTCCGGGGCTACCGTGTGATTTTCCGCGTTCAGCGTCCCGAGGCCGGCGGTGCCGGGGCGGCCGTGGCAATCGCTGCCGCCGGAGACGAGAAGGCCGTGCTTTTGGGCGTCCCGCTCCAGCTTTTCGCACCGCTCCAGGCTGTATTTGGAGTACCAGCACTCCATGGCCATAAGACCGCCGCCCAGAAGCTCCGAGAGCAGGGCCTGATATTCGCCCTCAGTGAGTTCCCGCTTCCCCGTCTCCCCCATGGGGTGGGCCCAGACGGCCACGCCGCCGGAGGCCTGTATGGCCGCGATGGCCTCCCCCGCGTCCACCCAGTCCTCCGTCGGCGGGCACCTGTCGAGGATCTCCCGGATGGCGCTCCTCACATCCGCGGCGTGGCCGTATTTCACCAGCACGTCCGCCACCTGGGGCTTCCCGGCGCTGGGCATGGCGCGCAGGGCGTCAAAGCAGCTCTCCGGGACGGCGAGGCCGAGCTTTTTGATATGGGCGATCCGCGCCTCCAGCTTCCTCCGGCGAAGGGCGGCGGCGGTGTCCATGAGGCGCAGAAAGGCCGGGTGGTCCATATCGCACCCAAGGCCCAGGATGTGGCACCTGCCGGCTTCGGCCCTGGAGCTTACCTCCACGCCGGGGATAAATCGAAGGCCGGCGGGCACATTTTTCAAAAGCTCCCTGGCCCCGGCGGCGGTGTCGTGGTCGCAGAACGCCAGAGTGGTGACGCCGGCCTTCAGGGCCTTTTCCGCCAGCTCCCGGGGTGAAATCAGCCCGTCGGAGGCGGTGGTGTGGGTGTGGAGGTCAACCGTGCTTGTCATTCCGATCTCTCCCATCGTATCAATTCTTTTCATACTGATCACCCTTTAAAAGCTTTAACCGAGGGCGATGAAAAATTTTAATTGGTGACCAGTATCAAGTATACCACCGATCGCGGGGTCCGTAAAGGGCTTGCTTTTGCGTGGAAAACGCGATAAAATCTCCATAACGTTTAAAGGAGCGGTTTACTATGGAAGAGGAAAAATACACCGTTCCCGCCCACATCGAGGTGCGCGGCGGGCGGGTACACAACCTTAAAAATATCGACGTGGATATCCCCCTGAACCGCCTGGTGGCCGTGGCGGGGGTATCCGGGTCGGGCAAGTCCTCCCTGGCGCTGGGTATCCTCTACGCCGAGGGCTCCCGCCGGTATCTGGAATCCCTGTCCACCTACACGAGAAGGAGGATGACCCAGGCCGAGCGCGCCCCGGTGGACGAGGTCCTGTACATCCCCGCCGCCCTGGCCCTGCGGCAGAGGCCGGGAGTGCCGGGGATCCGCAGCACCTTCGGCACCGGGACGGAGCTTCTCAATTCCCTGCGGCTCATGTTCTCCCGCCTGGCCTCCCACCGCTGTCCCAACGGGCACTACGTCGCGCCGTCCCTGAACGTGGCGGCGGGGCTGGAGCTTGTGTGCCCGGAGTGCGGGGAACGGTTTTTCGCCCCCGGCGCGGAGGAGCTGGCCTTCAACAGCCAGGGCGCGTGCAAGAGATGCGACGGCACCGGCATCGTCCGCACCGTGGACGAGTCCACCCTGGTGCCCGACGAGTCCCTGACCATCGACGAGGGCGCCGTGGCGCCCTGGCAGACGCTGATGTGGTCGCTGATGAAGGATATCGCCCGGTCCATGGGCGTCCGCACCGACGTGCCCTTCCGGGATCTGACGGAGGCCGAGCGGGACATTGTGTTTCACGGGCCCGCTGTGAAGAAGAACATCATCTATCAGAACAAGACCAGCGGCGCGGCGGGGGACATGGATTTTACCTATTTCAACGCCACCTACACGGTGGAAAACGCTCTCTCGAAGGTCAGGGACGAGAGCGGCATGAAGCGGGTGGAGAAGTTTCTGAAACAGGACGTGTGCCCCGACTGCGGCGGCACGCGGCTTTCCGGCGGCGCACGCGCGCCGAGGATCCGGGGAATATCCCTGGCGGACGCCTGTAAAATGACGCTGGCGGACCTTATCGAGTGGGTCCGGGGCGTGCCGGCATCTCTTGCCCCCGAGATGCGGCCCATGGCGGAGAGCATCTGCGACTCCTTCCTGGGTGCCGCGCGCAGGCTGGTGGAGCTGGGGCTTCCCTATCTGACGCTGGACCGGGCGGCCTCCACCCTGTCCACCGGGGAGCGGCAGAGGATGCAGCTGGCCAGGGCCGTGCGCAACCGCACCACCGGGGCGCTGTACGTGCTGGACGAGCCGTCCATCGGGCTTCACCCGGCCAATATGGAGGGCCTCGCCGGCGTCATGCGGGATCTTCTGTCCGACGGGAACACGGTGGTGCTGGTGGATCACGACACGAACGTTCTGAGCCGCGCGGACTGGCTCATCGAGCTTGGCCCCGGGGCCGGGGCCAACGGCGGCACCGTCATTGCCCAGGGACCCATCGGGGAGGCGGAGCGTGATCCCGCCTCCCGCATCGGGCCGTATTTGACGGGCAATGCCGTCATTGACCTGGGCGGGCGGGCCGCGAAGGATGAGATGTTCAAGCTCGGGACCATACACCTGTCCACCTCTCAGATCCACACGGTCCACCCCCTCGAGGCGGACTTCCCCAGGGGCCGGCTCGTCGCCGTGACGGGCGTCTCCGGCTCGGGCAAGACCACCCTGGTGCTGGAAAGCCTGGTGCCGGCGCTGGAGGCGAGCATACGGGGCCAGAAGCTCCCCGGACATATCAGGGAGATACGCGCCGACGGCGTCGCCCAGGTCAAGCTTATCGACGCCACGCCCATCGGCATCAACGTCCGCTCCACCGTGGCCACCTACGCCGACGTCCACGACGAGCTTCGCAAGGCGTTCGCCAGGACGCCCGGTGCCAGGGCCCGGGGCCTGAAGGCCGGGGATTTCTCCTACAACACCGGCTCTTTGCGCTGTCCCACCTGTGACGGCACGGGGCAGATCAGTCTCGACGTGCAGTTTTTGCCCGATGTGGACATCCCCTGCCCCGACTGCGGCGGGTCGAGGTATTCCAGGGCCGCGTCCCTCATCCGCCGGGAGCCGAAGAAGGGCGGCAGGGCCTCCACCCTGCCCGAGCTTATGGACATGAGCGTGGACGAGGCGCTTGAGGCCTGCGCCGATCTGCCCCTGGTCGCCCGCCGGCTCGCCGTTCTCCACGAGCTGGGACTGGGGTATCTGACCCTGGGCGAGGAGACGCCCAGTCTGTCCGGCGGCGAGGCTCAGCGGCTGAAGCTGGCCGGCGAGCTGGGCCGGGGCCAGTCCGACTCTGTCTTTGTCTTTGACGAGCCCACCATCGGCCTTCACCCACTGGACGTGGAGACCCTTCTCCACGTGTTCCGTAGACTTACGGACAGCGGCGCCACGGTCATCGTTATCGAACACGACCTGGACGTCATACGCAACTCCGACTATGTTATCGATCTGGGCCCCGGCGGCGGCGTCCGGGGCGGCGCCATCGTCGCCGCCGGCACGCCGGAGGAGATCAGCCGCGATACGCACAGCGTGACGGGAAGATATCTTTATTGACAGGCCGGTAGACAAAGCCTCGCGGAGTTTTTCGCCCGCAGGCGCGAAAAAACTCCTTCCGTTGGCAAAGGCTTTGCCTTTGTCAACGGGTTAACCTCCCCTTCATAAGGGGAGGTGGCCCCGCAGGGCCGGTGGGGTCGAGGGTGAAGGGTTTTGCCGGCGCCTGAATTCGCGGTAATCGGAGCCCTCGACCCCTCAGTCACGGCCGCGCCGTGACAGCTCCCCTTACGAAAGGGAGCCCAGTGCGAAGGTAAGGGTCCTTGCCCGCGCCACCGATAACGCGTCCCCTCAGCCTCCCCTTCATAAGGGG
>CANQSU010000146.1 GCA_947626585.1 uncultured Oscillospiraceae bacterium
AGTGCCGCTGTTGAAACGCTGGTAAATTACGGTATCCTTCACGGCTATGACGATCACCAGCCCCATCCCGAGGGCAGCATCACGCGCGCGGAGATGGCGACTATCGTCTACCGCGTCATGACCGGCGACACCACAAGCACCAACGCCGCTGTCGCCACCAAGTATGGCTCCTATGCGGCCAAGTTCTCCGACGCCGGTACGGCCGACTGGGCCAAGGGCTATATCGGCTTCTGCGCCAACGAGGGCGTGCTGAAGGGCACCCCGGGCGGAATGGTCTTCCCCAACGAGCCGATCACCGGCTATGAGGTCCAGGCCATGCTGCTTCGCGCCCTCGGCTACGACAAGAACAACGAGTACACCGGCGCGAACTGGACCTACAACGTCCTGTCCGACGCCACCAAGACCGGCATCTCCAAGAACGTTCCCGAGGATCCCGCCAAGGTTGCGCTCCGTGGCGCCGTTTCTCAGCTGACCGTCAATGCCGCTACCGGCACCGACTGCGTTGAGCCCGCCCTGTATCCCAGCGTTGGCTACAAGTCCCTGGGCAAGAAGCTGATGGAGATCGGCGCTACCGGCGAGGATTACGATGATTGGGGCGCTCCCATCACCGTGTACAACGTCAAGTTCGCCTGGGCTGACACTCCTGTGGAGAAGGTCGTGCCCATTGCCGACGAGCCTCTGCTTGAGAGCTTCGTTCCCGTGACTCAGGCCTCCGTGTACGCGGCTATGAAGCTGAATTCCACCTCCGCTACGAGCGTGGCCACTTACACCAACGGCAAGGATAACACCGCTAACATCAGCGTCTCCAACACCCAGACCGCTCTTGACGCCGCGAATGCCATAGGCGCTCAGGGCCGCTGGACCCGCGTCTATGACGACCGCATCGTCTATGTTGACACCTTCCTGGCCGAGGTGACCGATGTTACCGACGAGGTCAAGGTCAACGGACAGACCGCCGTCGCCGCCAGCTACACCATGACCGCCTTCTACAACAACGCCAACGCGACCATCGCCACCGCTGGTTATGAGGGTGACGTCACCGGCGCGACCACCACCTTCGCGAAGGACGACATGCTCAGCACCAACGCGTATGCCACAGCCAGTCCCTTCACCGCGGACAGCCAGATCGAGGCTTTTGATAACACCAGCAAGGCTGCCACCGCTTCCGTGACTGTCAGCGCCATCGTGAAGGAGGCCAACGGCACCTCCATCACCGGCCTTGTGGCCACCAACGGCAAGACCTATCTCTACAACGTGACCTACGCCTACAACGGCGGCAAGAGCGACACCGCCGAGAGGCTTGACGATGAGGCTATCGGCAAGAGCTACACCCTTTATCTTGACGGTCAGGGCAACATCCTCGGTGTTGAGCCTGTCGCGGAGAGCGGCAGCAAGGGTACCGGCGTCGTCACCGACTTCGGCGCCTTCAGGATCGGCGCTAAGCAGTATGCCGCCCAGCTTACCGTTCTCACCAAGGACAACACCAGCGTCACCGTTCGATTCCTGGATAGCGCCAATAGGTTTAATGTGTACACCAGCGAGGACGATGCCGAATCGGCTGCCGAGGCTTATTATGGCGACCTTATCAGCTGGGATCCCGAGACCACCAGCTCTGTCAAGGGCTACTCCGCCATCACCGAGGCGACCACGGCGAGTGGCTTTGAAACCGCCAACACCGTTGAAGCCGGCGACGCCGACGCGATTACCGGCACTCTCGTTGACGACAAGACTGTGTTCTTCATCGCCAATTATCAGATGAAGAACTCCGCCGGCGGCTTTGTGTTCACCGGTTACTCCATCGTGACTGGCTTCCAGAACATTCAGGATCTGACCTTCGGCGGCACTATCGTTGAAGCCGGCAACCCCTACAGCACCTTGACTTCCCTTCAGGCTCAGTACATTGATTCCGACTATGTCCTGGTTATCAATGCTACCAACAAGAGTACCAACACGGTTGAGACGGTCAACAACTATGCTTACCTTGCCGACCCCGTCTCCTTCGTCAAGGTCTATGACAACTATTATCAGTACGATGCCATCATCAACGGCACCGCTCACCAGCCCCTGCGCGTGAACTATGACGGCATTTCCGCCATTAACGCCACCGGCCTTTACACCTACAGCGAGTACACCAATGATGGCTGGAAGAACGTGACCAAGAGCGAGAATCTGATCAACGGCGGCACCACTAACTACACCTATAAGAACGGCGTTCTGACGGTGCTTCAGGATACCCCGAACGGTGTTCAGATTGCTGATGATAAGTATCTGACCGTTGCCAAGGATGTTGCGATCTACATTGTCAGCCCGACCACCGGCACCAGCGTCAAGGTCAATGTTCCTCTTGATACCGTCGAGAAGGCGTACGGCGACGCGTCTAACCGCGTCTGGTTCCAGACGAACCAGTTCGGCTGGATCAACGTGATCTACGTTGAGGGCGAAGTTACCGCCAAGCCCGGCACCGCTCCCGCTTCCGGCACCCTGACAGCTGAGAACGTTGCACTTGCCTCCGGAACAACCGGCAACAAGATCACCTTTAGCGGCGGAACGATAACCGGTACTGACGCTTGGACGACTGCGAAATGCTCCATCAGCGCCAATGTGAAGATCTGGAACGGCCTTGAGTATGTGGCTTACACCACCGGAACCGCCGCTGATGTTACCTTGGTTGGCGGAACCGCAACTCTTAGCGGCGACATCACCACTACGCTTCCTCTTGGACCCGGCAACTATGTGGTGGAGATCTCCATCACCGGTACCGGCACCGGCAACGCGAAGAAGACCGTTGACACGATCACTCTGGTACTTTACGTTCCCGCTAAATGAGATCCCTGATCCCCTTGTATCTCGGCTGATCGCGTGAACCACATGGCCTCCGGGCATTTGCCCGGGGGCCTTTTTTCGTGGGCTTGAAGGCGGCGATCCGGGCGGGGAATTTAACATGAAGCATCTCTGTGTCAATACGTCAGCTTGTCCACCTCGCGAATCAGCTCCGCCAGGTCCTTGTGGGTGTAACGGTCCGTGACGTCGGATTGACTGTGGCCGACGATGAATTTTACGGCGGCGCGGCGCACACCGGCGGTATCCAGGGCCGAAATGAAGCTGTGGCGGGTGTCGTGCGGTGTGTGATCAAGCCCCATGCTCCGCATCACCCCGTCGAACCAGCTTTTATAGCTTGGATATGCCAACCCGTTCCCGTCAGGACCGGGGATCAGATAGTCCGACTGGCATCGCAGCATCATTTCATCCAGCACCGGTATGAGCCGCCGGTGGATGGGGATCGTCCGCCGCGCGGCGCGTGTCTTGGTTCCGTGCAGGTCGATATACCGCCGGTCCAGGTGAATATCCTCCCGCCGGAGCGCCAGCAGCTCCCCCACGCGCATCCCCGTATACAGCAGTACAAGCACCGAATCGCCCAGGCCCAGTCCCTGAAGCCTGGCCCGTTCTCCGGGCAGCGGCTGACCGCGTTTTTCCCAAAATAGCGCCACCTCCTCCCCGGTGAACACACGCCGGGGCGATTCCCGTTCCTCCGCCGTCAGCTCAACATACCGGGACCAGTCGTTTTGCGTCACCTCACGGCTGATGGCCCAGCGGTAGACCATGTGCATCAGCGAGCGGACCTTGGACTGATAGCCACGGGACTTGTCGCTCATGCCTGAGATCACCTCTTGCAGATGCGTAGACCGCAGCTTCCGCATGGGCAGATCCCAAATGTCGCGGCAGAAGTCCATGGCGCACTCAGTGACCCGCCGGGTGCTTGGAAATTTTTCAAAATATCCGGGGCTCCACTGGTCAAAGGCGGCCTTGAAGGTCAGGTTCCGTGCGCTCAGGTCGTAGGGTGAGCGGTTGTACTCCGCCAGGGCGTTCATGGCCTCGCCGCGAGTTTCATAATAGCCCAGCGTAGCGTACCGCTGGACCCGCCGGCCCGATCCGATTTCCTCCCAGCCCACCGTCACGCGCACACGGTAGGGCCGCCTCCTGTTTCCGGGCAGCCTTGAAATTCCCCCGTAACCGTTTGGATTTCTCATCATAATACCTCCGTTTTATGTCCTTCGACTTTTTTCAGTATCAGGTATTATGATGCGGCGAAATGATTATTTCAAGAGGTGCGGGGGGAAGCCTTCGTTGATTTACACAATTTACCTTCCAAATCCTGTGCTTAGTTTCCCGCAATACACGCGCAAGACACAAATATAAAATTTTGATTTTTTCGGCGTTTACATAATATTTTTCGCCACAATGGCCTCATTTCCGGAAAAAAGAAGCCCCGCGGCGGAGCCGCGGGGCTTTGAAAGCTGTTAGGTTTTCAGGGGTTTGCGTTGTGTCAGCCGACAGAATAGTAGGCGTAGATACTGATGTTGTAGGTCTTGCCCGCCTCGGTGGTGATGGGCTTAACCAGAGGATCAGTCCCAAGATACATCGCGCCATACTGCGTAAGGTTCGTGGTACTCACGCCCATATCAGCCGCGAGGACCTGGAGATCAGGAACGAATGTCTGCCCAGCAGCAACTCCAGTGTATCCCTTAGTATAAGTGTCAACTATCGCTCCGGTAACCGGGTTGACGATGTACAGAGTGTAGTTGATCGTCGCGGTTGTGACAGGCTTCGGAGTGGTGCCGGTCATGTTGTCAACAACATAGATGAAGTTGATCCAACCGTACTGGTTGAGCTGGAAGTACATCTCAGGTGTTCCGGTAGTCTCGTTTTTATAGGTGGCCAAAACGGAGCTAAGGTCGCCGTTGAACTTGTAGGCCTGGCCGGTGGTGTTGTTGACGATGTAGATCTGGGTGTCGGCGGTCACGGTGTAGTACTGGGTATTCCAGCCGGCGGGAGGAGTCGTCAAACCGTTGGGATTGACAGCCGTCGCGAGGCCGAGAACGCCGGCGCTGTAGGTCCATGTATTCCCGGTCGCAACCTTATTGACAGCGGCGATAGTCCCGTAGGTCCCGTTGGTGGAGTCAGCGTAGGTGTAGAGGCCGGAGCCGTTAGCCTTGATCACGTTGCCAGCAGTGTTGCTCAGCTTCAGGTTGGTCTTGGCGCCGTTTACGAGCACGTTGTTGAACTGGTAGTACTCTTTAAAGGTGTCGTACATCTGATCGTTGTAGCTCACATAGGCGTAGTTGGGAACGGTCTGAGCGACGTTGGTGGTCCTCTCGGTGCCGTTCAGGATGAGGACGTACCTGGCATGGACCCCTTCCGCAAATGCGGCATCCTTCTTGGCGGTCAACGCCTGCCAGCCGATGGGACTATTGGCAGCCACAGTCTGCGTACCATTTTCATAAATGGGAGAGTTGCCCATCTTGTAATCGTAGGGCAGGTTCTGGAAGCCCTTGTAGATGGAGTAGCCGCTGGCAACGTAGGCGCCGGCGCCCGCGTTCAGGGAGTTGTTCATGGTGTAGTTGGCGACAAAGAATACCGTGTCGTTGTCCACCAGATGCTGGGTATTAATGGCGTCAGCGTCGCCGATCTCAAAGGCATCCGTGGCGTTGGTAAGCGTACCATTGGCCAGCGAAGTTGTGGCAGCTGAAGTGACATCATAATACTCGGGTGTGGTACCGTTGGGCGCATAGCTCACAAGGGAGCCCTTGATCTTCTGTGCGGCATCAATCGCGGCAGCCTCGCCTGCATAAGCAACACCGGAATTCGCCGCACGCACGGTGACGGAGGTGTTGTTAGCGGTCAGGATGGTGTAGTCAACTACATAGTTAACTGCACCAGCGGCAGCGGTGCCGAGGGATACGGCCTTGAAATCGGTCACAACGCCAACACCCGTCTCACCGAGGGAGGGGTTGATGCCAAGTACGTTGTTGTTGCTGTCAACATAGACGCTGTAGGTCTTGCCAATGGCAGTGTTGCTCAAAACGTCAGTGGCGGCAGCAACAGCGTCATTGTAGTAGCCGTAGCTCACGTCATAGAGATAGCGCACGCCGTCAGTGCCCACAAAACCGACCTCATTCTGAGTGGAGGCGCCGTCGTAGATGATGGCGGCCACGGTGACGCTCTTGGCGGTCGCTTCCTTGGCGTTCTGAGCGCGATAGGTAGCGCTGGGAATAGTAGTGCCGAGAATCTGGTTGCCCGGGGTGTCGGTGCCAGTCAAAATGTTGACTGTCAGCATCTGACCCATGGTGTAAGTGCCGGAAACCTTATAGGCAATAGTAGTATCGGCATTAGTCACGCCCGCGCCGGGAGCGCCGGAGATGGGTGTCGCGTTGTTGGGAATGCCCTGCATGTTCACGTTGCCGTAGACGGTAACGGTAGTGCTGGCGGCAGCAAGCTCGTGGCCGTTGGTATCGTAGGTGGCGGCGGTTACGCCGGTGACCTTGGCAAGGACGGTGTCCTTGTACACGATGATGTCGGCATCACCGTCGTGGTTGGAGTCATAGACGGCGATGTGACGGCCCTGAGCGCCGATGTTTGTGGTGGTATCCAGAGCGTCAATGCGCTGCACACCCGCATTGCCCTTGCCGTTGGTGTAGGTAGTGAGTTCCGCGGACTTTTTGATCCCGACAGCCTTAGCCACGTCGCACTCGGTGACGGGAGCGTCATACTCAACAAGAGCCTTGTCCTTCACTTCAGGCGTTTTCTGAGTAAGAATGTCGGGCCAGTTAAAGGTGCAGGTGTACACGGTGCTGGGCTCGCCCCAGTCGTTAAGCTTCGGCGTTTCTTTAACATCAATCAGATGCTCGCCGGTGGGCGCGTAGTCAACATTGGGAACCAGCGTGAGAGCCACGCGGCTGTCCACGAAAGCCGCGTCGTAGGTCAGCTGAGCCACAGCGCCGCGGGTAGCTACCTTGGAGGGATCCTCGGGAACGTTCTTGGAGATGCCGGCCTTGGTGGCGTCGGCCAGAACGTACTTAGTCCAGTCCGGGCCGGTGTACTCGTCGTTCTTGTCGTAGCCGAGAGCGCGAAGCAGCATGGCCTGGACCTCATTGCCGGTGATCGGCTCGTTGGGGAAAACCTTCCCGCCCGGGGTGCCCTTCAGCACGCCCTCGTCGGCGCAGAAGCCGATATAGCCCTTGGCCCAGTCGGCCGTACCGGCGTCGGTGAACTTGGCCGCAGCGGAGCCATACCTGGTGGCGGCAGCCTTGTTGTCGCCAGAGGTGTCGCCGGTCATGACGCGGTAGACGATAGCCGCCATTTCCGCGCGCGTGATGCTGCCCTCGGGATGGGGCTTGCCGTCGTCATAGCCGTGCAGGATACCGTAATTTACCAGCGTGTTAACAGCGGCATC